>CBHTTS010000087.1:0-17247 GCA_966095775.1 uncultured Variovorax sp. | reverse complement strand
CCGACTGGCGCGCGCCGAGGAACTCGCCGGGGCCGCGGATCTCGAGGTCGCGGCGCGCGATCTCGAAGCCGTCGCCGGTCTCGGCCATCGCGCGCAGCCGCGCGCGCGCGGCCTCGCCGACGCGGCCGCTGTCGCCGGGCGCATAGAGCAGCACGCAGGCCGAGGCCGCCGCGCCCCGCCCCACGCGCCCGCGCAGCTGGTGCAGCTGCGACAGGCCGAAGCGCTCGGCATGCTCGATCACCATCAGCGAAGCGTTGGGCACGTCCACGCCGACCTCGATCACCGTGGTGCTCACGAGCACGTGCATCTCGTTGGCGGTGAAGGCGGCCATCACCGCCTGCTTCTCGGCCGTGGGCATGCGCGAATGCAGCAGGCCCACCTGCACGGCCGGGCCGAGCGCCTCGGCCAGCTCGTCGCGCGTGGCGGTGGCGTTGCGCAGGTCCACCGCCTCGCTCTCCTCGATCAGCGGGCAGACCCAGTAGACCTGCCGGCCCTGTTCGATCTGCGCCTGGATGCGCGCGATCACCTCGTCGCGCCGGTGCTCGGCCACGAGCTTGGTCACGATCGGCGTGCGGCCCGGCGGCAGCTCGTCGAGCGTGGAGACGTCGAGGTCGGCGTAGTAGCTCATCGCGAGCGTGCGCGGGATCGGGGTGGCGCTCATCATCAGCAGATGGGGCTCGAGCTCGCCGCGCGCCTTGCCGCGCAGCGCGAGCCGCTGCGCCACGCCGAAGCGGTGCTGCTCGTCGATGATCGCGAGCGCGAGGTTGTGGAAGCCGACCTTCTCCGAGATCACGGCATGGGTGCCGATCACGAGCGCGGCCTCGCCGCTCTCGACCGCGGCGGCCATGGTGTCGCGCTCCTTCTTCTTCTGGCTGCCGGTGAGCCAGGCCACGCGCAGGCCGCGCTCGGCCAGGAGCGGATCGAGCCAGCCGACCAGCTTGCCGAAATGCTGGGCCGCGAGGATCTCGGTGGGGGCCATCAGCGCGCACTGGAAGCCCGCGTCGATGCAGCGCGCCGCCGCGAGCGCGGCCACCACGGTCTTGCCCGAGCCCACGTCGCCCTGCAGCAGCCGGTGCATCGGCACCTCGCGCCCCAGGTCGCGCGTGATCTCCTCGCCGACGCGGCGCTGCGCGCCCGTGAGGCCGAAGGGCAGCACGCCGAGCAGGTCGTCGTGCAGCGACCGCCGGCCGGGCGCGGCCGCGCGCGCGCGCGGGTCGAGCACCGGCGCGCGCTGCGCCGCGCGCTCGCGCCGCGCCTGCAGTTGCGACAGCTGCTGCGCCAGCAGCTCCTCGGCCTTGATGCGCTGCCAGGCCGGATGGCTGTGGTCCTCGAGCGTGGCGATGGCCACGTCGGGCGCCGGATAGTGCAGGAAGTTCAGCGCGCTGCGCAGGTCCCAGGCGCCGCGCAGGCCGACCGAGGCCGGGATGGTCTCGTCGAGCGCCGCGCGCGCGAGCCCCGAGCGCACCTCGCGCCGCAGCACCGGCTGCGCGAGCCCGGCCACGGTCGAATAGACCGGCGTGAGCGCCTCGGGCAGCACCGTGCCCGCGGCCTTGACCGTCGGATGCATCATCTGCCGCCCCACGAAGCCGCCGCGCACCTCGCCGCGCACGCGCACGCGCGCGCCGACCGCGAGCTGCTTCTGCTGCGAGGGATAGAAATTGAAGAAGCGCAGCTGGCAGGTGTCGCTGCCGTCGTCCACCGTCACGATCAGCTGGCGGCGCGGGCGGAACACCACCTCGCTCTCGGTCACCACCGCCTCGATCTGCGCCATGTCGCCGTCGCGCGTGTCGGCCAGGCGCACGATGCGCGTCTCGTCCTCGTAGCGCATCGGCAGGTAGAGCGCGAAGTCGATGTCGCGCACCAGCCCGAGCTTGCGCAGGGCGCGCTGGACCTGGCTCGGGCCGCTGCCGGGCGGGCCGGCGGGCGCAGGCGCGGCGGCGCCCGGTGCGGGCGGTGCGACGGTGGTCGGGGAGGCTTTCTTCTTGGCGGGCACGGACAGGCCTTCTAGCGCGGACGGCAAAGGTCCGTCAAGGCGCTGCGCGCGTCTGGGAACATGAACCGGAAGCCGCTGTCCAGCAGCCGCGCGGGCACCACGCGCTGGCCTTCGAGCAGCAGATCGGCCTGCTCGCCAAGCAGCAGCCTGACCGGCGCGGCCGGCGTGGGCAGCCAGCACGGCCGACGCAGCACGGCGGCCGCGACCCGGGTGAAATCGTGCTGGCTCAGCGCCTGAGGCGCGGTGACGTTGAAGGCCCGCGCGGTCGGCGAACCGCCCTCGCGCTCGACCAGCGTCCAGGCATGGGCAAGTGCACGCACCAGGTCGTGCACGTGCACCCACGACAGCCACTGCCGCCCGCTGCCCAGGCGTCCGCCGAAACCCAACCGGACCGGCAGCAGCAGCTGCGGCAGCGAACCCTGGTGGCCCAGCACGAAGCCGAAACGCATGCAGGCCACCTGCACGCCGTGCGCAACCGCTGCCTGCGCCGCCTGCTCCCAGCGCTGGCAAAGCCGCGACATGAAGATGTCCTGCGGCGGCGCGTCCTCGTCGAGCGCGGTGGCATCGCCCCGCGGCTGCACGCCGTAGTAGCCGATGGCCGAGCCCGAGAGCAGCAGCCAGGGCTTGCGCGGGCGCGCGGCCATCCACGCGACCAGTTGCCGCGTCAGGCCCTCGCGGCTCGCCAGCAACTGCCGTTGCCGCCGCTCGCTCCAGCGCGCGCCGAGGATGCGCGCGCCCGCGAGGTTGACGACCACCTCGATGTCCTCGGCCGCCGGCAGGTCAGACAGCGACTGCACGCAGCGCACCGCGCCGCCGAAGTTCCAGGCCGCCGAGCGCGCGTCGCGCGTCCAGACCGTGACGACGTGGCCGTCAGCCAGCAGATGGCGCACGAGGATCTGGCCGATGAAACCCGTGCCGCCTGTGACCAACACGCGCCGCGGCCGCGTTCCGAGACGCACCGGCGCCTCGCCGTCGCGCGCCTGCGCTTGGCGCTGGCGCCGCCGCAGCGCGCGCGCCGCGAAGGCATCGCGCAGTCCCGACAGCCCGACGCCCACGCCGCACAGCGCGAGGAAGGCCCCGAGCCACCCCTGCGGCCGCCAGGCCAGCGCGGTCGGCTCGGCGGCCCAGCCGACCGCGGCCAGCGCCAGCAGCGCGATGAAGGCGCCCGCGTTGATGGCCAGCACCGTGTGCGTGACCCGTTCGGTCGCCGGCAGCAGCCGGCTGCGGTCCTCGACCACGAAGTCCCACAGCGTGAGCACGATCTCGACGCCGAACACCGCGAGCAGCACCCAGGCCCAGGCGCCATGCCAGGCCCACGACGAGAGTCCGATGAACAGCAGACAGTAGATCGACGAGCGCGTCGCATGGATCGCCAGTTCGCGCCCGGCGGTGGCGCGCCGCGGCAGCGCCTCGGTGCCCTCGTGGTGGTAGAGCGTGTCGAAGGCGCCCAGCGCGCCCTGGACCGCCATCAGCTGCAGCGCCAGCAGGTGGGTGTCGATCATGCGGGTGCGGGCACTTCCTTGAACGCGCCGACCTGGGTGAAGGTGGTACCCATCAGCCGGTGGCGGATCTCGATGCGGATGTTGAAGCGCTCGGGCGTCTCGTTGTGGTGCCAGAGGAAGGTCTTCCCCGGCGTGAGCAGGTCCGGCAGCGGCAGGCGCCAGCCGAACAGGTCCCAGAAGTAGCCGTCGCTCTGGAAATGCAGGCTGCCGTTCTCCACGCTGAGCACCAGCTTCATGCCCAGGCCCATGCCGACGTATTCGAGCACCTCGCCGCGCTCGCTCTCGCGCATGAAGCTGGTGAACCGGATCGGCCGGCGTCCGTGCAGCCGGTAGATGCGCTGTTTGTAGATCGCGGGATCGCCGGGCTTCGCGTAAACCTGGATCTCGACCGGAAAGCCGGCGTCGCTGTAGGGGATCAGCGCGCCCTGGATCAGCGGCTGCGTGAGATGGCCCAGCAGCTTGCCGAAGCGTGAGCAGCGCAATTCGCTCAGCGTGCCGAGGTAGTGCAGTGCCCTGCCGGGCGAGGGGTTCTTGTCGAAGCGCCGGCGGATGTCGGCATGCAGGCCCTGCCAGGCAGTGCCCAGGATCTTCTTGAAGAGCTCGCCCTCGGAGGGACCGGGCGCCGGCCCCGCCTCTCCCGGAACGCGCGCTGCATGTGTATCGACCATGGGCCGATTCTGCCTCGCCGCCCCCCGCTCGACCGCTCTTGCGACCTGGCGGTGGCTGCCCGTCTGCTGGCCGTGGGACAATCCCGGCCTCGCTCTCCCGTCGGCCCTTCGCGGCCACCTTCTTGGAACGGGCCCGTCCGGCCCTCAAGCACCATGCGCGACTTCACGCTTTCCGATTTCGATTTCGACCTGCCGCCCGAGCTCGTGGCGCAGCATCCCGCGCCCGAGCGCACCGCCTCCCGCCTGCTCGACGGCACGGGGGCAACCCCCGCCGACCGCATCTTCCGCGACCTGCCTTCGCTGCTGCGCGCGGGCGATCTGCTGGTCTTCAACGACACCCGCGTCGTGAAGGCGCGCCTGTTCGGCGAGAAGCCGACCGGCGGCAAGCTCGAACTGCTGGTCGAGCGCGTGCTGCAGGGCCAGGAGGTGGTGGCCCACATGAAGGTCAGCAAGAAGCCGCCCGTGGGCACCACCTTGCAGATGGCGGGCGGCGACGGTCCGGGCTTCCGCGCCACGCTGCTCGGGCGCTGGCCCGACGAGGACGGCGCGCTGTTCCGCTTCGCCTTCGAGAGCGACACCGACGAGAACCCCTACATGCTGATGGAGCGCTGCGGCCACGTGCCGCTGCCGCCCTACATCACGCACACCGACTCGGCCGAGGACGAGCGGCGCTACCAGACCGTGTTCGCGCGCGTGCCCGGCGCGGTGGCGGCGCCCACGGCGGCGCTGCATTTCGACGAGGCGCTGCTCGACGCGCTCGAGGCCCGCGGGGTGCAGCGCGCGAACGTGACGCTGCACGTCGGCGCGGGCACCTTCCAGCCCGTGAAGACCGAAAACATCGCCGAGCACCAGATGCATGCCGAGCGCTACGAGGTGCCCGAGGCCACGCAGCGCGCGATCGCCGAGTGCAAGGCGCGCGGCGGCCGCGTGGTCGCCGTCGGCACCACCACCGTGCGCACGCTGGAATCGTGGGCCCGAAGCGGCGAGGCGAGCGGCGACACCCGCATCTTCATCACGCCGGGCTTCGCCTTCGCGCACGTCGACCTGCTCGTGACCAACTTCCATCTGCCCAAGAGCACGCTGATGATGCTGGTCTCGGCCTTCGCGGGCTACGCGCACGTGATGGCGCTCTATGCGCATGCGATCGCCGAGCGCTACCGCTTCTTCAGCTACGGCGACGCCATGCTGCTGGCGCGCGCACCGACATGAAAACAGCCCTCGCCCTGCGCGTCCTGGCCGCCGCGCTCGCCTTCGGCGCGGCGCTGCCCGGCCATGCACGCGGCTACACGTCGCAGGGCCGCTGCGGCGACTTCGCGCGGCTCGACATCGCGAGCCCCGCGGGCACCTGCGTGGCGCTGCTGGCCGACGAGGCCGAGGGGCTGCGCGCGCCGCGGCGCATCCTCGAGGTGGCGCCGGGCCGCTACTGGGTGGTCGACATGGGCTCGTGGGAGCCGCGCCGCGGCCGGCTGCTCGAGATGACGCTGCCCGCCGACGGCCCCGCGCCGCGGCGCGCGCGCTTCAGCGTGCTGGCGGAGCGGCTCGACCGGCCGCTCGGTCTGGTGATCGGCCCAGAGGGCAAGGTCTACGTCGGCGAATCGAACGCGATCTGGCGCACGCCGGTGCCCGCGCCCGGCGCCGCGCTGCAGCGCGAGGCCGTGATCGACGCGCTGCCGGGCGACGGCACGCATCCGCTCAAGGAGCTGGCCTTCGCGCCCGACGGGCGGCTCTACGTCAACGTGGGTTCCGACACCGACGCCTGCCGCGACGCCGCGAAGCAGTACCCGCTGCCCTGCCCCGAACGCGCGGGCCCGACGCCGCGCGCGGCGGTCTACGAGGCGGTGTTCGCCGGGCCCGACCGCAAGCTGCAGAGCTTCAAGCCCTTCGCCACCGGCCTGCGCAATTCGGTCGCGCTGGTCGTGCTGCCCGACGGCCCCGCCAAGGGCACGGTGCTGCAGGGCGAGAACTCGATCGACTACGAGGAGGTCGGCCAGCCGCCCGAGGAGCTCAACCGGCTGCAGGCCGGCCGCGACTACGGCTGGCCCTACTGCGTGGGCAACCGCCAGCCCGCGCGCGGCTACGAGAAGCGCCACGACTGCGGCGCGACCGAGGCGCCGCTGATGCTCTGGCCCGCGCACGCGGCGCCGCTGCAGATGATCACCGGCCCCGCCGGCAGCCCCTTCGCGGGCCAGCTGCTGGTCGCGTGGCGCGGCCACCAGCCGCCGGGCCACCGCGTGGTGGGCTTCAAGCTCGACGCGCGCGGCCTGCCCGCGGGCAAGCCGATCGAGTGGCTCGCGGGCTGGGCGCCCAAGGCCGGCGTGCGCCCGATGGGCCGCCCCACCGGCATCACCGTCGACCGGCAGGGCCGCCTGCTCGCGGTCGAGGACTTCAACCGAACCATCCTGATGCTGCTGCCGGACGCCGGCGGCACCCCCCGGAAATGACCGACACCACCACCCTGCCCCGCCTGAAGTTCGAACTGCTGAAGACCGACCCGACGAGCCATGCGCGCCGCGGCACGCTCACGCTCAACCACGGCGTGGTGCAGACGCCGATCTTCATGCCCGTGGGCACCTACGGCACCGTCAAGGGCGTGATGCCGCGCAGCCTCGAGGAGATGGGCGCGCAGATCATCCTCGGCAACACCTTCCACCTCTGGATGCGCCCGGGCCTCGACGTGATGGCGAGCTTCGGCGGGCTGCACGGCTTCGAGAAATGGAACAAGCCGATCCTCACCGACTCGGGCGGCTTCCAGGTCTGGTCGCTCGGCGCGATGCGCAAGATCAGCGAGGAGGGCGTGAAGTTCGCGTCGCCCGTGAACGGCGACAAGCTGTTCCTCACGCCCGAGGTCTCGATGCAGATCCAGACCATCCTCAACAGCGACATCGTGATGCAGTTCGACGAATGCACGCCCTACGACACCAAGGGCCACATCACGACCGAGGCCGAGGCGCGCCATTCGATGGAACTGAGCCTGCGCTGGGCGAAGCGCTGCCAGCACGAGTTCGAGCGGCTCGCGAACCCGAACGCGCTGTTCGGCATCGTCCAGGGCGGCATGTTCGAGCACCTGCGCGAGGAGTCGCTCGCCGCGCTGGTGGCGATGGACTTCCCCGGCTACGCGATCGGCGGCGTGAGCGTGGGCGAGCCCAAGGAGGAGATGCTGCGCATCATGGCCCACACGCCGCACCGGCTGCCGGCGCACAAGCCGCGCTACCTGATGGGCGTGGGCACGCCCGAGGACCTGGTGCAGGGCGTGGCCGACGGCGTCGACATGTTCGACTGCGTGATGCCCACGCGCAACGCGCGCAACGGCACGCTGTTCACGCGCTTCGGCGACCTCAAGATGCGCAACGCGCGCCACAAGAGCGATCCGCAGCCGATCGACCCGAGCTGCACCTGCCATGCCTGCGCGGGCGCCTCGGGCGTGGCCTGGAACGACGGCGGACGCGACGGCTTCAGCCGCGCCTACCTGCACCATCTCGACCGCTGCGCCGAGATGCTCGGGCCGATGCTCACGACCATCCACAACCTGCACTACTACCTGAACCTGATGCGCGAGATCCGCGAGGCGCTCGAGGCCGGCACCTTCGCCGAGTTCCGCGCCCGCTTCAAGGCCGACCGCGCGCGCGGCGTGTAGGCCCGCTGAAGCCTACTTCGCGGCCGCGGGCGCCTTGACCGGCAGCGGCGTGCTGTAGGGCTCGATGCGCAGCAGCTCGCTCCTGAACACCGCGACCTGCCTGAGCGGCGCCTGCACGAGCGCGCCGGCCGGGTCCTTCTGCGAGGCGTACTGCCAGAGCGTGAGCTGGCCCTTGGCGGCCAGCAGCTCGGCCAGGCGCTGCACGCCCGGGCCGGCGCCGGGGCCGAGCTGCGCGGCCTCGACGCCGACCACGATCTCGTCGCGCGGCGACACCAGCTTGAAGAGTTGGACGGGCGCCGCCGCCTGGGCCCTGGCAGGGCGCACGGCAGCGGCCAACGGAAGGAGCGCGAGACCGGCGAAGGCCTCGCGGCGGCGGTGGAGGGTTGTCATGGAAGGCAAGCGTAGCGAGCGGACGGCCTGCTGCGAACCCGCCGGAAGCCATAGCGCGCGCGGCATCCGGCCAGGTCCGGCATAGGCCGCGCGCCGGCCGGCGATCCGCGCTACCCTTGCCGTTCCACGGCTGCCGATCCTCTTGCCATGACCACTGCCTCCACCCCGTCCGCCTACACCGCGCGCTATCCCTCGCTCGCCGACCGCACCGTGTTCATCTCGGGCGGCGCGAGCGGCATCGGCGAATCGCTGGTGCGCGCCTTCCATGCGCAGGGCGCCAAGGTCGGCTTCTGCGACCTCGACACCGCCGCGGGCCAGGCGCTCGCGGGCCAGCTGCGCGGGGAGCATCCCGCGCTCTTCCTGCCCTGCGACGTGACCGACACGGCGGCGCTGGCCGCCACCATCGCCTCGGTGCGCGCGCACTTCGGGCCCGTCGGCGTGCTGCTCAACAACGCGGCCAACGACCGCCGGCACGAGATGGCCGACGTGACCGACGAGGACTTCGACCGCCTCGTGGCCGTCAACTTCAAGCACCAGTTCTTCGCCGCGCAGGCGGTGGCCGACGACATGCGCGCGCTCGGCGGCGGCTCGATCATCAACTTCGGCTCGATCAGCTGGATGATCAAGGGCCGCGGCTACCCGGTCTACCAGGCCTGCAAGGCGGCCGCGCGCGGCCTCACGCGCTCGCTCGCGCGCGACCTGGGCAAGCAGAACATCCGCGTCAATTCGATCGTGCCGGGCTGGGTGATGACCGAGCGGCAGCTCCGGCTCTGGGTCAAGCCCGAGTCGGCGGCCGAGATCGACGCGGCCCAGTGCCTGCCGGGCCGCGTGATGGCCGAGGACATCGCGGCGATGGCGCTGTTCCTCGCGGCCGACGACTCGCGCATGTGCACCGCGCAGGACTTCGTCGTCGACGCGGGCTGGACCTGAGCCGCGTGACGTGACCGCTCAGCCCGGCTGCGGCGCGGCCGAGGCCGTGGTGCCGCAGGCGTGGCAGAACTTCGAGAACGCGCTCTTGCGCGTGCTGCAGTGGCCGCAGCGGTCGTACAGGCCGATGCCGCAATGCGGGCAGAAGTCGATCTCGGGGTTCTTCAGGTCCACCGGCCGCTCGCAGCCCGGGCACACGTTCTTGGCGAGGCGCGCGAGCGCGGTGTCGTAGCTGAGCTCCTGCCGCCGCACCGGGTCGGGCTGCTGCTCGGCCGCCTTTTGCCGCGCGAGGTAGCGGTTGAGCGCGACGATCGCGTAGCGTCCCACCAGCACGGTCACGACGATGCCGACCACGTAGCGCACGTAGCCGCCGTAGCTCGGCAGGTACGGCACGAGCTCGACGAAGAAGGCGAACAGCGCGAACAGGATGAAGCCCCAGGCGAACGGCCAGTAGGTGCTCTTGCGCTTCTTCACGAACAGCCAGCCCGCGATCACGAGCAGCGGCAGCGTGAGCGCGAGCCGGTAGCCGAACACGCGCAGTTCGACGCGCCGGTACTCGGCCTCGAGCTTCTCCTGCGCCGCGCGCTCGAGCACCGCGAGCGCGGCGCGCGATCGCTGCTCCGACTGCCGCGCGTCGAGCACGATCTTGCGCTGCGCGTCGAGCTTGCGCTGGATCTCGTCCTCCTTCTGCTTCAGCGCGTCGAGCGCGCGGGTGCGCGCGATCAGCTCCGGGTCCTGGTCGGGCTGCGCGGTCGCGCGGCGCGTGGCGATCCAGTTGCCGAAGGTCTCGCGCGCGTTGCTGCTGGCCTGCCGCGCCGCGTTGAGCTGCAGCTGGATCTGGTCGAGCTCGCGCGTGGCCGCGAGCTCGGCTTCCTCGGAGGCCTTGATCGCGGCACGCAGCGGCTCGGCCGCGGGCCGGTCGATGAAGTCGTCGAGCTGCAGCGCCCGCTCGACCTGCGGCAGGTCGCCCACCACGGTGCCGCCGAGCCCGATCAGGAAGCTCGCGAACACCAGCGCCACGAGCCAGAGCCCGCGGCGGAACCATTTCTCCGACAACCTCAACGATTTGCTCATTGCACTTCTCCTCTTGTTCTTTCGATGTTCTTTCGACGCACGCCCGGCCTACAGCTTCAGCACCACCGGCGCCGCGCCGAGCCCCGCGCGCGGCAGCCATTCGAACACCGAATCGACCGTCACGGTCTCGATGCGGTCCGAAAAGCGCTTCTCGTTCGGATGATCGTCGAAAGCCACGTTGGCCGAACCCACGCGGCCGCCGAGCCGGGTGAGCGGACCGAGCCGCAGGGTGGTGGGCGCGTAACCCTTGAACTGCAGCCAGGCCTGCGCCTGCGCCCGGCCGGCGACGGTCGCCGGCTCCATCGCGGCGGCCAGCGTCTCGATCGCCCACTGGTTCGACTGCTGGTACTTCTGGCCCCAGGCATAGCTCACGATGCTGTAGGGCGCGACGTGCAGGCGCGTGACGCGCGCGGCCGGCGCCTGCAGCATCGCGAGCAGCTGCGCCTGCACCTGCGGCGTCGGCACCGACCAGGCCGCCTCGTAGCGCCACGGGTCGTCGAGGAAGAACTCGCCCAGCCCCTGGCGGTAGATCGCGGCCACGGCCGTGCCGCAGTGGTTGAGCTTGTGCACCACGCGCCACGGCCCGTCGTCGGTCTTGTAGGCGATGCCCAGGTGCGAGTAGCGCAGGCCGTACTTGCCGAGGTCCTGCCCGGCGCGCGCGATCAGCACCACGCGTGCGCCGCTGGCATCGAGCCGCTCGGAGGTGCGCTGGGCCAGCTGCATGCCCTGGACGATCGCCGCGGCGTCGGGGCGGGCCTCCTGGCACGAGCGACCGGCCTGCGCCGCGAGCGGCAGCGCCACCGCGAGCGCGAGCAGCGCGCGGAACAGAACGCGCTTCACGACAGCCTCTCGTTGTGCAGCAGCGCGCGGCCGATCGCATTGGGCACGAAGGCCAGCACCTCGCCCGCGGTCGAGAGCACGACGCCGGTGCCGATGACGCTGACGGTCACGCTGGTGCCGACCGCGGCCGACACGCCGTCGGCCGCGCGGCCCGCGACCTTGACGCTGGCGCGTGCGCCGTCCGAGGCGCGCTCGAGCAGGTAGACCGTGCCGTCGGCCGCGGCCTCGACGGCCACGACGGTGAGCACCGAGCCGCCGACCGAGAGCGCGGCCGGCAGCGCGACCACGGCGGTCGCCGAGGCGCCCACGGCCGACGCGGCGCCGACCACCGACCCCACGGGCAGCAGCGACAGCGCCGCCGAGGCCTCCGACGCGTCGTTGCGCGCCTGGGCATGGAGGGGAAGCGTGGCGCCAGCGAACACGGTGCAGACGGCGGCCAGGACGGAAAGCATGGACTTCTTCATGATGGTCTTTCGCGGAAGTTGGGGATGGAACGGACGGCGTGCGCGGCTCACTCGGCGGCGGCTTCCTGGCGGGCGGTGCGGTGGCCCTGCAGGCGGGCTTCGATCAGGTCGGCCTCGTGGCGGTCGCGCAGCGTCTTGGCGAGCGTGAAGGCCGCGCTGATGAGGAACAGCCAGCTCACGCCCAGGAAGGCCTTGTAGGCCTCGTTGATCTCCATGCGCACCAGGCCCCAGCCCGTGAGGCTCATGGCGGTGAAGAAGCTGCCCCAGACCACGAGGCGCCACATCGGCACGTCGCGGCGCTCGGCGGTGCCGGCCTCGGCCTGCTGGCTGTCGCGCACGAACTTCGCCAGCATGAAGGCGGTGCTGAGGCAGAACACGTAGCCCATCACCATGAACGCACGGTCCAGCGCCTCGCCCGGCAGCCAGCTCAGGCCGGTGGCGCAGAGGAACACGGCGATCGCGAACGAAGCCCAGACCTGGAGCTGCCAGGCCCGCGTGTCGCGCTGGATCGAAACGGTGGTGGAAGGGAAGGGTTGCATGAAAGCCTCGCGGCGGTAGTGAAGGTGAGCGAATGATCTGTCGCTCCCCCACCGCGGGGCTCGGATTCTTCAACCAGTTCCGGTTTCGAAGGCCGGAGGTATCGAAAAGAGATACTTCTACTCGGCCGCCAGCAGGCGGCTCACGCGCTGCTGCAGCGCCTCGGGCTGCACGTCCACCGGCGGCACCGCGTGGCCCACGTGCAGGCCCACGCGGCTGAAGAAGCCGCGCCGGAAGGGCTTGACCATGGCGACGTTCTGGCCGCCGCGCAGCTCGATGCGGCTGAAGTACGAGCCCCAGAGGTTGGTCAGCGCCATCGGCACCACCGGCGGCTCGATGCCCTCGGCGCGCGCGCTCTCGATGATCTTCACCACGCCGCCCTTGAAGGGCTGCAGCCGGCCGTCGCGCGTGATCGCGCCCTCGGGAAAGATCGCGAGCAGGTCGCCCTCGCGCAGCACCTGCAGCGCCTTGGCGAAGGCCGCCTCGTAGGCCGCGGCGTCCTCCTTCTGCGGCGCGATCGGGATCGCCTTGGCGAGCCTGAACAGCCAGCCGAGCACCGGCACCCGGAAGATGCGGTGGTCCATGATGAAGCGGATCGGCCGCGGGCTCGCCGCCATCAGCAGGATCGCGTCGATGAAGCTCACGTGGTTGCACACCAGCACGGCGGCGCCCTCGGTGGGAATGTGCTCCTCGCCCCGGATGCGGAAGCGGTAGACGAAGTGCGACAGCACCCAGGCGATGAAGCGCAGCAGGTACTCGGGCACCAGCATGAAGATGTAGAACGCCACGAGCGCGTTCGCGATGCCGGTGACGAGGAAGATCTGCGGGATCGTGAAGCCCGCGCCGAGCAGCGCGCCCGCGATGACCGAGCTCGCGATCATGAACAGCGCATTGAGGATGTTGTTGGCCGCGATGATGCGCGCGCGGTGCGTGGGCTGGCTGCGCAGCTGGATCAGCGCGTACATCGGCACGCTGTAGAGGCCCGCGAACAGCGACAGCAGCGCCAGGTCGGCCATCACGCGCCAGTGCGCGGGCTGGCCGACGAAGGCCGCGAGCCCCATGCCGGCCGAGGGCGGCAGCGCGCGCGAGGCGAAGTAGAGGTCGATCGCGAACACGCTCATGCCGATCGCGCCCAGCGGCACCAGGCCGATCTCCACCTGGCGCCGGCTCAGCGTCTCGCACAGCAGCGAGCCGATGCCGATGCCGACGGAGAACACCACCAGCAGCAGCGAGGCGACCTGCTCGTTGCCGTGCAGCACCTCCTTGGCGAAGCTCGGGAACTGGCTCAGGAACACGGCGCCGAAGAACCACATCCACGAGATGCCGAGCAGCGAGCGGAACACCACGATGTTGCCGTGCGCGAGCTTGAGGTTGCGCCAGGTCTCGCTGAATGGGTTCCAGTTGATCACCAGGCCCGGGTCGGTCGCGCCGACCGGCGGCACCGCCTGCGCCGTGGCGCGCCCGACCAGCGCGAGCAGCACGCAGGCCAGCGCCACCGCGTTGTGCCCCACCTGCGGCATCGCCACCAGCAGCCCGCCCGCGACCTGGCCGAGCAGGATCGCGACGAAGGTGCCCATCTCGACCATGCCGTTGCCGCCCGTGAGCTCGCGCGCATCGAGCACCTGCGGCAGGTAGGCGAACTTGACCGGCCCGAACAGCGTGGAATGCAGGCCCATGAGGAACACGCAGCCGAGCAGCACCACCGCGTCGGCGCGCACGAAGCCCCAGGCCGCGATCAGCATGATCGCGATCTCGAGGTTCTTGACGAAGCGGATCATCTTCGTCTTGTCGAACTTGTCGGTGAGCTGCCCGGCCGTGGCCGAGAACAGCAGGAAGGGCAGGATGAACAGCGCGCCGATCGCGAGCCCCGCCATCGCGGGCGGCATCCAGCTCAGCTGGAGCTGGTAGGTCACCATCACGGTGAAGGCGAACTTGAACAGGTTATCGTTCGCCGCGCCCGCGAACTGCGTCCAGAAGAAGGGCGCGAAGCGCCGCTGCCGGAGAAGCGCGAACTGGTTGGCGTGCTCGTTCGCGTCGGAGGCCGCGGGAGCGGCGGCGGCAGCGGGATGGGTCATGCGACGGGTTCTCCTCATGCCGCTACGGCGGCTGGGTCGGGATTGTGCCGCAGCAGGCCGGCGCGCCAGCCCTTCTCCATCGCGCCGAGCGCGCGCAGCACCGGCAGGCCCGACAGCGCGGCGCTCAGGTGCTTGAGCGTGTGGCCCGAGATCAGGTGGCCGGTGGCGTCGTAGATCGCATGGTCGGCGAGCTCGAAGGCCTTGGCCAGCGCGTAGAAGAAGATCACCCAGCCCAGCCGCAGCCCGACCGCCTGCGGCATCGGCCGCGCCAGCGCGAGCGTCAGCACCAGCGCCATGCCGCCGAACTGCACCACCGCCCACGGCAGCACGTTGCCGGTTTCATGGAACACCTCGGCCGCGAGCAGCCCGGCCGTCAGCACGAACCAGGCGGCGGGCCAGCCCGCGCGCTGGCTCACGCGCTCGCAGACCGCGATCCCGATCAGCCCTGCGAAGGCCACGGCCATGCCGGCGCGGTCGGCCGCGAGCCGCGGCGCCTCGGGCATCAGGTGGTAGAAGGCCGAGCCCGCGGCGGTGGCGATCAGGCCCGCGAAGAACAGCCAGGCGCAGTCGAGCGTGTTGTCGGGCGGGTCGTTGGCCGGCGGGGCGAGCGGAAACAGCTCGAGCGCCTCCTGGTGGGCCCGGTCGATGCGGTGCAGGCGGTACAGCCCCCAGCCGCCGATCACCAGGAACGGCAGGTTGCTCAGCACGTCCATGGCGTTGGGCAGGCCGTGCCAGCTGCGGCCGTCGGCGAACACCGAGGCGATCGCGACCTCCGCGGCCGGCAGCTCCGGCCCGAGGCAGGCGACGAGCGCGAGCAGCGCGAAGGTGAAGAGCAATCCGCGTTCGCGGCGGCTGAGGGTGGGCAGGGGCATGGCGGCCTCGTGGGGTGGGTGGAACGGAGCCGCGGAATTTAGTTGCCAGTCCTCTCGCGGGCATCGAGAATCGATACGAGGCCAGGATTCAACCCTCTTGGTATCTCTTCCTAATACCCTCCCGCCTTCCGCCCTCTTCTTCATGAGCACCACCGTCGACCTCGTCCAGGCCCTCAAGCAAGAACTCAAGAACGCCCGCATGACCTACGCCGACCTCGCGCGCTCGCTCGACATGGCGGAATCCAGCGTCAAGCGCATGCTCGCCAAGAGCGACATGCCGCTGTCGCGCGTCGATGCGATCTGCCGCGCGCTCAAGATCGACTTCGCCGAGCTGGCGCGCCGCGTGGCGGACGCCCAGCCGCTGCTCAAGGAGCTCACGCACGAGCAGGAGAAGGCGGTCGTCAAGGACAAGCGGCTGCTGCTGGTGGCGATCAGCGTGCTGAGCCAGTGGACGCTGGAGCAGATCGTCGCAGCCTACCGGATCAGCGAGGCCGAGTGCATCGGCTTCCTCGCGCAGCTCGACCGCATCGGCATCATCGAGCTGCGCCCGCTCAACCGCTACCGGCTCAAGCTCGCCAAGACCTTCCGCTGGCGGCCGCACGGTCCGGTGATGGAGTTCTTCCGCGAGAACGTGGTGCTCGACTACTACGCGGGCGGCTTCGACGGCCCGGCCGAAGGGCTGCTGCTGGTGCACGGGCAGATCAGCCGCTCGCTCGCGCCGGCCTTCCTCGAGCGCCTGCAGCGGGTGGCGCAGGACTTCGCGCAGCAGCACCAGACCGACCAGAAGCTCGCGGCCAAGGACCGCGAGGGCTACACGCTGCTGCTCGGGATGCGCAACTGGGAGTTCGAGGCCTTCACCCGCCTGCGCCGAAACTGACGCTCAGGGCTTGGCCGCCTCGAGGGTGTCGCGCATGGCGCGCGCGGCCGCCTTCGCGGCCTCGGCGAAGTCGTCGCCCGACGAGGCGTAGATGATCGCGCGCGAGGAGTTCACGATGATCGGCGCCTCGGGCCGCCAGCCGGCGCGCACGGTGGCGACCGCATCGCCGCCCTGGGCGCCGACGCCCGGGATCAGCAGCGGCACCGTGGGCGCGAGTTCGCGCACGCGCTCGATCTCGGCCGGATAGGTCGCGCCCACCACGAGGCCGAGCTGGCCGTTGAGGTTCCACGGGCCCTGCGCGAGCCGCGCCACGTGCTCGTAGAGGAAGGGCTGGCCGTCGATGCCGGCGAGGCGTTGGCCCTGCAGGTCGGAGCCGCCGGGGTTGCTGGTGCGGCAGAGCAGGAAGGCGCCCTTGCCTTCGTGCCTGAGGTACGGCGCCACCGAATCGAAGCCCATGAACGGCGACAGCGTCACCGCGTCGGCGCCGTAGCGCTCGAAGGCCTCGATCGCGTACTGCTCGGCGGTGGAGCCGATGTCGCCGCGCTTGGCGTCGAGGATCACCGGCACATGGGGCGCGTTGCGGCGCATGTGGTCCATCAGCTGCTCGAGCTGGGCTTCGGCGCGGTGCGCCGCGAAGTAGGCGATCTGCGGCTTGAAGGCGATCACCAGGTCGGCCGTCGCGTCCACGATGCGGGCGCAGAAGTCGAAGATGCGGCTCGCGTCGCCCTTCAGCGCGCCCGGGAACTTGGCTGGCTCCGGATCGAGGCCCACGCAGAGCATCGAACCGTTTTGTTGCTGTGCGCTGGCCAGCTGGTCTAGGAAGGTCATGGGGTCCGATTTTAAGGACCCGCCCGCACCGCTCAGCCCGCGGACGCCGCCGGCTGCAGTTGCTCGGCCGCGAGGCACAGGTCGGCCCAGGCGCGCGCCTTGTCGGCCGGGTTGCGCAGCAGGTAGGCCGGGTGGTAGGTGGCCACGACCGCGATGCCGCCCGCCAGCGGCAGCGCAACCGCGCGGCCGCGCAGCTTGCCGAGCGGCTCGGCGCTCTGCATCAGGCTCTGCGCCGCGAGCGGGCCCATCGCGAGCACCACGCGCGGCGCGAGCGCGGCGGCCTGCGCCTCGAAGGCCTCGGCCATCGGCTGCGGGCTGCCGGGGCGGCCGGCGGCGACGCCGCGGTGGGTGCGCATCAGGTGCACGGGCCGGGCGCCGTCGTGCAGCCGCAGCGCGCGCAGCATGTTGTCGAGCAGCCGGCCGGCATCCCCCGTGAAGGGCTCGCCGTGACGGCCGTCGGCTTCGGGCGGCATGTCGGCGACGACCAGCCAGCCGCCCTGCGCGGCCTCGGCGCCGGCCTCGGCATAGAGGCGCCGCGGCGCCTCGATCAGCACCGCGGCGCCGTG
>CBHTTS010000086.1:0-17604 GCA_966095775.1 uncultured Variovorax sp. | reverse complement strand
TGCGCGACGGCGGCTTCATCAGCGCGCACGACTTCCACATCGCGAGCCTGATCGCCGAAGTGGTGACCGGCGGCGACGTGGACGCGGGCTCGCTCGTGACCGAGGAATACCTGATGGCGCTGGAACGCAAGGCGTTCTGCTCGCTGATCGTGCATCCCAAGACGCAGGAACGCATCATGGGGATGCTGAGCACGGGGAAGCCGGTACGGAACTGATACGAGCGATGCCCGTCCTTCTCCTTCCCCCTCTGGGGGAAGGCCGGGATGGGGGCAAGCGGCCCATGCAAAACCAATCCACTTCCGACGCGCGACAGAACGCCCGCATGCTGCGGCGCGAGATGACCGACTCCGAGCGCAAGCTCTGGAGCGGACTGCGCGGTGAGCAACTGGGAGTGAAGTTCCGCAGGCAGCATCCGCTTGGCAACTACATCGCCGATTTCGCGTGCCTCGGTCCCAAGCTGATCGTCGAACTCGACGGATCGCAACATCAGGCGCAGGCTGGCTACGACGCCCGGCGCGACGCTTTCTTGCGCGCACAGGGATTCGACGTACTGCGTTTCGGATCGAACGATCCGCTTGTCAACTTTGAAGGGGTGCTGCAGGCGATCGTCAACCGGCTTGCCGAGTTGACGGCCGCGTGCCCCCATCCCGACCTTCCCCCAGAGGGGGAAGGAGCCCAATCCAGGAGCCTTCCATGAAGCAAGTCCAAGACGCCTACATCGTCGCCGCCACCCGCACGCCCATCGGCAAGTCGCACCGCGGCTATTTCCGCAATCACCGTCCCGACGACCTGCTCGCGACCACGCTCAAGGCGGCGCTCGCGGCGGTGCCGGGGCTCGATCCGAACGCGATCGAGGACATCATCTGCGGCTGCGCGATCCCCGAGGCGCAGCAGGGCCTGAACGTGGCGCGCATCGGCGCGGTGCTCGCGGGCCTGCCGACCAGCGTCGGCGGCATCACGGTGAACCGCTTCTGCGCCTCCGGCCTGTCGGCGGTGCAGATGGCGGCCGACCGCATCCGCGTCGGCGAGGCCGACGTGATGATCGCCGCCGGCACCGAGAGCATGAGCATGGTGCCGATGATGGGCAACTCGCCCTCGCTGTCGCCCACCATCTTCTCCAACCCCGACGACATCGAGAGCTACGGCATCGCCTACGGCATGGGCCTGACGGCCGAGAAGGTCGCGCAGCAGTGGAAGGTGAGCCGCGAGAAGCAGGACGCCTTCGCGCTCGCCTCGCACCAGAAGGCGCTGGCGGCGCAGAAGGCCGGCAAGTTCGCCGACGAGATCACGCCGATCGAGGTGACCGACCGCGCGCCGAACCTCGAGACCGGCGAGCCGGTCGCGACCACGCGCACGGTGAACCTCGACGAGGGCGCGCGTCCCGACACCAGCCTCGAAGGCCTGGCCAAGCTGCGCACCGTGTTCGCCGCGCGCGGCACGGTCACGGCCGGCAACAGCTCGCAGACCTCCGACGGCGCGGGCGCGCTGATCCTCGCGAGCGAGAAGGCGGTCAAGCAGTTCGGCCTCGTGCCGCTCGCGCGCTTCGTGAGCTTCGCGAGCAAGGGCGTGCCGCCGCACATCATGGGCATCGGGCCGATCGAGGCGATTCCCGCGGCGCTGCGCTACGCGGGCCTGAAGCACGAGGACATCGACTGGTTCGAGCTCAACGAAGCCTTCGCGGCGCAGTCGCTCGCGGTGATCGACACGCTCGGCCTCGATCCGGCCAAGGTCAACCCGATGGGCGGCGCGATCGCGCTGGGCCATCCGCTCGGCGCCACCGGCGCGATCCGCTCGGCCACGGTGGTGCATGCGCTGCGGCGCGAGAAGCTCAAGTACGGCATGGTCACCATGTGCGTGGGCATGGGGCAAGGCGCCGCGGGCATCTTCGAGCGCGTGTAGCCGCCGCGACCATCGATCTGCGCGGCCGCCGAACAACAAGAACAGGAGACAGCGATGCAGATTCAGCCACAGGAACTTGCGGTCGACGGCGGCACCCGGCTCGCCGTGCGCCGCTACGAACCCGAGGGCGCGCCGCGCGCAAGCATCGTGATCGGCGGTGCGATGGGCGTGCGCCAGTCCTTCTACGAACCGTTCGCGCGCTGGCTCTCGCAGCAGCAGGGCCTGCGCGTCTGGACCTTCGACTACCGCGGCTCGGGCGATTCGCGCCGGGGCGCATCGTTGCGCGGCTTCGAGGCCGACCTGTTCGACTGGGTGCGCGACTACGAGGCGGTGATCAATGCGGCCAAGGCCGCGCTGCCCGCGCAGCCGCTCTACCTGCTGGGCCACAGCCTCGGCGCGCAGCTGCCGGGCTTCCTCGAGCGGCCCGAGCAGGTGGACGGCATGGTGAGCATCGCGGCGGGCAGCGGCTACTGGCGCGAGAACGCGCCGCGCGTGCGCCGCAGCATCCTCTATTTCTGGTTCGTGCTGGTGCCGCTCGCGACCCGGCTCTGGGGCTACTTCCCGGGCCGCCGGCTGCGCAAGATCGGCGACCTGCCGCGCGGCGTGATCCTGCAGTGGCGCCGCTGGTGTCTGAACCCGCGCTACGGCGTGGGCGCCGAGGGCGAAGGCGCGGCGCGCAGCTTCAGCCGCGTGCGCTTTCCGGTGCTCGCGCTTTCGATGACCGACGACGAGCTGATGACGCTGGCCGGCACGCGCAGCCTCGTGAGCTTCTACGACAGCGCGCCGCGCGCCATCGAGCGCATCGCGCCGGCCGACGTGCAGGCGCCGCGCATCGGCCACTTCGGCTTCTTCCGCGAGCAGTTCAGCACCAGCCTCTGGCCGAGCACGGTCGACAAGCTGCACCGGCTGGCGGCGATCACCGCGGGCGCGCCCGCCGGCGTCCCGCAGACGACTGCGTGAACGCATCCACCGGAGGCACACTGCCAGCATGAGCACGCATCCCTTCGACCAGGCGCTGGCGCTCGCGCACAGCGATCTCCGCGCCGGCCACTTCACCGGGGCCACGAGCCCGGACTACTGGAACATGGTCGGGCCGTTCGGCGGCGCGACCGCGGCGGTCGCGCTGCAGTCGGTGCTGCGCCATCCCGACCTGCTCGGCACGCCGATCGCGCTCACGGTGAATTTCGCGGCGGCGCTCGAGGCCGGTCCGTTCGACGTGCAGGCCACGCCGGTGCGCACCAACCGGTCGACCCAGCACTGGACCGTGCAGATCACGCAGCCCGGCGCGGGCGGCGCTGCGCCGGCCATGACCACCACCGCGACCGTGGTCACGGCCGCGCGGCGAGAGACCTGGGGCGAGGGCGACCTGCCGATGCCCGCCGACGTGCCGCCGCCCGAGGCGGTCGAGCGCTTCAGCATCGGCCCGGCCGGCGTGGCCTGGCTCGAGCGCTACGAGATGCGGCCCGTGAGCGGCGGCATCCCGGCGCGCTGGGACGAGCGCCTGCACCGCAGCGAAAGCCGACTCTGGCTGCGCGACGCGCCGCAGCGGCCACTCGACTTCGCCTCGCTCGCGGCGCTCAGCGACGTGTTCTTTCCGCGCGTGTGGCTGCGCCGCGCCAAGCGCGTGCCCGCGGGCACGGTGTCGATCACGACCTACTTCCACGCCGGCGCCGCGGAGCTCGCCGAGGTCGGCACCGGCTACCTGTTCGGCCGCGCCACGGGACAGCAGTTCTTCAACGGATTCTTCGACCAGACGGCGCATCTGTGGAGCGAGCGCGGCGTGCTGCTCGCCACCTCGAACCAGATCGTCTACTACAAGGAATAGCGCGCCCGCGCCGCACAATGGCGCCGCAAGGAGACACGAGCCCATGAACCGATCCGTCGACTTCTATTTCGACTTCGGCAGCCCCGCCGCCTACCTCGCCGCCACGCAGCTGCCGCACGTGTGCGCCGACACCGGCGCCACGCTGGTCTGGAAGCCGATGCTGCTCGGCGGCGTGTTCCAGGCCACCGGCAACCACTCGCCGGCCGAGATCGCGCCCAAGGGGCCGTACATGACGATCGACCTGCAGCGCTTCGCGAAGCGCTACGGCGTGCCCTTCGTCCACAACCCGCATTTCCCGGTCAACACGCTGCTGCTGATGCGCGGCGCCACCGCGCTGCAGATGCGGGAGCCCGCGCGCTTCGGCGCCTACGTCGATGCGGTGTTCCATGCGATGTGGGTCGAGCCGCGCAACATGAACGATGCCGCCGAGGTCGCCGCGGTCCTGCAGAATGCGGGCTTCGATGCCGGGCACGTGCTCGCGCTGGCCGGCGCGCAGGAGACCAAGGACCGCCTCAAGGCCGTGACGCAGGAGGCCGTGGCGCGCGGCGTGTTCGGCGCGCCCACCATGTTCGTCGGCCGCGAGATGTTCTGGGGCCAGGACCGGCTCGATTTCGTGCGCGAGGCGCTGGCGGGCTGAGCGGCGCCACCCTCATCTCATTTCTTCCCAAGGATCTTTCCCATGAGCGACATCCTCGTCCACACCGAAGCCGGCGTGATGACCCTGACCTTCAACCGCGTCGAGAAGAAGAACTCGATCACCAGCGGCATGTACGCCGAGCTCGCCGACGCGCTGGCCGCGGCCGAGCGCGACGCCGCGGTGCGCTGCGTGCTGATCCAGGGCGACCCGACGATCTTCAGCGCGGGCAACGACATCGGCGACTTCCTCAACGCGCCGCCGGCCGGCGAGAACTCGCCCGTGTTCCGCTTCCTGCGCGGCATCGCGCAGTTTCCGAAGCCGATCGTCGCCTCCGTCTGCGGCCCGGCCGTGGGCATCGGCACCACGATGCTGTTCCACTGCGACCTGGTCTACGCGGGCGACAACGCGGCCTTCTCGATGCCCTTCGTGAACCTGGGCCTGTGCCCCGAGGCGGCCTCGAGCCTCCTGGTGCCGCAGATGCTCGGCTACCACCGCGCGGCCGAGGCGCTGCTGCTCGGCGAGCCTTTCCTGGCCGAGGCCGCGCTCGAGGTCGGCCTGGTCAACCGCATCGTGCCGCCCACCGAGGCCAACGACATCGCGCAGGGCCAGGCGCGCAAGCTCGCGGCCAAGCCGCTCTCGGCGCTGATCGAGACCAAGCGCCTGCTCAAGAAGGCCCAGCTGCCGGCGGTGCTCGAGCGCATGGACGAGGAGGGCGCCAGCTTCAGCCGCATGCTGCGCGAGCCGGCGGCGCGCGAGGCCTTCGGCGCGTTCATGGAGAAGCGCAAGCCCGACTTCAGCAAGGTCTGAGTACGGGCTTGCGCGCTTGCACCCGATCGGTGCGAACGTACACTGCGCGATGTGCAAGCTTTCAAGTCAGGATCGCCCGCAGCGCCCGGCCAGCATGCCGGCGCAGCTACTAAAAAAGTAGCAATCGACCGCGCGCGCCGGCGTACTTTCGGTTGGCTGGCCGCGACGCTCGCGGCTCCGTCGCTGGCGCGCGCGCGGCTGCGGCCGCTGCGCATCGGGCTCATCGGCTCGTGGTCCGGCCCCTATGCGGCCGGCGGGCGGCAGTTCGATGCGGGCATGGCGGTCTGGCTCGCCGCGCACAAGCATGCGATCGCGGGCCGGCCGGTCGAGCTGCTGCGCCGCGACGTGCCGGGCAGCGCGCCCGAGCGGGCGCGGCGCGAGGCGCAGGACCTGGTCGAGAGCGAGCGCGTCGACCTGCTCGCGGGCCTCGACTTCAGCTCCAACGCCTACGCGGTCGGCGCCGTGGCCACGCAGGCCAGGGTGCCGCTGCTGGTGATGAACGCGGCGTCCTCGGGCATCACGGCGCGCTGCCCGTTCGCGGTGCGGGTGTCCTTCACGATCTCGCAGGTCACGCTGCCGCTCGCGCGCTGGGCGCTGCAGCAGGGTCTGCGCGACGTCTGCACCGTGGTGGCCGACTACGCCTCGGGCGTCGACGCCGAGAGCGCCTTCGTCTCGGGCATCACCGCGGGGGGCGGCCGCGTGGGCGCGATGCTGCGCGTGCCGCTCGCCACGCTCGACTATTCGGCCTACATGCTGCGGCTGCGCGAGCTCCGGCCGCAGGCGGTGTTCTTCTTCCTGCCCTCGGGACAGATGCCCGCGACCTTCCTCAAGTTCTGGCGCGACCGCGGCATGGCCGAGACCGGCATCCGGCTGCTCGCGACCGGCGACGCGACCGACGACCACTACCTCGAGGGCATCGGCGAACTCGCCGACGGGCTGGTGACCAGCCACCACTATTCGTTCGCCCACGATTCCCCCGCCAACCGCGCCTTCGCGGGCGAGTTCGAGACCGAATACGGCAGCCACCTGCGCCCGGGCTACTTCGCGGTCGCGGCGCACGACGCGCTGGCCGCGGCGGACGCGGCGATGAGTGCGGCCCGCCATGCGCGCGGCGAGCGGCTGGTGGACGCCTTCCGCGGCCTCAGGCTCGAGAGCCCGCGCGGGCCGATCGAGATCGACGCCTACACGCGCGACATCGTGCAGTCGGTCTACATCCGCCGCACCGAGCGGCGGGGCGGGCGCTGGATCAACCGCGAGTTCGAGCGCTTCGATCGGGTGCGGGACGCGGCGGGCTGAGCGGCCGCGGCGCCCTTCACTCGGCCGGCTGCTCGATCGGGCGCGGGCGGCCGTTGTCGTCGATGGCGACGTAGGTGAAGGTGGCCTGGGTCACCTTGATGTACTCGCCCTGGGCGCGGAAGCGCTCGGCGAACACCTCGACCGTGACCGTGACCGAGGTGCGGCCGATGCGCACCAGCTTGGAATAGAACGAGAGGATGTCGCCCAGCCGCACCGGCTGCTTGAAGACGAACTCGTTGACCGCGACCGTGGCCTGGCGCCCCTTGGCGTAGCGCGCGGGGATCACCGAGCCGGCGAGGTCGCACTGCGCCATGACCCAGCCGCCGAAGATGTCGCCGTTGGCGTTGCAGTCGGCGGGCATCGGGATGACCTTGAGCACCAGCTCCATGTCGGTGGGCAGGCTCTTGAGGGGGGCGGCAGCGGCGCTGCTGGAAATGTCGGACATGGGCACAATCTGGGCAAACGAACAAGCAACCACGATTGTCCCTCATGCGCCGCAGCGGCGAAGCCTTCGCGTCCCCCTCCCATGCTGCCGCCGGGCATTCCCCGGCGCGCACCGACCGGTCCGACTGGGCCACCCTGCGCCGGCTGTTCCCCTACCTCTGGCAGTACAAGTGGCGCGTGGCCGCCGCGCTGGCCTTCATGGTCGGCGCCAAGGTCGCCAACGTCGGCGTGCCGGTGCTGCTGAAGAACCTGGTCGACGCGATGACGCCGAAGCCGGACATGGCGCAGGCGATGCTGATCGTGCCCATGGGGCTGCTGCTCGCCTACGGGCTGCTGCGCTTCTCGACCTCGCTGTTCGGCGAGCTGCGCGAGCTGATCTTCGCCAAGGCCACCGAGGGCACCGCGCGCCAGATCGCGCTCGAGGTGTTCCGCCACCTGCATTCGCTGAGCCTGCGCTTCCACCTCGAGCGCCAGACCGGCGGCATGACGCGCGACATCGAGCGCGGCACGCGCGGCGTGCATTCGCTGGTCTCGATGTCGCTCTACAGCATCGTGCCCACGCTGATCGAGCTGGCGCTGGTGCTCACGATCCTCGGCGTGAAGTTCGACGCGGTGTTCGTCTGGATCACGCTCGCCGCGCTGGTGCTCTACATCGGCTTCACGGTCACCGTGACCGAATGGCGCACCCAGTTCCGCAAGACCATGAACGAGCTCGACTCGGTGGCCCAGAGCCGCGCGGTCGATTCGCTCCTGAACTACGAGACCGTCAAGTACTTCAACAACGAGGACTTCGAGGCCGGCCGCTACGACGCCAGCCTCGAGCGCTACCGCAAGGCCGCGATCAAGAGCCAGCGCACGCTGAGCATGCTCAACACCGGCCAGCAGCTGCTGATCGCGGCCAGCCTGGTGCTGATGCTCTGGCGCGCGACCGCGGGCGTGGTCGAGGGGCGCATGACGCTCGGCGACCTGGTGATGGTCAACGCCTTCATGATCCAGCTCTACATCCCGCTCAACTTCCTCGGCGTGATCTACCGCGAGATCAAGCAGAGCCTGACCGACCTCGACAAGATGTTCGTGCTGATGGAGAAGGAGCGCGAGGTGCGCGACGCGCCGGGCGCCGGGCCGCTCGCGGGCGCCGACTGGACCGTGCGCTTCGAGGACGTGAGCTTCTCGTACGAGCCCGCGCGGCCGATCCTGCGGCATGTGAGCTTCGAGATCCCGGCCGGCCGGACGGTCGCGGTGGTCGGACCCTCGGGCTCGGGCAAGTCGACGCTCGCGCGGCTGCTCTACCGCTTCTACGATATCCAGCAAGGCCGCATCACGATCGGCGGCGAGGACATCCGCGAGGTGCAGCAGTCGAGCCTGCGCCGCGCGATCGGCATCGTGCCGCAGGACACGGTGCTGTTCAACGACACCATCGAATACAACATCGCCTACGGCCGACCGGGTGCGACGCGCGAGCAGGTCGAGGCCGCGGCGCGCGCCGCGCGCATCCACGACTTCATCGCGGCCACGCCAAGGGGCTACGAGACCACGGTCGGCGAGCGCGGGCTCAAGCTCTCGGGCGGCGAGAAGCAGCGTGTCGCGATCGCGCGCACGCTGCTCAAGAACCCGCCGATCGTGATCTTCGACGAGGCCACCTCGGCGCTCGACTCGGCCAACGAGCGCGCGATCCAGTCGGAGCTCAAGAGCGCCGCCGAGGGCAAGACTACGCTCGTGATCGCGCACCGCCTCTCGACCGTGGTCGACGCGCACGAGATCCTGGTGCTCGAGGCCGGCGCGATCGTCGAGCGCGGCACCCATGCCGAGCTGCTCGCGAAGCAGGGACGCTATGCGCAGATGTGGGCGCTGCAGAAAAGCGAAGCGGCCCCCGTGCTTTGACCCGCCATTTTTCCATTGCCATTTCTTCCAGGAGTTCAGACGTGTCGACCAAGATTCCCCTGCTCGTGCTCAACAGCCTCTCGAGCGCGCACCAGGCCCAGATTGCCGAGGTCTACGACATGACCTATGCCTTCGGCGAAGCCGAGCGCGCGGCCGCAATCGCCGCGCACGGCGCGAAGTTCCGCGCGGTGCTGACGATCGGCGTGATCGGCATCACGCCCGAGGAGATCGCCGCGATGCCGAAGCTCGAGCTGGTCTGCTGCATGGGCGCGGGCTTCGAGGGCGTACCGCTCGAGGTCACGCGCGCGCGCGGCATCGCCACGGCCAACGGCGCGGGCACCAACGACGACTGCGTGGCCGACCATGCCTTCGGCCTGCTGATCGCGATCGTGCGCGGCTTCCGCATGCTCGACCGGCAGTGCCGCGACGGCATCTGGCGCGAGGCGATTCCGCAGCCGCCGAACGTCTCGGGCAAGAAGCTCGGCATCCTCGGCCTCGGCACCATCGGCCAGAAGATCGCCAGGCGCGCGTCGGGCTTCGACATGGAGATCGGCTACCACAACCGCACGCCGAAGGAAGGCGTGCCGCACCGCTATTTCGGCGACCTGAAGTCGCTCGCGGCGTGGGCCGATTTCCTGATCCTCGCCGCGCCCGGCGGCGCCGCGACGAAGCACCTGGTCGGCGCCGAGGTGCTCGACGCGCTCGGCCCGCGGGGCTTCCTCGTGAACATCGGCCGCGGCAGCGTGGTCGACACCGAGGCGCTGGCCGCCGCGCTGCGCGAGGACCGCATCGCGGGCGCGGCGCTCGACGTCTACGAGAGCGAGCCGAACCGGCCCGAGCCGCTCATCGGGCTCGACAACGTGCTGCTCACGCCGCACATGGCGGGCTGGTCGCCCGAGGCGACGCAGCGCTCGGTGGACCACTTCCTCGCGAACGCCGAGGGGCACTTCGCGGGCCGCGGCGTGCTCACGCCGATCTGACGCAGCTCAGCGGCGCCAGAACTGCGGCGTCAGCAGCACCAGCAGCGACAGCAGCTCGAGCCGGCCCAGCGGCATGGCGAAGCTCAGCACCCAGGTCTGGAAGTCGCTCAGCCCGGCGTAGTTCACCGCCGGGCCGACTTCGCCGAGGCCGGGGCCGATGTTGTTGAGGCAGGCCACCACGGCGGTGAAGGCGGTCACCACGTCGAGGCCGCTGAACAGCATGAGCATGGTCAGCGCGACGATGGTCATGCCGTAGAGCATCATGAAGGCGATCACGCTGTGCATCACGCGCGGCGGCACGGTGATGCCGCCGAGCACCACCGGGTTGACCACGTTCGGATGGATGATGCGCACCAGCTCGCGCTGCGACTGCTTGAGCAGCAGCAGCACGCGCAGCATCTTGACGCCGCCGCCGGTCGAGCCGGCGCAGGTGGCGAAGCAGCCCAGAAGCAGCATCAGGAACGGCACGAAGGTCGGCCACTGCGCATAGTCGTGGGTGGCGTAGCCGGTGGTGGTGGCGACCGAGACCACGTGGAACAGGGTGCGCCGCAGCGTGCGCAGGCCGTCGCCCTGGGGCTCGTTGGCCAGCAGGTAGCCGGTGATCAGCGCCACGCTGGCCATCAGCACCAGCACGTAGGTGCGCAGTTCGGCGTCGCGCCAGAGCACCGACAGCGAGCGGCGCTTCCAGGCCAGGAAGTACAGCGCGAAGTTGACGCCGGCCAGCAGCATGAAGACCACCGCCACCATCTCGACCCGCGCCGAGTTGAAGTACCCCAGGCTCGCGTCGTGGGAGGAGAAGCCGCCCAGGCTCATGGTCGAGCACATGTGCATGAAGGCGTCCATCCAGCCCATGCCGGCCCAGCGGTAGGCCAGCAGGCAGGCGGTCGAAGCGAGGAAGTAGACCGTCCAGAGCCCGCGCGCGGTGTCCGAGATGCGCGGCGTGAGCTTCTGGTCCTTCATCGGCCCGGTGATCTCGGTGCGGAACAGCTGCGAGCCGCCCACGCCGAGCATCGGCAGCACCGCCACCGCCAGCACCACGATGCCGAGTCCGCCGACCAGGTTGAGCAGGCAGCGCCACACGTTCACCGCCACCGGCAGGTGGTCGAGGCCGACGAGCAGGGTCGCGCCGGTCGCGGTGAAGCCGCTCATGGCCTCGAAGTAGGCGTCGGTGACGCTCAGGCCGGGGATGGCCAGCAGCAGCGGGACGGCGGCGAAGGTCGGCAGCAGGAACCAGATCACGCCGACCATCACGAAGCCGTCGCGCGGGCGCAGTTCGCCCAGGTGGCCGCGCGTGAGGACGACCATGGCGATGCCGCTCGCCAGCGTGGCGACCAGCGACCACGCGAAGGCGGGCAGGGCGCGCGCGCCGTCGAACCAGCTCGCGCCCAGCGGCACCAGCATCAGGATGGAGAACAGGACGACCAGGCGTCCGACCAGGGCAACGATGGCCAGCGGTGAAGACATGGATGAGGCGGCGCCCGGCGGCGTTCAGAACAGGAAGGTGGCGCTGACCTGGAACAGCCGCTCGATGTCGCGGATCATGCCCTTGTGCGGCACGAAGACGATCACGTGGTCGTCGCTGGCGATCACCGTGTCGCGGTGCGGGATGATGACCTCGCGCGGCCCGTCCTCGGGGCCGCGCACGATGGCGCCGATCTGCGCCCCGTCGGGCAGCCTGATCTCGTCGATGCGCCGCGTCGCGACCTTGCTGGTCTTGCGGTCGCCGCGCACCACCAGCTCCAGCGCCTCGGCCGCGCCGCGGCGCAGGCTGTGCACCACCTCGATGTCGCCGCGCCGCACGAAGGCCAGCAGCTCGCCGATGATGGTGTGCGCGGGCGAGATCGCGATGTCGATCTGCGTGCCCTGCACCAGGTCGGCGTAGGCGCGGCGGTTGATCAGGGCCAGCACGCGCCGCACGCCGAGGCGCTTGGCGAGCAGGCAGGCCATGATGTTGTCCTCGTCGTCGCTGGTGAGCGCCATGAACAGGTCCATGTCGGCCACCTGCTCGTTGGCCATCAGGTCCGCGTCGGTGGCGTCGCCGTTCAGCACCAGCACGTCGTCGGGCAGGTTCTCGGCCAGCAGCTCGCACCGGCCCAGGTCGCGCTCGATCAGCTTGATGGCGCAGCTGCCGTGCAGCTCGCGCGCGAGCCGCATGCCGACCCGGCCGCCGCCGGCCATCATGATGCGCTCGACCGGCCGGTCCATCTGGCGCAGGCCGCCCAGCACGCCGCGGATGTGCTGCGTGGCGGCGAGCACGAAGACCTCGTCGTCGGCGCGGATGCGGGTCTCGCCGTGCAGCATGCCGACCGCACGGTCGTTGCGGTAGATCGCCACGATGCGCATGTCGGCATCGGGCACCAGACTCGGGATGTCGGCCAGGCTGTGGCCCACGAGCGGGCTGCCCTCGACCGCGCGCACCGCGATCAGGCTGACCAGCCCCTGCGCGAACTGGATCACCTGCAGCGCCTCGGGGTACTCCACCAGCTTGTGGATGTAGTTGGTCACCGAGCGCTCGGGGCAGATCACCTGGTCCACCGCGAAGCCGGTCTTCTCGAGCAGCGCCTCGTCGTGGAAGGCGGTCGAGCGCACCCGCGCCACGGTGGTCTGCACGTTGAACAGGTCGCGTGCGAACTTGCAGGCCAGCAGGTTGGTCTCGTCCAGCGGCGCGCAGGCGATCAGCATGTCGGCGTCGGGGGCGCCCGCCTCGCGCAGCACCTCGGGCTCGATGCCGCTGCCGAGCACGCCGCGCAGGTCGAACTGCTCCTGCAGCCGCGCCAGGCGGCCGGCGTCGGTGTCGATGACGGTGATGTCGTTGCGTTCCGACAGCAGGCTCTCCGCCGCGCTTTCACCGACGCGCCCCGCTCCCACGATGATCATTTTCATGCGCGCATTCTGCATGCGCGCGCAGCGGCTTTCGCGGCCCGCGCGGGGCGGGCAGGGGGAATTCCCCGCCGCTATGCGGCGTCCGCCAGCACCGCGGGGCGCACCGCCGACCAGCCGCAGGCGCGGTCGTAGGCGTGGCCGGCGCGCAGCACGGCGAGGTCGGCGTTCACCGGTCCCGCGAGCGAGATGCCCATCGGCAGCCCGCCCTCGCCGAAGCCGGCGCGCAGGTTGAGCGTCGGCAGCCCCGCCAGCGTGAACGGCGTGACGATCTCCATCCAGCGGTGGTAGGTGTCGCTCGCGACGCCGGCGACCTCGGCCGGCCAGTGCAGCTCGGCGTCGAACGGGAACAGCTGCGCGGTCGGCGCCGCCACCAGATCGAAGCGCTCGAACAGGCGCGCGAACGCGCGGTACACGCCGGAGCGCCAGAGCGAGGCCTGGTAGAGCGAGGCCGCGTCGAGATGCCGGCTCTGCGCGACCTCCCATTGCGCTTCGGGCTTGAGCTGGGCGAACAGCTTCGGGTCGGCGACGTAGGCGCCGAGCTTGCCGCCCACCAGCAGCTGGCGCAGGCGCAGCCAGGCGTTCCAGTTGTGCGCGCGCGGCACCTCGAGCGTGCAGGGCTCGACCTCGCAGCCGAGCGCGCGGAAGGTGCCGAGCGCCTGCTCGCCGAGCGCCAGGATGCCGGGCGCGAGCGGCAGGTCGGGCCAGAGGCTGCCGAGCCAGCCGATGCGCAGGCCGCGCGTCTCGCCGTCGAGCGAGAGCGCATCGGGCGAGGGCAGCGCGTCGGGCGACGACAGCGGCACGCGCGCGTCGAAGCCCGCCTGCACCGCGAGCAGCCGTGCGGCGTCCTCGACGGTGCGGGCCATCGGGCCTTCGGTGCCGAGCTGCTGGAAGAACAGCTCCTGGTCGGGATCGCCGGGCACGCGGCCGCGCGAGGGACGCATGCCGATCACGTTGTTGAAGGCCGCGGGATTGCGCAGCGACCCCATCATGTCGCTGCCGTCGGCCACCGGCAGCATGCGAAGCGCCAGCGCCACGGCCGCGCCGCCGCTGCTGCCGCCCGCGCTGCGGTCGGGCGCGTAGGCGTTGCGCGTGATGCCGAAGACCGTGTTGTAGGTGTGCGAGCCCAGGCCGAACTCGGGCGTGTTGGTCTTGCCGACCACGATCGCACCGGCCGCGCGCATGCGCGCGACGTGCAGGCTGTCGCTTCGCGCGGCCGAGCGCGGCGCGAGCGGCGAGCCCATCGAGGTCGGCAGGCCCGCCGCATGGCTCAGGTCCTTCACCGCGAGCGGGAAGCCGTGCATCCAGCCGCGCCGCTCGCCGCGCGCGAGCTCGGCGTCGCGCGCGCGGGCCTCGGCGAGCAGCTCTCCGGCCGGGCGCAGCGCGACGATCGCGTTGAAGCGCGGGTTCAGCGCCTCGATGCGCGCGAGCGAGGCCTGCATCAGCTCGTGGCACGACAGGTCGCGCGCGGCGATCCGGCGCGAGAGTTCGGTGGCGCTGAGTTCGAGGATGTCGGCGGTCGGCATGGCGGCTGGGGGCTCCGGGCAGTGGCGGCCCAGAGTATCGGCCAGGAGCCCGCGCCGCGTGCCGCGCGGACATAATCGCCGCGTATGGAAACCAAGTGGCTCGAAGACTTCATCAGTCTGGCGGAAACGCGCAGCTTCAGCCGCTCCGCCCAGCTCCGGCACGTCACCCAGCCGGCGTTCTCGCGGCGCATCCAGGCGCTCGAAGGCTGGGCCGGCACCGACCTGGTCGACCGCAGCTCCTACCCGACGCGGCTCACGCCCGCGGGCCAGACGCTCTACGGCCAGGCGATCGAGATGCTGCAGTCGCTGCAGAGCACCCGGGCCATGCTGCGCGGCCATTCGGCCGCGGGGCAGGACGTGATCGAGATCGCGGTGCCGCACACGCTGGCCTTCACCTTCTTCCCCTCGTGGGTCACCAGCCTGCGCGAGCACTTCGGCCCGATCAAGAGCCGGCTGATCGCGCTCAACGTGCACGACGCCGTGCTGCGCCTGGTCGAGGGCAGCTGCGACCTGCTGATCGCCTACCACCATCCCTCGCAGCCGCTGCAGCTCGATGCCAACAAGTACGAGATGGTGAGCCTGGGCGAGGAGGTCGTGAGCCCCTGGGTCAAGGCCGACGCCGAGGGCGCGCCGCGCTTCCGGCTGCCCGGCCGGCCGGGCCAGCCGCTGCCCTACCTGGGCTATGCGCCGGGCGCCTACCTCGGCCGCGTGGTCGACCAGCTGCTCAAGGAATCGGGCACCGCGATCCACCTCGACCGGGTCTACGAGACCGACATGGCCGAGGGCCTCAAGGTCATGGCGCTCGAGGGCCACGGCATCGCCTTCCTGCCGCAGAGCGCGGTGCGCAAGGAGATCAAGGCGCGCAAGCTCGTGAGCGCGCTGCCGCCCGAGATCGACCGCCTCGAGGCCACCATGGAGATCCGCGCCTACCGCGAGCGGCCGAGCGCGCCGCCGCCCGCGAAGGCCGGCGCGGGCCGGGCGGCCAAGGCGCCGCCCACCGAGAGCCTGCAGCCCAAGCGCACCGCGGATGCCCTCTGGTCGTACCTCGTGAGCGCGCAGCCGGTGCGCTGAACCCGCTTTTGTGCGGTGCACAATCTATAAATCACGGACATGACGCCCTCCACAAACGGCATTGGCGTGAGCAACGGCCGGCCCCTACAGTCGCGGCAGTTTTTTCAGCCCACCCCCGCCGCACCGGGCCGCGCGCCGCATGCGCGTGGCCGGCCGCCGGCGGGGCGGGCACAGAGGCTGCTTGAGGAAGGTCGGACAATGCCAGTCGAATCGCCTGCGCTGCACCACGACAGCGCGACGGCGTGCCTGTTCGGTGCGTGGGTCCAGGGCATGCACCGGGTTGGTCCGGGTATTCCCGGGGACCCGAGTGTCTAGAATTTCGTTTTATTTCTGTTTCTCTTTTTCTGTCACCATCAGGAGTCTTCTGTATGAAAAAGCAAGTATTGGCATTGGCTGTCGCAGCGCTCGCTGCCGGAAGCGCCTTCGCGCAGGCCAATGACACGCTGGCCAAGGTCAAGGCCTCGGGCGTGATCACGCAGGGCGTGCGCGAGTCCTCGGGCCTGTCCTACACGCTGGGCAACGGCCAGTACACGGGCTTCCACTACGACGTCTGCACCAACATCATCAAGGACATCCAGAAGCAGCTGGGCCTGGCCAAGCTGGAGACCAAGTACCAGCCGGTGACCTCGCAGAACCGCGTGCCCCTGGTCCAGAACGGCACCGTCGACCTCGAGTGCGGCTCGACCACCAACAACGCCGCGCGCCAGAAGGACGTCGCCTTCGCCGTCACGACCTACGTCGAGGAAGTGCGCATCGCGGTCAAGGCCAACTCGGGCATCAACAGCATCAAGGACCTCAACGGCAAGACCGTGGCCACGACCACCGGCACCACCTCGGTCCAGACCCTGCGCAAGAACGAGCGCGCCGGCGGCATCGACTTCAAGGAGCTCTACGGCAAGGACCACTCCGACAGCTTCCTGCTGCTCGAATCGGGCCGCGCCGACGCCTTCGTGATGGACGGCTCGATCCTGGCCTCGAACATCGCCAAGTCGAAGTCGCCCGCCGACTACAAGATCGTCGGCGAAGTGCTCAGCGTCGAGCCGATCGCGATCATGATCCGCAAGGACGACCCGGCCTTCAAGAAGGCCGTCGACGACAGCATCAAGGCGCAGATCAAGAGCGGCGAGCTCGCCAAGCTCTGGGACAAGTGGTTCCTGAAGCCGATCCCGCCGGCGAACGTCACGATCAACCTGCCGCTGTCGGACGCCACCAAGGCTGCGTGGGCCAACCCCAACGACAAGCCGATGGAAGACTACGCCAAGAAGTAATCGGCACGAAGGCCAACTGCGCAACGCCCGCCGCCCCCGGCGGGCGTTTGTTTTCGCAAGGCGGCGCGCGGGCATGACCCCTGCAAGCGTGCCGTCGGGAAATCTGGAAAGAAGGAGAGTCCCCTATGGGATCAAACTGGGATTGGCAGGTCTTCTTGCAAGACCCGGGCGGGAAGTACCCGACCTACTGGGAGTGGATGCTGTCCGCCTGGGGCTGGACCGTGTCGGTGGCCCTGCTGGCGCTCGTCGTGGCGCTCGTGCTCGGCTCGCTGATCGGCATCGTGCGCACCCTGCCCAACAGCCCCTGGCTCGTGCGCCTGGGCAACGGCTGGGTCGAACTGTTCCGCAACATCCCCCTGCTGGTGCAGATCTTCCTCTGGTACCACGTGATCCCCGCGCTGATCCCGGCGATGAAGAGCGTGCCGAGCTTCATGCTCGTGGTGCTCGCGCTGGGCTTCTTCACCTCGGCGCGGATCGCCGAGCAGGTGCGCTCGGGCATCCAGGCGCTGCCGAAGGGTCAGCGCTACGCCGGCATGGCGGTGGGCTTCACCACGGCGCAGTACTACCGCTACGTGATCCTGCCGATGGCCTACCGCATCATCATCCCGCCGCTCACGAGCGAGACGATGAACATCTTCAAGAACTCGTCGGTGGCGTTCGCCGTGTCGGTGACCGAGCTCACGATGTTCGCGATGCAGGCGCAGGAGGAAACCTCGCGCGGCATCGAGGTCTACCTGGCCGTGACCGCGCTCTACGTCGTGTCGGCCTTCGCGATCAACCGCATCATGGCCTTCATCGAGAAGAAGACCCGCGTCCCGGGCTTCATCGTCTCGGCCAGCGGCGGCGGGGGGCACTGACATGATGAACCTCGACCTGTCGTTCTACAACTGGGACGTCATCAGCAACTTCGTCGTCAAGGGCTTCTACTTCAGCGTGATGCTGACGGTGGTGGCCACGATCGGCGGCGTGATCTTCGGCACCATCCTGGCGCTGATGCGGCTGTCGGGCAAGAAGTGGCTCGACGCGCCCGCGGCCATCTACGTCAACGGCATGCGCAGCATCCCGCTCGTGATGGTGATCCTGTGGTTCT
>CBHTTS010000085.1:0-17626 GCA_966095775.1 uncultured Variovorax sp. | reverse complement strand
TGTCGCCCGCGTAGCTGATGTAGCCGCAGGCGCCGCCGTAGAGGCCGCGCTTGGTGGGCTCGAGCTGGTCGATGAGCTCCATCGCGTGCACCTTGGGCGCGCCGGTCAGCGTGCCCGCAGGGAAGGTGGCCTTGAGCACGTCGATCGCGGTCATGCCGTCGGCCAGCGTGCCCTCGACGTTGCTCACGATGTGCATCACGTGGCTGTAGCGCTCGACCGCGAAGGCCTCGGTCACCTTCACGGTGCCGGTCTTGGCGATGCGGCCGATGTCGTTGCGCGCGAGGTCGATCAGCATCACGTGCTCGGCGCGCTCCTTCGGGTCGTTGATCAGTTCCACCTCGGCGGCCTTGTCGAGCTCGAGCGAGGCGCCGCGCGGGCGCGTGCCCGCGAGCGGGCGGATCGTGATCTTCTGCTCGCCCTCGCCCGTGTTCTCCTGCCGCACGAGGATCTCGGGCGAGGCGCCCACCACGTGGAAGTCGCCGAGGTCGTAGTAGTACATGTAGGGCGACGGATTCAGCGAGCGCAGCGCGCGGTACAGCGACAGCGGCGACTCGGTGTAGCGCTTGCTGATGCGCTGGCCCACCTGCACCTGCATGAAGTCGCCCGCGGCGATCAGTTCCTTGGCGCGCTCCACGGCCGCGAGATAGTCGGCCTTCGCGAAGCTGCGCTCGGGCGGATGCGGCTGGGTCGGCTTCACGATCGGCGCGCTGACCGAGTACTTGAGCTTCTCCTTGAGCTCCCGCAGGCGGCGCTTGGCGACCGCATAGGCCTCGGGCTGCTTCGGATCGGCATAGACGATCAGGTAGAGCTTGCCCGAGAGGTTGTCGATGACCGCGAGCTCCTCGCACTGCAGCAGCAGGATGTCGGGGCAGCCGAGCGCGTCGGGCGGGCAGCTCTTCTCGAGCTTGCGCTCGATGTGGCGCACCGTGTCGTAGCCGAAGTAGCCCGCGAGGCCGCCGCAGAAGCGCGGCAGTCCGGGGCGCAATGCGACTTTGAAGCGCTTCTGGTAGTCGGCGATGAAGTCGAGCGGGTTGCCCGCGGCGGTCTCGACCACGCGGCCGTCGGTCACGACCTCGGTCACGGCCTCGGCGCCGAAGCCGCTCGCGCGCAGCAGGGTGCGCGCGGGCAGGCCGATGAAGCTGTAGCGGCCGAAGCGCTCGCCGCCGACCACCGATTCGAGCAGGAAGCTGTGCCGGCCGCCGCCTTGCGAATGGGCCAGCTTGAGGTAGAGGGACAGCGGGGTCTCGAGGTCGGCAAAGGCCTCGGCCATCAGCGGAATGCGGTTGTAGCCCTGGGCGCTGAGGCTCTTGAATTCAAGTTCGGTGATCACGGATTCGTTCTCCAGTTGCTCGCGGCGCATCTCGGCCGGCGGCAAGGTCATTCACGGGATGGTCCGGCGTCGCGTGGCGCATCGGAACCGCGGGCGCACGGCGTGCGCCGTGCAATCAAACAGGCAGCGATGTATGGCGACGCCAGGGCCAGGCTCCCCGGCTGCCTTCACCTGTTTGATTGATGTGATGAACGAACATGGAACGCGGAGTTTAGCCCACGAAAACGCCGCGGCGCGCAATGCCCGCGATTTCAGGGTTCCTCCGAAGGCGAGCGGCTAAAACGAAAAGATACATTCGAACGACCGTTCATAAATTCGAGGAGCCCGCCTTGCCCGCCCGTCCATCGATCCTGTTCCGCACGGCGGCGCTGCTGGCCTGCGCCGCGCTGACCGCCACCGGCGCCCCGGCCGCGCAGGTCGAGGTCGGCGGCGTGAAGCTCGAGGACCGGCTCGAGCTGAACGGCAGCACGCTGCAGCTCAACGGCGCGGGCATCCGCTACAAGACCGTGCTCAAGGTGTACACGGCCGGGCTCTACCTCGGCCGCAAGGCCGCCACGCCCGAAGAGGCGCTGGCCGCGCCCGGACCGAAGCGGGTCGCGATCACGATGCTGCGCGACATCGACGCGAACGAACTCGGCAAGCTGTTCACCAAGGGCGTGGAGGAGAACTCGCCCAAGGCCGAGATGGTCCACCTGATCCCCGGGCTGCTGCGCATGGGCCAGATGTTCGCCGACCAGAAGCAGCTCAGGGCCGGCGACACCTTCACGGTCGACTGGCTGCCCGGCACCGGCACGCTGATCACCGTGCGCGGCGTGCCGCAGCCCGATCCGATCAAGGAGCAGGCCTTCTTCAACGCGCTGCTGCGCATCTGGCTCGGCCCGGTGCCGGCCGACTGGAAGCTCAAGGACGCGCTGCTCGGCCGACCGTCCTAACCCGCGCCGACGATCTGCGCGAGCGAGTCGACGAAGCCGTCGGCATCGACCGCGTGCACCGGCTCGCCGTGGTTGTAGCCGTAGGTCACGAGCACCACGGGGCAGCCCGCGGCGCGCGCCGCCTTCGCGTCGTTGCTCGAGTCGCCGATCATCAGCGTGCGCGCGGGCACCGTGCCCAGCGCCTCGCAGGCCTTCAGCAGCGGCAGCGGGTCGGGCTTCTTGCGCTCGAAGGCGTCGCCGCCGAAGGCGAGCTCGAAGAAGCCCGCAAGCCCCTTGGCGGCGAGCAGCGGCTGCGCGAACGCGCCCGGCTTGTTGGTGAGGCAGGCCAGGCGCAGGCCCCGCGCGCGCAAGGCGCCGAGGCCCTCGGCCACGCCCGGATAGACCGCCGAGTGCTGCCCGTTGATCGCGAGGTAGTGATGCTGGTAGCGCTCCCAGGCGCGCTCGAACAGCGCCCGCGCGCGCGCCTGCAGCGCCTCGGCGCCCTCGTGCGCGAACGCGCTGCCGGGCGACGCCATCACGTGCGCGAGCGCGGCGTGGATCAGGTGCTCCGATCCCTTGCCGACCATGCGCTCGACCGCGGCCGGCGCGATCGGCGGCAGCCCGAGGTCGCCGAGCATGTGGTTGAGCGAGACCGCGAAGTCGCCGAGGGTGTCGACCATCGTGCCGTCGAGGTCGACGATGGCCGCATCGAAGCGGGAGGAATCGAAGTGGAAAGTTTTCAAGGCAGGCCGGCCGGGTTCGGGATTCGGATCCGCACTATACGGACCCGCTTCTCGCGCGGGCCCTTCGCACGTACCATGCGCCCACTCGAACGAGGAGGCGGCACATGTCTTTCAAGATTCTCTGCTGCGACGGCGGCGGCATCCGGGGCATCATCACGGCACTGCTGATCCAGGACCTGGACCAGCGCTACGGCCTCGTCGCGAACGCCGACGGCTTCGCCGGCACCTCGACCGGCGGGCTGATCTCGCTGGGCCTGGTGAGCAACACGGGCATCGGCACGATCGTCGACACCTACCTCCACGACGGCGCCACCATCTTCCAGCCCAACGGCTGGCTGCTCGATGCCGAAGCCAAGCAGCGCGACCGGGCGCCGGCGCAGTCGAGCGCCGAACTGATCGGCAGCGGCCCGGGCATGTTCAGCTGCCAGTACGTCAACACCGGCCTGCGCGACGTCGCGACGAACCTCGTGGGCACGACCCCGCTGTCGTCGGCGAGCCGCTTCGTGGCGGTGAACTCCGCGCGGCTGTGGGATGCGGGCGAGCGCAGCTGGGAGCCCTGCACCATCTCCAACGGCCAGCGCAACACCTACCGCGGCATCGCCATGGTCGATGCGGCGCTGGCCACCTCGGCCGCGCCGACCTACTTCCCGCCGTACCCGGTGGGCGACTTCGGCTACTTCGCGGACGGCGGCACCTTTGCCAACAACCCCTCGATGACGGCGATCGTGGAAGCGGTCTACCAGGGCTACGCCGCCGCGCCGTCCGAGATCGTGATGCTCTCGCTCGGCACCGGCCTCAATCCGGTGGGCGTGCCGCCGGCCAGCATCCCGAAGCCGCTGGACTGGGGCGTGACGCACTGGCTGTGGCCGTTCAGCGACGGCGTGGTGCCGGCCACGGCGCTGCTCAACCTCACGATGGACGCCACCGCCGAACTGGCGGCGCTCCAGGCGCGCCAGCTGCTCGGCGGCAACTACATGCGCGCCAACGTGCCGCTGCAGCAGCCGTTCGGTCTCGACGACTACAAGAACGTGCAGACGCTGGTGAACGCGACGCAGGCGTACATCGAGAAATCGACCGAATGGGCGCAGGTGCGCACCTGGGTGCAGCAGAACTGGGGCTGAGCCCGGCGGGCGGCCTCTCGCCGCCCGCCGCGCTGCCCCCTGCGGACGGTCACTTCGTCGCGCGCATCTGGTCGCGCAGGCGCTTGATCTCGTCGTGGTTGCGCTGGGCGCCGTCGGCCTGCTGCTGGATCACCGCGCGCACGTCGGCCGGCAGGTCCTCCTTGAGCGCCTTGCGGTAGCGCGCCACCGCGGCGTCCTCGCCGCGCTCGCACTCCTCGAGCATCGACAGCGCGCTGTCGGCGCCGAGCGTGCCCTTCACATGCACCCAGCCGCGGTGCATCGCGCCGCTCATCGAGCCGCCGTCGTCGGGCGAGCCCCCGAAGCGGCGGATCAGTTGCACCAGCTCGCCGGCCGCGCGGGCACATTCGGCCGAGCGGTTCTGGAACACCTGCTTGAGCTGCGGCGAATCGACTTCCTCCGCGCAGGCGCGAAAACCGTATTCGCCGTCGCGCGAGTTCTCGAGCAGGTCGTTGAGCACCTCCACCACGTCCGAGGCGGTCGCGGTGTCTGCGGTGTTCGTGTAGTTGGCCATGTGATGACTCCTTCGTGTGCCCCATCGAAGGGGGCGGGTTGGATGAACGGTTGCTTGAAGAACCGGCGTTCGAAAACCATGGTGCGCGCGCCGGTCGGTGGCCATGTCGGCCTCGCCCGACGTCGGCTGTCAGCCTTCTTCGAGGCCGCGCCTCACTGCTCGTCGCGCACCGGCTTCTCGGGAAGGCCGCGCTGGCTGTAGGGCGAGCTGCCGTGGTTGTCGGTCTCGCCGATGGCGGCGTCGCCGGGCCGCGGCGGCCGCCTCGGCGTGGCGATGGCGCGGTCGTCCGCGGGCGCCGCGGCCTCGCCGTTCTCGGCCGCGGTCCTGGCCTCGCGCTTCATGCTGCGCTGCGCGGGCATGGGCTTGCCGTAGGTGGGCGCCGGCGTGGGGGATGAATCGGTTCGGGTCACGCTCGTTTCCTTCTCAAAACACCCACCGTGCGCGCGCCCCGCCGCCGGCTGCGTAGGAAAGCGGCGCGTCTTCGGCGCCTGCAATGCGCAGGCACCGGCGCGGGAATGCTGTCCCTGCCTACAAGCACGCCCCGTCCATCGGCGACAAAGGGACATGTTCTCCCGAGGATTCGCGATGAAGCACCACCTCCACACCACCACCCGCCTTCTCTGCCTCCGGCCGCTGCGGCACGGCCTCGCCGCGGCCTCGCTGCTGGCGCTGGCGCTCTCCGCCGGCGCCCAGCCCGCGGGCAACCCCAGGGGCACCGTGACGCCGCCGGGCAGCGATGCCGAGAAGGCCCCGGCGACGCGCCCGCCGGAGCAGGCCAACGGGGCCGTGGACCAGCGCAAGCTCGGTCCGGACCAGGGCCCCGCGAGCGCACGCACGCAGACCTCGCGCCCCCCCTCGGCCGGCACGCCCGGCGGCCTCGCGCCGCCGCGCGACGGCGACCCGCGCCAGCAGCAGCGCAACGACGGCAGCCGCCGCCATGCGCGCCCCGCACCCCAGTGAGCCGCGCCATGAACGCCCCCACGCAGATCGATGCCCGGATCACCGGCCCGGTGGAGTTCCGCGCCGGCGACGGACCGCAGCTGAGGATTCCCGAAGGCGACTGCCAGGCGATGCTGGCCGACGACAGCGTCGTGCTGACCTGGACCGAGGACGCGCAGACGCTGACCGCAGCGATCCCGAAGATCGAGTTCGACCGCTACCTCGAGAGCGGCGCGATCGTGCTCGGCCGGAGCTGAGGCCGCGGCCCTTCACTCCTCGCGCAGGCTCGCGCGCGCGCCGAGCGCATGCGCGTACGAGGCGCCCTCCTCGGGCGTCATCGCGGCCTCGAGCTCGGCGAGCTCGAGGCGTTCGAAGTCGTATGCGATCCATTCGAAGAGATGCGACTTCGGCATGTCGTCGAGGTTGTCGCAGTCGCTCCACGCCTGCAGCCGCATCGGCGCGCTCTCGAGCAGCATGCGCAGGTAGAGCGCGCGCGCCACCTTGATCTGCGCGAGCTCGCGCGGATCGTCGATCGCGAGCCGCAGCGCCGCGAGCGCCTGTTCGCAGCGCACCACCCGGCGGTGCGCCTCGGCGTCTTCGACCCCGCTGAGCGCGGGGTTCAGCCGCGCGTCCCAGGCGCGCTGGAACTCGCGCGCGATGCGCGCGTAGGCAAGCTGCTGCAGGCTCTGGAGCACGCAGTCGAGACCGGCATGCATGGTTCTCGCGCCGCCGGCTTCAGCCGCGGTCTTCTGCGTCTTCGGCGTCCTCGGGCTCGCCTTCGTCGTCGCTGTCGGCCAGTTCGCCGGTCGCGCCCATGCTGTCGGGCAGGATGTCGGCGTCGGGCTGCGACGGCGGCGCGTCGGCCGAGGCGCGTTCGCCCGTGCCCGCGGCATCGCTGCTGCTGTCGTGCGCGATCGGGATCGCGCCCTCGGCCGAGTCGTCGGGAATGGCGCTGCGCTCGCGCGCGATGCGCACGTCGCTTCCGCTGTCGCTGGTGTCGCTGGGCCCCAGGCTGTCGACGTCGGTGCCCGCGGGTTCCATGGGCGGGCGCTCGCCGCCCAGGATGCTGCTCGTGGCCATGGCTTCCTTCGGTTCTGTTCGTTGAGGAGAAAAAGAAAGGAGAGAAGCTTCAGGCTGCGCACCCGGGCGCGGCGGCGGCGTAGGAGATGCGCGCATCCGGGCCGCCGTCATTCGCGGAGATTCGGCCGCGCCGTCCGCGGGCGATCCGCGCCGCGGCGACGTGCGCTCGGGCGCTGTTCCTACGCGCGCCGCGCGGCCGGCCGCTAGCCTGATCCGCCATGAAGACCTCCTACCGCTGCCTCCTGCTCGCCGGCGCGCTCGCGCTCGGCGCCTGCGCCAACACCTCGACCCCGACCGCCTCGGGCACTTCGGGCGCCACGGCCGAGAACCGGCCCGATCCCACGATCCTGCTGGTGCCGGTGCGCATCGAGGATCCGGCGCTCGCCTCGGGCTGCTGGGCGCAGTTCTATACCGGTCGCAACTTCCAGGGCGACATGCTGACGCTGGTCGGTCCCGCCGAGGTCCAGAGCATGGACCGCGGCACCGCGCGCCAGCTCAAGCGCGACATCGACAGCGTGAGCGTCGGCCCGCGCGCGCGGCTGTCGGTGTACGAACACGCGATGTTCCGGGACCGCACCGTGGAATTTCCGCCCAACAGTCGCGAGGGCGGCCTGATGCGCAAGCTCGGCTTCGGCGGGCGCATCGAGGCGATGAAGCTCAGCTGCTCCTGAGCGGGGAAGCCGCCCGCGGGCGGCGTGGCGCGAGGCTCAGACCTGCGCCTCGGTCAGGGCCTGCGCGGCCACGACCGCTTCGGTGCGGTTGCGCACGTTGAGCGCGCGGAAGATCGCCGCGAGGTGGATCTTGACCGTGCCCTCGCTGATGCCGAGGCTGCGGCCGATCAGCTTGTTGGGCTTGCCCTGCGAGAGCAGTTGCAGCACCTCGACCTGGCGCTCGGTCAGCACGCTGCGCAGGTGCTCGAGCGTCTGCGTGGGCTGCGCGGCGGCGCCCGGCGCGCGTGCCTCGCCCGCCGGACCGGGCGCGACGCCGGCCACGATGCCGGGCGGCAGCGCGGTCAGCATCATCGGCGGCACGTAGACGCCGCCCGCGAGCACCAGCCGCACGGCCGACAGCATCACGTCGGGCGAATAGGCCTTCGGAATGAAGCCGAGCACGCCGCGCTCGAGCGCGCTGCGCATGATCGCCGGGTCTTCGTATCCCGACAGCACGATCACCGGCACGGCCGGATGGCGGCGGCGGATCTCGTCGATGTGGGCCTGGCCGTCGGCGCCGGGCATGTTGAGGTCGATCAGCGCCAGGTCGAGCTCGTCGGTCGCGCCCGCGAGCAATTCGTCGACGCTCATCGCCAGGACGAATTCGATGCCGGGCTCGAGCTCCGACAACTTGGCTTTGACCGCCTCGATGACGAGCCGGTGGTCGTCGGCGATCAGGATTTTCATGGCATGTCCCAGCGTGGGTTGAATTCAGCGGATGCCGAAGATACCGGCGAATGCCGCGCGCAGCAAGGCCGCGCCGCTCGCCGAACGGCATAGACCCCAAGCGGTATGGCGCCCGCGTCGCGGCGTTTGGAAGAATGGGCGCTCATTCGAAGGGACCCGGACATGGGCATGTGCCAACGCAGCAGAAACCGGTGCAAGGCATCCTTCGCAATGCGGCTGCGGTGAACGGGCGTGGTTCATGGCCCGGTTGTTCGACTGCTTCTCCGCCTTCGTTTCCTTCGGCCTCGCCCTCGACGCATCGATCGCCGCCGGGCGGGCCGAACCGTCGCGCGGCGACGCGCGGCAGGAAGCCCACCGCCTGCTCGATGCGGCGCGCGCCCTCGCGGCGGGCAAGCCGCCGGCGCAGATCGAATCGGCCGCCTTCGCGATGGTGGCGTGGATCGACGAGATCCTCGCGCGCCATCCGGCCGGCATCGGCGCGGTGCCGCTGCAGGTGGAGCTGTTCGCCTCCAACAACGCCGCGAGCGAGTTCTTCCACCATCTCTCCGCGCTCGGGCCGCAGGACGACGAGCTGCGCGAGGTCTACTGGCATGCGCTGGTGCTCGGCTTCAAGGGCCAGTACTACTTCGAGAGCGGCGAGCGCGGCGAACTCGGCAAGCTCAAGGCGCTGCACGCCCGGCAGCTGCGGCTGCAGCCGCTGGCGCTCGGCAGCCTCGCGCAGGACCGCATCACGCCGCAGCCCTACGGCGTGCCCGACCCGCCCGGCCCGCACGACACCCGCCGCCGCGACCGCGCCCTGCTGCGCGCGAGCGGCGCACTCGCGCTGCTGCTGCCGCTGGTCTACCTGCTGTGGTGGATGGCGGCCGCGGGCCCGCCCGCGCACGCGCCGGCGCTCGCGCAGCGCATCGAGCAGCATCTGCAGGACTACGCCTGCGCCGACCTCAGCGCCAGCGCGGACGACGACGGCCACCTGCGCGTGAGCGGCTTCGTCTCGCTGCCCGCGGACCTCGCGCGCATCGAGCGCGAGGTCGCCGCCATGCCCGGCGTGCGCTCGACCCGCTTCGACGTCGCGCTGCGCGCCTGGCCGCACTGCGAGGTGTTCGCGATCCTCAAGCCCTACCAGCAGCGCAACCGCGACAAGGCCTTCGGCCTCGACGTGCAGTCGCCCACCGCGCGCGACGGCCGGCTGCGCGAGGGCGACGCGGTGCGCGTGGAGCTCACGGCGCCGGGGCACGACAGCTACGTCTGGGTCGACTACTACACCGCCGACGGCGCCGTCATGCACCTGAACCCCGGCGGCACAACCCCGCGGCTGCGCGCGGGCGAGCGGCTCGAACTGGGCCGCGACATCCCCTCGAGCTGGCTCGTGAGCCCGCCGTTCGGCAACGTCATGATCACCGTGCTCTCCTCGCCCAGCCCCTTTCCCGAGACCGCCGACCGGCCGCCGTTCGAGCTCGCCTCGGCCTACCTGCTGCGGCTGCGCGAGGCGCTCGCGGCCAACCGCGGCGGACAGCGGCTGATCGCCGACTTCGTGGTGCTCGAGACCGCCGCGCGCTGACGCCGCCACGCATGCCCCCGCCATGACCGCGCTGTCGCCCGCCCACCTGTTCTGGCTGCTGCTCGCGCTCTGCCTCGGCGGCTTCGCGCTGCTCTACGCCGTGGTGCGCGACGCCGGCCGCGGCGCGCGGCGCCGTGCGCTGCGGCGGCGCATCGATGCGCTCGGTCCGCCGTCGGCCGGCGACGACGAGGCGGCGTTCGAGGCTCTCGGGGACGCGATGTCCGAGGCGCGCCAGGCGCTGCGCCAGCCGCCGCGCACGCGCGACGCGCCGGTGCCATGGTTCCTGTTCCTCGGCGATGCGGCCGCGGGCCTGCCGGCGCTGCTGTCGAGCGCGCGCACCGAGGCGCTGGCGCCGCCCGCGGGCCCGGCGCTGGGCGAGCCGTACTGGCGCTGGTGGCTGGCGCGCGCGATGGCGGCGATCGAAGTCCACCCGAGCGCCGCCGCCGACGCGGCCGGCACGCCGCATGCGCGCGCGCTCTGGCTGCATGCGCTGCTGACGCTTGCCGATCGGCGCGAGCGGCTGCCGCTGCACGGCCTCGTGGTCTGCGTGGCCGCGCGCACGCTGCGCGACGCCGGCGGAGCGGACGCGCGGCCGCTCGCCGTGCGCCTGCGCCGGCTGATCGACGAGGCCGGCGAGACGCTGCGCCTGCAGATGCCGGTCTACCTCGTGGTGACCGGGCTCGAGCAGCTGCCCGGCTACGCGACGCTGCGCGGGGCGCTGCCGCCCGAGGTGCTGGCCCAGGCGGTCGGCCATCGCATGAACGCGCCGCTCGCCGACGGCGAGAGCGCGGCCGCGCGGCTCGACGCGGCCTTCGGGACGATCGCGGGCCAGCTGCATGCGCTGCGCATGGCGCTGCTGCGCGAGCAGCCCGGCCCCTCGGGCCGGCTCGCGATCCATGCGTTCGTGGAGGCGGTGCGCGGGCTGCAGCCCGCGTTGCGCGAGGTGGCCGACACGCTGTTCGAGCCCGCCGGCCGCGGCGCGCGCCAGCCGCGCTGGCGCGGCCTCTACTTCACGGCCGCGGCATCGGACGCGGCCGGAGCCGCCTTCGTGCACGACCTGTTCGAGCGCTTCCTGCCGGCCGACCAGCCGCTCGTGCGGCCGGGGCGCGCATCGAACGCGGCCGCGGCCTGAGCGGCCGCGCGCGCGGCGCCTACTTGGCGTCGATGCGGATCTGCCGCGCGCCGAAGGTCACGGTGAGCGTCTGCGCCTTGCCGGGCTGCACCGGCCGCACCTCGCGCCAGCGCGCGCGGTCGAGGTCGCGGAACGCGGCCATCACGCCGATCGCCTTGGCGTCGGCCGGCAGCGTGAGATCGAGCTTCCTGCTCTCGCCGGGGCGCAGCAGCATCTCCTCGCGCTGCACGAGCTCGGCGCCGAGCGTGGCCTGGTCCTTCTCGAACAGCGAGAAGAAGTCGGCGCCTTCGAACGGACCCGGCGACTTGAGCGCATAGACGCGCACCGTGAGCGGCGAGGCGCGGCCGCGCGCATCGGGATTGGCATCGGCGCCCGCGACCAGCGTCATCGCCACCGGCGTGACCACCGGCTTGCTCGCGCAGCCCGCCATCAGCACACCCGCGCACGCCAGGCCGCAGGCGAGCGCGAGGCGCCGCGAAGCTGCAGCAGGAGAGCGTCCATAGGACGAATGGTGTGTGCCGAGCGTGCGCATGCTATTCCCTTCGTTGCATTGACCGGTTTGGAGGCATCTTTGATTATCACCAGCCAACTCGAACAGGCAACATGCTCACCAACGAACTTGTCGCAACCCTGCTGACGCCGATCGGCGAGGCATCGCCATGCGGCGACGACCTCGAATACGACGCGGCCTTCACCGCGCTCGCAGCCGCCGCGCAGGGCAAGCCCGAGCAGCAGTTCGGCGAGACCGTGATTCCCGCGGTCGAGCCCGAATGGCGCGAAGTGGCCGAACAGTCCGACGCGATCCTGCGCCGCAGCAAGGACGTGCGCGCCGCGGTGCTGCTGCTGCGCGCCGCGACCCGGCTGCAGGGCGTGGCGGGATTCGCCGCCGGGCTCCAGTTGCTGATCGGCCTGCTCGACCGTTTCTGGGACGGCATACATCCAATGCTGGATGCCGACGACGACAACGATCCGACGATGCGCCTCAACGCGCTCGCGCCGCTGTCGGACGAGGCCATGGTGCTGCGCGACCTCTACGAGGCGCAGGTGGGCGTCGCGCCCGGCGTCGGCCCGATCCGCGTGCGCGACATCGCGATCGCGAGCAACGCGCTCACCGCCGTCGGCGGCGATCCCACCTATTCGATGTCGCAGATCCAGGGCGGCCTCGAGGCGATCCAGGCCGAGCGGCCCGAACTGCTGCAGGCCGCGGTGGGCACGCCCGCGCTGGTCGACCAGCTGCAGGCCCTGCTCGTGGAGCGCACCGGCCGCGGCGACGCGATCGACCTGGGCGCGCTGCGCGGCATCGCGCGCGTGCTGCAGAAGGCCTGCAGCTTCGCGACCGGCGCGCCGCCCGAAGCCGAGGATGGCGCGGCCGCCGACGGCGGCGACGCGCAGGCCGACGGCGCTGCGCCGCGCGCGGTCGCGGCCCGCAGCGGCGAGATCCACAGCCGGCAGGACGCGCTGCAGATGCTCGACCGCGTGATCCGCTACCTCGAGCAGGCCGAACCCGGCAACCCCGCGCCGCTCCTGATCGAACGCGCCAAGAAGCTCATCGGCGTGAGCTTCCTCGAGATCATGGCCAACCTCGCGCCCAACGCGCTGGACACGATCGAGACCGTGACGGGCAAGCGCCCGTCCGAGTGACGCCCCGGTTTCCTTCCCCTCCCTCTTTCTTCCTCTTCTTTCCTCCGCCCCATTCACACACCCGCAAGGAGCATCTCCATGGCCAAGAGCAGTCAGAAATTCATCGCCAGAAACCGGGCGCCCCGGGTCCAGATCGAGTACGACGTCGAACTCTACGGCGCCGAGAAGAAGATCCAGCTGCCCTTCGTGATGGGCGTGCTGGCCGATCTGTCGGGCAAGCCGGCCGATCCGCTCGCGCCCGTGGCCGACCGCAAGTTCCTCGAGTTCGACGTCGACAACTTCGACTCGCGCATGAAGGCGATGAAGCCGCGCGCGGCCTTCGCGGTCGAGAACTCGCTGACCGGCGAGGGCGAGCTCAAGGTCGAGCTGACCTTCGAGAACATGGAGGACTTCTCGCCCGCGGCCGTGGCGCGAAAGGTCGGCGCGCTCAACAAGCTGCTCGAGGCGCGCACCCAGCTGTCGAACCTCGTCACCTACATGGACGGCAAGAACGGCGCCGAGGAGCTGCTGGCCAAGGTGCTCGAGGACCCGGCCCTGCTGCAGACGCTGGCCTCGAGCGCGAAGCCGGCCGACGACGGCGCGGCGCCGCCGGCCGCCTGAGCCCCTTTCCTCCCTTTCACCTACACGCACACCCGGTTCACGAGGAGTAACCCACCATGGCCGAAGCACTCGAACAGAGCGCGTTGAAAGACGTCGCGTACGCGGGCAGCGACTTTTCGTCGCTGCTGCAGAAGGAATTCAAGCCCCGCAGCGACGAAGCCAAGAGCGCGGTCGAAGCCGCCGTGCTCACGCTGGCCCAGCAGGCGCTGGCCAACACCGCCGTCATCGGCAAGGACGTGACCAAGTCGATCCAGGCCATGATCGCCGCGATCGACGCCAAGCTCACCGACCAGGTCAACAAGATCATCCACCACCCCGACTACCAGAAGCTCGAGAGCGCGTGGCGCGGCCTGCACTACATGGTCAACAACACCGAGACCGACGAGCACCTGAAGATCCGCGTGATGGACATCTCCAAGCAGGAGCTCGCCAAGACGCTGAAGAAGTTCAAGGGCGCGGCCTGGGACCAGAGCCCGATGTTCAAGAAGGTCTACGAGCAGGAGTACGGCCAGTTCGGCGGCGAGCCCTTCGGCGCCATCGTCGGCGACTACCACTTCGACCAGAGCCCGCCCGACGTCGAGCTGCTCGGCGAGATGGCGAAGATCGCCGCATCGGCCCACGCCCCCTTCATCACCGGCGCGAGCCCGAACCTGATGCAGATGGAATCGTGGCAGGAGCTCGCCAACCCGCGCGACCTGACCAAGATCTTCCAGACGCCCGAGTACGCGGGCTGGCGCTCGCTGCGCGAATCGGACGACTCGAAGTACCTGGGCCTGTGCATGCCGCGCTTCCTCGCGCGCACGCCCTACGGCGCCAACACCAACCCGGTCGAGGAGTTCGACTTCGAGGAGGACGTCTCGGGCGCCGACCACAGCAAGTACGCCTGGGCCAACGCCGCCTACGCGATGGCGACCAACATCAACCGTTCGTACAAGCTCTACGGCTGGGGCTCGCGCATCCGCGGCATCGAGTCGGGCGGCGCGGTCGAGAACCTGCCGCTGCACACCTTCCCGAGCGACGACGGCGGCGTGGACCAGAAGTGCCCGACCGAGATCGCCATCAGCGACCGCCGCGAAGCCGAGCTCTCGAAGGCCGGCCTGCTGTCGCTGATCCACCGCAAGAACTCCGACTTCGCGGCCTTCATCGGCGCGCAGTCGCTGCACAAGCCCGCCGAGTACGACGATCCCGACGCCACCGCCAACGCCAACCTGGCGGCGCGCCTGCCCTACCTGTTCGCCTGCAACCGCTTCGCGCACTACCTCAAGTGCATCGTGCGCGACAAGGTCGGCAGCTTCAAGGAAAAGAGCGACATGGAGCGCTGGCTCAACAAGTGGATCATGAACTACGTCGACGGCGACCCGGTCAACTCCTCCGAGGAGACCAAGGCGCGCAAGCCGCTCGCGGCCGCCGAGGTGGTGGTGGAAGAGGTCGAGGGCAACCCCGGCTACTACACCTCCAAGTTCTTCCTGCGCCCGCACTACCAGCTCGAAGGCCTCACGGTCTCGCTGCGGCTGGTGTCGAAGCTGCCGTCCGCCAAGGGCGGCAAGTAAAGAGAAGAAGAAACGGGCGCGCGGCCTTTTGAAAAAAGCGCCGCTCGCTCGTTCTCAAGACAGCTCCCGGGCACCCACGCAGAAGCGACGCACGGAAGCCCATTTTTCCTAGACCACTGACTCACACAACTGAAAGGTAAGCATCATGGCTGCAGACATGTTTTTGAAGCTCGAAGGCGTCGACGGCGAGTCCAAGGACGACTCGCACAAGAAGGAGATCGACGTGCTCTCGTGGAGCTGGGGCGCCGCCCAGTCGGGCACCGGCCACATCGGCGGCGGCTCGGGCGCGGGCAAGGTCACCGTGCAGGACCTCTCGGTCACCAAGTACGTCGACTCCTCGTCGCACCTGCTGCTGCTCGACTGCTGCAACGGCCAGCACATCAAGAAGGGCGTGCTCACGGTGCGCAAGGCCGGCGCCACGCCGCTCGAGTACATCAAGCTCACGATGGAAGACATCATCGTGACGCACATCAGCACCGGCGGCAGCGGCGGCGAAGACCGCCTGACCGAGACCATCACGCTGAACTTCTCGAAGTTCAAGTACGAATACACGCCGCAGAAGTCCGACGGCTCGGGCGACGGCGTCAAGGAAACCGGCTGGGACATCGCGGCCAACAAGAAGGTCTGAGCGGATCCTTCCCAGCACCTGCCCCGAAGCAACGGCGGCCGCGGATGCGACATCCCGGCCGCCGTTGTCGTTTCGCCCGAGGAAAAAAGAGAAAGCGAGTAGCGCCATGCACGTCTCCAAGCCGCCCTTCGCCTGGAACCAGGCCGCCGCCTACGATTTCCCCACCTTCTGGAGCACGCTGCAGCGCGTGCATCCCTGGGACCACCCGGTCTCCTACTTCATGCTGGCCGTGATCTGCTTCGAGGAGACCGGCTTCTGCAACATCCAGCAGGCCGAGACGCCCACCGGCCTGGGCGTGGGCTTCGGCCAGCTCGAAGTGAAGAATCCCGAGAAGAAGGCGTTCTACGAATGGGCCGGCGTCGAGACCGACTTCCGCCGCCTCGCCAAGGAGATGCTCGGCGACCGCGAGTTCTCGCTCGGCGTGCACTGCCAGTTCTTCCAGTACCTCACCGACGTGCGCGGCCTGCGCCTCGACGGCTGCCTGGCCGCGCAGGTCGGCCGCCACGTGCAGTACATCCCGCTGTTCAAGACCGGCGCCGCGATGCTCGAGGCCGCGTTCGACGCCAACGACCGCGCGGCCTACATCCGCGCGCTCAACCACGCGCGCAGCAACAGCCCGAAGAAGAACGGCATTCCCGAGAACCTGTTCAAGGAGTACTGGGAGTTCATCCTGCCGCAGAGCTGGTTCGACTACGGGTTCTGAGCGCCGCCGTCGGTGGACGGCGCCGGCTCCAGCTCCGCCATCAGCCGCGTCGCCTCGTCGTCCTCGGCATCGGGAATCACCCACAGCGTGAGCGCCGTGTAGTTGTCGTGGCCGGGCTTGGCGCGCGCCTTGATCTGGCCGTCGAGCTGCTCGGTCCACTGGCTCGGGGTGCGCGAGGCGTGCAGGGTCTCGACCAGGCATTCGTCGCCGAGCGGCTCCCAGACGCCGTCGCTGCACAGCAGCAGCACGTCGCCCGGCAGCAGCCGCATGCGGTCGGAGACCGTGATGTCGGGCGCCTCCTCGACCGAGCCGAGCGCCGACAGCAGCATGTTGCGCTGCGGATGCAGCCGCGCGCCCTCCTCGTCGAGCATGCCGCCGGCCACCATCTGCTGCACCAGGCTGTGGTCGGTGGTGCGCGCGACGATCGCGCCGCCGCGGAACAGGTAGGCGCGGCTGTCGCCGCTGTGCACCCAGGCGAGCGCATGGTCCTCGAGGTCGATGGCCGCGAACACGATCGTCGAGCGCATGCCCGCGAGCTTGCCGCCCTCGGCCTGGCGCGCCACCACGTCGCGGTTGGCCTGCTCCACCAGGATGCGCAGCACGCCCTGGTCGAGGCTCGGGCCGGCCGAGAAGCCGCCGAGCACGCTCGCGCGCACCGTGGCCGCCGCCACGTCGCCGCCGCCGTGGCCGCCCGCGCCATCGGCCACGAGGCAGGCCACGTAGCGCTCGTCGTGCCAGTGGCCGTGCACGTCTTCGTTGTAGTTGCGGCCACCCTGGCGGGACAGCGTGACGATTTCGATTTCCAAGCGGTGCCTCGCTTCTTGCTTTCTTGTGGTTGCCCTGCGGCTGTCTTGTCGTTCGCTTCCGGTCAGGCACCGGACTTGAGGCGCGCCATCTGTTCTTCGTAGGCTTCGAGGAAGGCCTTGCCGAACAGGTTGTGGAAGTCGTCCTCCGCCTCGCTCGCGATGCCGCCGTAGAGCGCGACGAACTGGTCCCAGAGCTTGGCCTTGCGGTTGGCGGAGAACAGCGCGTCGAGCGCCGACTTCGCGCTGATCTTCTGCTCGAGCGCCTCGGGCTCGAAGCGCGCGATGACGTGCGCGAGCGCCGCGCGCATGCCCACCATCACGCCGAACTGGTGCGCGCGCAGGTCGTCGAAGGCGTCGCGCATCGCGGCCTCGGCCGGCATGAAGCCGCGCACGCCCGGCCCGAGCAGGTGCGCGAGCGCGACCTCGACCGTGGGCGAGAACTTCAGCGGGTTGTTCGCCTGCGCCGCGATCATCGTGACCTCGGCGCGCACCTCGCGCTTGAACTCCTGGCGCGTGAGCAGCAGCTGCAGCGTGCCTTCGGTCGCACTGCGCAGCATGGTGCCGATGCGCTCCATCAGGCCCGGCGTGAGCATCGCCGGCGGCTGGTGCAGGTTGCCGAGGCCGCGCAGCAGCGCGGCGAGCAGCTCGTCGTCGGTGGCGGTGCGCGCCTGCTCGGCCGGCGCGGCCGCGGGCCGCTGCACAGGCGTCGGGCTGAAGGCGGCGGCCGGCGGTGGCGGCAACGGCGTGACGGGCAGCGGCGGCAGCTCGCGGCCCGTGGTGTCGGGGCCGCTGATGCGGATCGGCTGGCCCGTGACGTCGTCGAACTGCGGCAGCAGTTCGGCGGCGGCCGGCGCGGCGGCCACCGGCCCCGGGGGGGCCCCCGCCGGGGGGGGCGGGGAGCCGCCCACGGCGGGCGGCAGAAGGGGCGGGCGGCGCCCCCGGGGGGGGCGGGCCG
>CBHTTS010000084.1:0-17876 GCA_966095775.1 uncultured Variovorax sp. | reverse complement strand
ATCCGGACGTGTTCAACGTGCTGCTGCAGGTGCTCGACGACGGCCGCCTGACCGACGGCCAGGGCCGCACCGTGGACTTCAAGAACACCGTGATCGTGATGACCAGCAACATCGGTTCGCCGATCATCCAGTCGATGGCCGGCAAGGACCAGCAGGAGATCAAGGACGCGGTCTGGGACGAGCTGAAGAACTACTTCCGCCCCGAGTTCCTCAACCGCATCGACGAGACGGTGGTGTTCCACGGCCTGGGCGCGGACCACATCGCGCGCATCGCGCAGATCCAGCTCAAGGTGCTGGAGCAGCGCCTCGCGAAGATGGACCTCACGCTGCAGGTGTCGCCGGCGGCGCTGGAGGAGCTGGCCAAGGTCGGCTTCGACCCGGTGTTCGGCGCGCGGCCGCTCAAGCGGGCGATCCAGCAGCGCATCGAGAACCCGCTGTCGAAGCTGCTGCTCGACGGCAGCTTCGGGCCCAAGGACACGATCGAGGTGACGACCGATCCGATCCGCTCGCCGGGGCAGTTCGGCTTCGCGAAAGCAGGAAAAACCGGGAAAACCGGGGAACCTGCGGCCGAAGCTTCGGCCTAAGATCGGATGATGAACCTGATCTTTCGCGTGATCCTCCTGTTGCTGGGCCTGGTCTTCGCGGCCAGCCTCGCCGTGGCCGTGATGCTGCTGGCCGCGGTCTGGGGCCTGCGCTACGCCTGGGCCCGGCTCACGGGCAAGCCCGTGTCGCCCTGGGTGATGCGCTTCAACCCGCGTTCGGGATTCGAACGCTTCCGCAGCGCGGCCGCCCGTCCGGCCGAGCCCACGGCCGCCGACGTGGCGAACGCGCGGGCACGCGGCGAATCGGTGCGCAGCCCGTTCCTGCTGCGCGAGCGCGGCGGCGACGTGACCGACGTGCGGGCCCGCCCCGCCACGCGCGGCGAATAACCGCTTTTCCGGATGGCGAAAGGCCGGCCCTGGGGCCGGCCTTTTCTTTGGGCGCGGCGGCGCACCCTCAGGCGTAAAGCGCCTCGATCTCCTGCGCATAAGCCTTGTAGATGCTCGCGCGCCGCACCTTCATCGTCGCCGTGACCTCGCCGTCGTCGTGGTCGAGTTCCTTCGTCAGCAGATGGAAGCGCCGCACCTGCGCCACCTGCGCGAGCCGTGCGTTGCCACGCCGGATCTCGGCATCGATGAGCTCGCGCACGCGCGGCAGCTCGGCCAGCGAGCGGAAATGCGTGAACGCGAGGCGTTCGGCCTCGGCCCACTTGCCCACGGTCTCGTAGTCGATCTGCACCAGCGCCGAGACGAAGCGGCGCCCCTCCGCGACCACGATGCATTCCTTGACGTAGGGGCTGGCCTTCATCGCGTTCTCGATCTCCGAGGGCGTGAGGTTCTTGCCGCCTGCCGTGATCATGATGTCCTTGAGCCGGTCGACGATGCGCAGGTGGCCGCCGTCCTCGGCCACCACGTCGCCGGTGTGCAGCCAGCCGTCGCGGATCGCGGCGGCCGTGGCCTCGGGGTTCTTGTAGTAGCCGCGGAACACCATGTCCCCGCGCAGCTGCAGCTCGCCCTGGTCGCCGAGGCGGTATGCCACGCCCTGCGTGACCGGTCCGACCGTGCCCACCTTCACCTGGTCGAGCCGGTGGCCCGAGACCATGCCGGTCGATTCGGTCAGGCCGTAGACCTCGACCAGCGGCACGCCGATGGTGCGGAAGAAGCGCACCACGTCGGGCGGGATCGGCGCCGCGCCGGTCAGCGCGACGCGCGCCGCACGCAGGCCGATGAAGTTCTGCAGCGCGCGCAGCACGCTCCAGTAGGCGAGCCCGAAACGCAGGCGCTCGCCCGGGGTCCATTGCGCACGCGGCTTCTCGGCCAGCGGCGCGCAGGCCGCGAAGGCGCGCGCGAACAGCGCGCGGCGCAGCCGGCCGGTCTCCTGCATCTTGATGCTGATCGCCGCATGCAGCTTCTCCCAGATCCGCGGCACGCCGAGGAACATCGTCGGCGCCACCTCGCGCAGGTCTTCCTGCACGGTGCGGATCGACTCGCCGAAGTTGACCTGCGAGCCCAGGTAGAGCGGCACGAAGCAGGTCAGCATCTGCTCGGCGACATGGCACAGCGGCAGGTACGACAGGTGCGTGGTCCGCGCATCGAGCGCGAGCCGCTCGACGATGCCCGGCACCACGCCGCGGATGTTGCGCCACGAGATCATCGCGCCCTTGGGCGCGCCGGTGGAGCCCGAGGTGTAGATCATGAGCCCGATGTCGTCGAGCGACTGCACGGCCAGCGCGGCCTCGACGCGGGCGTCGCCCTCGCGCGCCTGCAGTGCGGCGCCGGCCGCCTCGAGCTCGGCGAAGGTCATGAGCCGCTCGCGCGCCGCGGGACCGTAGCTCGCGAGGCCCTTGGTCTCGATCACCACGATGCGGCGCAGCTTCGGCAGCGCCTCGATGGCCTCGAGCACCTTGTCGGCCTGCTCCTGGTCCTCGCAGACCACGACCTCGACGTCGGCATGGCCCACCACGTAGGCGACCTCGTGGGTCGGGCTCGTGGGATAGACGCCGACGGTCACCGCGCCGATCAGGCCCGCACCCATCTGCGCCAGCACCCATTCGACGCGGTTCTCCGAGATCACGCCGACGTGCGCGCCGGCCCCGAGGCCCAGCGACGCGAAGCCCAGGCCCACGCGCACCGCGCGCCGGTGGTAGTCGGCCCAGGCGAGCGGATGCCAGATGCCGAAGTCCTTCTGGCGGATCGCGATGCGCGCGCCCTGCGTGCGCGCCTGTTCGCGCAGCATCTGCGGCAGGGTCCGCTCGGGAAGGGGCTGCGTCATGACAACCAGCGCTTGCGCCGCTTGTAGTGCTTCAATTCGCGGAAGCTCCTGGACTCCCCGGCGCCGCCGACGCCGAGGTAGAACTCGCGCACGTCGGCATCGGCCGCGAGCCGCTCGGCGCTGCCGTCGATCACGATCTTCCCGTTCTCCATGATGTAGCCGCTGTCGGCCACGGCGAGCGCGAGGCTCGCGTTCTGCTCCACCAGCAGCATCGACACGCCGCGCTCGGCGCTGATGCGCGCGATGATCCCGAAGATCTCCTCGACCAGCTTGGGCGACAGGCCGAGCGAGGGCTCGTCGAGCAGGATCAGCTTCGGCTCGGCCACCAGCGCGCGGCCGATCGCGAGCATCTGCTGCTCGCCGCCCGATAGATAGCCCGCGAGGCCGCGGCGGCGCTCGTGCAGCCGCGGGAAGTAGGCGTACACCGCGTCGAAGTCGCGCGGCCGGGCGCCGCGGCCGGCGCGCGCGTAGGTCGCAGCCACGAGGTTCTCCTCGACCGTGAGGTCCTCGAACACGCGGCGGCCCTCCATCACGTGCGCGAGGCCGCGCCGCACCAGCTGCTGCGGCGCGAGCCGGTCGGCGGCTTCGCCGTCGAAGGCGATGCGCCCGGCCTCGAGCGCGCCGTCCTCGAGCGGCAGCAGCCCCGAGATCGCCTTCAGCGCGGTCGACTTGCCCGCGCCGTTGCTGCCCAGCAGGGCCACGATCTGCCCGCGCGGCACGGCCAGCGACAGGCCGTGCAGCACCCGCACGACCTTGTTGTAGACCACCTCGATGTTGTTGACCTCAAGGATCATGGCTCGCCCGCAAGCTCCACGGGTCAGCTGCCGAGCGAGATCCAGTCCGACGCCGGCACCATCTTCTGCGCCTTCATGTCGGCGCGGTAGACGCGGCCCACCGGGATCGAGTTGCCCTTGATCGTGATCGGCACGCCGATCAGCCCGCCGGTGTCGAAGTCCTTGATGCTGTTGAGCGCGGCCTTGAGGTTCTTGCCGTCGAGCGGCTTGCCCGCCTCGAGCGTGCGCTTCGCCGCCTCGGCGAACAGCATCGCGGTGAGGAAGCCCTGCGTGTAGGCCGTGCTCTGGTACTCGGGGCGCATGGCGCGGATCTTCTCGAGCATCGGCGCCCTGGCCGAGGTGTCGTAGTAGTAGCGGTAGGGCATCACGCCCATGAAGCCGTCGGCGGCCTCGCCCATCTTCATCACGGTCGAGCTGTCCATGGTCCAGAAGGTGCCCATCCACTTGGAGGTCATGCCCATCTGCTTGCCCTGCTGCACGAATTCGGGGATGGGCGCGAGCACGTAGCCGTGGAAGATGGTGTAGTCGGGCGCCGCGCGGCGCAGCTTGATGACCTCGGTCGAGACGTCGACGCTGCCGGCCGGCGTCATGATCTTGACCGGCACCGAGAGGCCGAGCTTCTTCGCCGCCGCCTCGCTCGATTCGATCGGGTCGCGGCCGAACTCGGAATCGGAGTACACGAAGGCCACCTTCGCGCCCGGCTTCTCCTTCGCGATGTGGCGCAGCAGGATGCCGAACATCTCGGTGTAGTCGGGGCCGACCAGGAACTGGTTCGGGTACCTGGCCGGGTCGTTGAGCTCGGTCGCGAAGGAGGCGCCGGCCATCAGGATCTGGCCGCTGCGGTCGAGCTCGGGATTGATGGTCTTGGAGAAACCCGTGGAGTCGCCGTAGTAGAGGTTGACCTTGTTCTGGCTCGTGATCTTCTTGAACGCGGCCACCGAGACGTCGACCTTGTAGCCGGTGTCCTCGGGCACGTAGCGCAGCTTGCGGCCCTTGATGCCGCCGCCGTCGTTGACGAGCTTCACGTAGTCGGCGATGCCCGCGTTGATGCCGATGCCCGCGAAGGCGAAGACGCCGGTCATCGGGATCGAGCCGCCGATCACGATGTCCTCGGCGCCCTGGGCGTGCACCATGAGCGGCGCGGCGAGCGCGGCGCCGGCGGCCGCGATCAGCTCGCGGCGGCGCAGCGCGGGGGTGTTCTTGTCGGATGCCATGGTTCGTCTCCTTGTCAGTTCTTGAAGGGCCAGAGATGAAAGAAGCGGCGGATGCGCCGCCACACTTCGGCGAGCCCGTGGGGCTCGAACACCAGGAAGCCGACGATCAGCAGGCCGAACACGACCGTGCGCACCGGCGAGAGGAAGACGGTGGTCTCGTGCCCGCCCGGCAGCAGGTCGAACACCAGCTTGAGCAGCTCGGGCACCATGGTCATGAACACCGCGCCGAGGATGCCGCCGAGGATCGAGCCCATGCCGCCGACGATGATCGCGGCCAGGAAGAAGATCGACATCAGGAGCGGAAAGCTCTCGGGCGTGACCACGCGGAAGAAGTAGGCCCAGAGCCCGCCCGCCACGCCCGCGTAGAACGAGGACAGGCCGAACGACAGCAGCTTGTAGCGCAGCAGCGGAATGCCCAGCACCTCGGCCGAGATGTCGCGGTCGCGGATCGCGATGAAGGCGCGGCCCACGCGCGTGCGGAACAGGTTGGCCGCGCCCAGCAGCATCAGCAGCGTGACCGGCACGATCAGCCAGTAGAGGCGGAACGAGGTGTCGAGCGCGAGCCCGAAGAACTGGGCGGGCGGCAGCGACAGGCCCGTGGTGCCGCCCGTGAACCCGAGGTTGGCGAACAGGAAGTGCGCGATGAACGAGGCCGCGATGGTCGCGATCGCGAGGTACAGGCCCTTGACGCGCAGCGAGGGAATGCCGACCACGAGCCCGCCCGCCATCGCCACCACGCCGCCCGCGAGGATGTTGAGCAGGAAGGGCGTGCCCGCGCGGATCTGCAGGATCGCGACCGTGTAGGCGCCCAGCCCCATGAACGCCGCCTGGCCCAGGCTCACCAGGCCGGTGTAGCCCGTGAGGATGTTGAGCCCGGTGGCGCTCGCGACGTTGATCGCCACCAGGCAGGCGAGATAGAGCCAGTAGTCGCTCGCCGCGAACGGAAAGACCACGAGCAGCGCGGCGCCGAGCGCGAGCCAGGTCTTCTGCGTGCGCGAGTCGAACAGCGCCGCATCGGCGACGTAGCTCTGCTTGAGGGTGCCGATGCGCATCTCAGAGCCTCTCGATCTCGTGCGTGCCGAACAGGCCGTAGGGGCGGATCATCAGCACGGCCACCAGCACCACGAAGGTCGCGAGCAGCTTGTATTCGCCGCCGAGGTAGGCGCCCGCGAGCGCCTCGACCAGCCCGATGAAGAGGCCGCCCACCAGCGCGCCGAGCACGCTGTCGAGGCCGCCCACGATCACCACCACCAGCACCGACAGGCCGAACACGCCCATCGACGAGGAGATGCCGCCGATGGCGCCCACCACGATGCCCGCGACCGCGGCGATCATGGCCGAGGCCACCCAGGCGAGCGAGAACACGCGCGGCACGTTGATGCCCATCATGTAGGCCGCGCCCTGGTCGGAAGCCGTGGCGCGCAGCGCGACGCCGCCGCGCCAGAAGCGGAACAGCAGCAGCACGAGCACGATCAGCACCAGCGCAGCGAGCGCGCCGTAGGCCACCTTGGGCGCGAGGAAGGCGTCGCCCACCATCACCGGCGCCTTCGGCATGAACTCGGGCAGGCGGCGCTGGTCGGCGGTCCAGACGATCTCGACCAGGCCCACGAGCACCGAGGCCAGGCCGACCGTGACCATGAAGGCCGAGATCGGCGGCTCGCCGAGCAGCGGCCGGATCATGGTGCGCTCGACCACCGCCCCCAGCAGGCCCGTGCCCAGCACCGCGCCGAGCACCGCGAGCCAGACCGGCAGCGCGAAGGTCGCGGCGAAGGCGAAGAACAGGTAGGCGCCGATCATCAGCATCTCGCCGATCGCGATGTTGACCACGCGCGTGGCCTTGTAGACCAGCACGAAGGCCAGTGCCGCGAGCGCATAGAGCCCGCCGCCGGCCACGCCGGTGAGCGCGATCTCGAACAGGTAGGCCCAGTCCATCACGCCACCGCCGCCGCCTCGCGCGCGCGCAGCCGGCGCCGCAGCTCGCCCACGTCGCCCGCGCCGAGGTAGGCGCGCACCACCTCGGGGTCGGCCTGCACCCGGGCCGGCGTGCCCTGCGCGATCACCTGGCCGAAGTTGAGCACCACCACGTGGTCCGACAGGTCCATCACCATGCCCATGTCGTGCTCCACCATCAGCACCGTGATGCCCCATTCGCGCCGCACGTCGAGGATGAAGCGCGCCATGTCCTCGGTCTCCTCGCGGTTCATGCCGGCCACGGGCTCGTCGAGCATCAGCACCTTGGGGCGCATGGCCAGCGCGCGCGCCATCTCCACGCGCTTCTGCAGGCCGTAGGGCAGGGCGGCCACGCTCGCATGGCGGATGTGGTCGATCTCGAGGAAGTCGATGATCCGCTCCTCGATGTCGCGGCGCAGCTCGGCCTCCTCGCGGCGCGCGCGGCCCAGGTAGAACAGCGCATCGAACACGTTGGCCTTGAGGTGCGCATGGCGGCCGAGCTTGATGTTGTCGAGCACCGTCATGCCGCGGAACAGCGCGATGTTCTGGAAGCTGCGCGCCAGCCCGAGCGCGGCGCGCCGGGGCGCCGGCAGCCGCGTGATGTCGCGGCCCTCGAACAGCACGCGGCCCGCGGCGGGCCGGTAGAAGCCCGAGACCGTGTTGAACAACGAGGTCTTGCCCGCGCCGTTGGGACCGATCACCGCGGTGATCGAGCCCGGCTGCACGTCGAAGCCCACGCCGCTGAGCGCCTTCACGCCGCCGAAGGCCAACGTGAGCGCCTCCACGCGCAGCACGGGCGCGGCGGCTTCGGCGGGGCGCGGTGGCGCGGTGTCGGCGTGCATGGCGTCGCGTGGGATCCTGGCCTCGGGGTTGTTCCGGGCATCGGCATCGCGGGCTACTTGCCCGTAGAATTTCTACTCCCCGGTAACGTCCGCGATCTTCGAGACGCGCCCGCGCCGTGGCATCAGGACTTACCCCTGCGCGCAAACCCGGATCGCCCATGACCCTCGCCAAGCCCGCCGCCAGGCGCCGTGCGCCCGCTGCCGCCGCCATCGACAAGGCGGCGGACGAATCGCCCTGGGTGCCCTCGGCCCAGCGCGCGATGCAGCGCGAGCTCAAGCGCCAGGCCGTGCTGCAGACCGCGGCGCAGCTGTTCAACGAGCGCGGCTTCCACGCCACCTCGCTCGACGACATCGCCGAGCGGCTGCACGTGACCAAGCCCACGCTCTACTACTACGTCAGGAGCAAGGACGACATCCTGCTCGAGTGCGTGCGCGCGGCGCTCGGCATGATGCAGGAGGGCATCGACGAGGTACGCCGCAACGGCGGCCGCGCGCTCGACCAGCTCATGGCCTGCATGCGCAGCTACGCCGCCATCGTGACCGAGGAGTTCGGCAAGTGCGTGATCCGCATCGGCGAGGACCCGCTGCCCGCGCCGCTGCGCAAGGAGCTGCGCCGCCTCAAGGCGGGCATCGACCACGAGTTCCGCCGCCTGATCGCCGAAGGCATCGCGGAGGGCTCGATCGCGCCCTGCGACCCGAAGATGGCCGCCTTCATGCTCGCCGGCGCGCTGAGCTGGATCGGCCGCTGGTACCGCCGCGACGGCGACCTCACGCCCGAGCAGATCGCCGAGCAGGGCATCGCGCTGCTGCTCAACGGCGTGCTGCAGAAGAATCCCGCCGCGGCACCGGTGCGGCGCCGGGGCCGCGCGACGGCGACCCGAGCCTGAACCCTTTTCTTTTCGACCAGGAGCACCTCATGACCTCACGCGACATCTTCGTCGTCGGCACCGCCCGCACCGCCATCGGCACCTTCGGCGGTTCGCTGAAGGACGTGCCCAACACCCAGCTCGCGACCACCGCGGTCAAGGCCGCGATCGAACGCAGCGGCCTCGCGCCCGCGGCCATCGGCCACGTGGTGATGGGCAACGTGATCCCCACCGACACCAAGGACGCCTACCTGAGCCGCGTGGCCGCGATCGACGCGGGCTGCCCGATCGAGACGCCGGCCTTCAACGTCAACCGGCTCTGCGGCTCGGGCCTGCAGGCGATCGTGTCGGCCGCGCAGGCGATCGCGCTCGGCGACTGCGACATCGCGATCGGCGGCGGCTCCGAGTCGATGAGCCGCGGCCCGTACTTCGACACTGCGGCGCGCTACGGCGCGCGCATGGGCGACGTGCAGCTGCTCGACTACATGCTCGGCATCCTGCACGACCCGTGGGAGAAGATCCACATGGGCATCACGGCCGAGAACGTGGCCGCGCGCTACGGCATCACGCGCGAGCAGCAGGACCAGCTGGCGGTCGCGAGCCAGCAGCGCGCCGCGGCCGCCATCGCGGCGGGCCGCTTCAAGGCGCAGATCGTCCCGGTCGAGGTCAAGACGCGCAAGGGCGTGATGCTGTTCGACACCGACGAGCACGTACGCCCCGACACCACGGTCGACGTGCTCGCGAAGATGAAGCCGGCGTTCAAGAAGGACGGCCTCGTGACCGCGGGCAACGCCTCGGGCATCAACGACGGCGCCGCCGCGGTGGTGCTGGCCGAGGGCGCGCGCGTCAAGGCCGACGGCCTGAAGCCGCTCGCGCGGCTCGTGGGCTATGCGCATGCGGGCGTGGAGCCGGCGTACATGGGCATCGGGCCGGTGCCGGCGACGCGCAAGGTGCTCGAGCGCACCGGCCTGCGGGTCGGAGACTTCGACGTGATCGAGTCGAACGAGGCCTTCGCGGCGCAGGCCTGCGCGGTGATCCAGGAGCTGGGCTTCGACCCGGCCAAGGTGAACCCCAACGGCTCGGGCATCTCGCTCGGCCATCCGGTGGGCGCGACCGGCGCGATCATCACGGTCAAGGCGATCGCCGAGCTGCACCGCGTGCAGGGCCGCTACGCGCTCGTGACCATGTGCATCGGCGGCGGGCAGGGCATCGCGGCCGTGTTCGAACGCGTCTGACAGCGGCGCCGGCGGTCGCGGCGCAGAATCGCCGCATGCCGCGCCATCCTCCGCAGGTCGACGAGAGCGAGATCGAATTCAGCGCGATCCGCGCGCAGGGCGCGGGCGGCCAGAACGTCAACAAGGTCTCGAGCGCGCTGCACCTGCGCTACGACATCCGCGCGAGCTCGCTGCCCGAGGACGTGAAGGAACGGCTGCTCGCGCTCGGCGACAGCCGCATCACGCAGGAGGGCGTGCTGGTGCTCAAGGCGCAGCGGCACCGCAGCCAGGAGCTCAACCGCGCCGACGCCGTCGCGCGGCTGCAGGCGCTGGTCGACAGCGTGGCCGAGGCGCCGCGCATGCGCCGCGCGACCCGGCCGACCTTCGCGTCGAAGCAGCGCCGGCTCCAGGGCAAGAGCCAGCGCGCCGAGGTCAAGCGCCTGCGCGGGCCGGTGCGGGACTAGGGCCTGTCAACAGGCCCTAGACGCCCGTGGCCGCACCCAGCGGCGCCGCGCCGGCCGTGCCGCGCAGCCGCCGGATCTGCAGTCCGACGCCGACGAGGTACAGCACCAGCAGCACGCCGGTGATCGCCTTGAGCGCGGGCGCGTCGGCGTTCGGCAGCAGCGGCGCGCCGAGCGGCAGGCGCGTCAGCGTCTCGGTGAAGGCCGGGATCCAGTGGAACAGGAAGCTGGCCGAATAGGCCGCGGCCTCGATGTAGCGCGAGCGCGCGCCGAAGCGGCCGCGGCCGGCGAAGGCACCGACCGCGAGCGCGACGAGCGTGAGGATGCCGAGCGCATGCGGCTTGCCGAAGCCGCCGTGCTGGAAGATGCCGAAGCCGGTCAGGCAGGTCAGCACCGTGGTCCAGACGAAGATCCGGCCGAGGCCGGTGCGCAGGGTGATCTCCTTGTAGCGCCAGAGGGCGATCAGCCCCGCGGCGACGGCGATCAGGCTGATCGCGGTGTGAACGATGCCGAGGGACGTGAGTCCCAGCCATACTGTCGCTGCCATATGGATCTCCTCGTACCGTGGGTGCGCCATTCTGGGCCCTGTGCCGGATGGGCGCCAGCGGCCCCGGAACGGGGCGGCCGGCGGCGTCAGGGTCCGGAAACATCCTGCAAGCACAATCGATGCCCATGAAAGCCACTTTCCCGCGCCGGCTCGCCGCCCTGGTCCTGGCCGTCTGCGCCGGCCTGGCGCTCGCGGGCTGCGGGCCGCAGGCGCCGCCCGCGGACGCCGGCCTGTCCGCGGCCCCCGAGCTCGCATGGAGCGAGCTGGTGCCCAAGGGCTGGGACCCGACCCGGCGCTACCGCAACCTGAGCCTCGAGGCGCTGCGCGACAACGACCCGCGCGCGGTCCAGATGCTCGATGAAATGCGCGCCGTCTGGGACAACGCGCCGGTCAACACCGCGCTCGACGGCACCGCGGCCCGGCTCTCGGGGTTCGTGGTCCCGCTCGACAACACGCCCGAGGGCATCCGCGAGTTCCTGCTGGTGCCGTATTTCGGCGCCTGCATCCACACGCCGCCGCCGCCCGCGAACCAGATCGTCCACGTGGTCGCGGCCGAGGTCGTGAAGGGGCTGCATGCGATGGACACGGTCAAGGTCGGCGGCGTGCTCAAGGCCGCGCGCTATGCCTCGGCCGACATGGGCGTGAGCGGCTACGAGATCAGCCAGGCCGCGGTCGAGCGCTTCGTTCCGAAGCCGCAGCACTGAGCAAAGCGGCGGCCGCCGCGCCGTTCAACCCGCCAGGCGCTGCGAGAGGAAGTCGAGGAACGAGGTGATCCGCGCCGACAGCTGCGTGTTGCGGTAGTAGACCGCGTTGACGGGCTGGCGCACGTCGACCGTGTCCTTCGCGAGCAGCTGCACCAGCGTGCCGGCGGCGCGGTCGGCGGCGGTCATGAAATCCGACAGGCAGACGATGCCCACGCCCGCGAGCGCGAGCTGGCGCAGCGTCTCGCCGCTCGAGGCGCTCAGCGTGGGCGCGATGGTCCACTCGTCGCCGTGCGCGCCGCGCAGCGGCCAGCGGTTGAGCGATTCGGGCTGGGTGAAGCCGAGCAGCGCATGGCGCGCGAGATCGGCCACCTTGCGCGGCCGGCCATGCGCCTCGAGGTAGGCCGGGCTCGCGAGCACGCGCAGCCTGTGGGTGCCGAGCGGCCGCGCATGCAGGGTGGAGTCGCGCAGCGGGCCGATGCGGATCGCGATGTCGGTGCGGCGCTCGAGCAGGTCGATCGGCAGGTCGTCGGTGTCGAGCTCGAGCGCGATCTGCGGATAGAGGCGGCGGAACTCGGGCACCAGCGGCACGACGGCGTGCAGCATGAACGGCGAGGCCGCGTTCACGCGCAGCCGGCCGGCCGGCTGCTGGCGGCGCGCGGCGAGCTGCTCCTCGGCATCGTCGATCGCGTCGAGGATCGCGCGCGCGCGCAGCAGGAAGGCCGCGCCTTCCTCGGTGAGCTCGAGCCGGCGCGTGGTCCGCCGCAGCAGCGTGGTGTCGAGCTTCTGCTCGAGCCGGCTCAGCGCGCGGCTGATGCCCGAGACCGTCTGCGAGAGCTGCTCGGCGGCGGCGGTGATCGAACCGGTGTCGACCACGGCGCGGAACGCGACCAGTTCTTCGAGCGTGGTCTTCATGGCGGCGGAACGCGGCGGCGTTTCAGCCCTGGGCCGGATCCCGGGCGTCCGCGGCCTCGGGGCCGGCCAGCGCCGCGAGCGCTTCGCCGTCGGTGCGATAGCAGAACAGCATCGGCCCCGGCGCGAGCAGCCCGGCGCGCTCGAGCACCTGCATCGCCGGCAGCTTGAGGCCGCTCAGGTGCAGCCGCACGCCCTTGGCCTCGAGCAGGCGGCGGATCGAGCCGAAGACCTCGGCGCCGGTGATGTCGATGCGGTTGACCGGCTGCGCGAACAGGCACACGTCGGTCAGGTCGGGCCGTTCGGCCAGCGCCACCGTGAGCGTGCGCTCGAGCGTGGAGGCCGAGGCGAAGTCGAGCTCGGCGTCCATGCGCAGCGCGTAGAGATGCGGCGCGAGCGGCGGCAGCTTCCAGAGATGGCGGTCGCGCAGGCTGCCGTCGGGGTGCAGCCCCACCTCGATGATGCGCGGATGCAGGTGGCGGTACATGTAGTGCGCCAGGCTCGCGAGCAGCCCGCCCAGCACGCCCCAGTAGATGCTCGGCGCGGTCGCGATGGTCAGCACGAAGGTGCCGATCGAGATGCCCGCCTCGATGCGCGAGATGCGCCAGAGCGCCACGAAGCTCGCGGGCTTGACCAGGCCGAGGATGGCCGTGACCACCACCGCCGCGAGCACCGCCTGCGGCACGTGGTAGAGCAGCGGCATCAGCCAGAGCAGCGCGCCGGCCACGACCACCACGCTGAACAGCGTCGCCCAGCCGGTCTGCGCGCCCGCGTAGAGGGTGATCGCCGAGCGCGAGAAAGAAGAGCTCGTGGGGAACGCGCCCGAGAAGCCCGAGGCCAGCTTGGCCAGGCCCTGGCCGATCAGGTCCTGGTTCTCGTTCCACAGCGTGCCGGCGCGCGCGTTGTCCACCTTGGCGCTCGAGGCGGTCTCGAGGAAGCTCACGAGCGTGATCATCAGCGCCGGCAGCACCAGCGCGCCGAGCGTGTTCCAGGGCAGCGCGCCGGGCCAGTAGAACGACGGCAGGCCGGAGGGCAGGCTGCCGACCACCGCGCCGCCGCGCAGCGCATAGTCGATCGACCAGCTGACGAGCGCGGCGCCCCCGACCAGCGCCATGGTGGTCGGGAAGCGCGGCGCCAGCCGCTTGCCGAGCCACAGCACCGCGATGCCGCCGAGGCCGAAGGCGATCGCCACCAGGTCGGGCGGCGGGCCGCCCTGCAGCACCTGTGGAATGGTGCGCCCCGTGAAGCCGAGCAGCGCCGGCAGCTGCGAGACCGCGATCAGCACCGCCGCGCCCTGCGTGAAGCCCACCAGCACCGGCGAATTGACCAGCCGCAGCAGCCAGCCGAAGCGGCCCACGCCGAGCACGATCTGCACCAGCCCCGACATCAGCGTGAGCCAGACCGCCATCGCGACCCATTCGGCGCTGCCGGGCACCGCCAGCGGCGCGAGCGAGGCGCCCACCAGCAGGCTCGTGAGCGCGGTCGGTCCCACCGAGAGCCGCTGCGACGAACTGAAGATCACCGCGACCAGCGCCGGGAACAGCGCGGCGTACACGCCGGTGACCAGCGGCATGCCCGCGAGCGCCGCGTAGGCCACGCCCTGCGGAATCACCATCAGCGCCACCGTGATCCCGGCCATCGCCTCGTTGCGCAGCAGCGCGGCCGAGGGGCGCGGCCATGCGAGGCAGGGCACCCAGCGCGCGAGGCGCTGGCGCAGGGAGGAGGGCGAGGAGGAAGGGGCGGCCGGATTCATGGATGCAGGATGGCGATGTACGGCGCCCGCCGATCCGAGGGCCTCGGGCCCTAGGACCGCCGAAACAGCAGCACCGAGTTGGTTCCGCCGAAGGCGAAGGAATTGCTGATGGCGGCTTCGAGCGCGGGCGCGGCCGGGTCGCCGGGTTGGACGAGGTTCAGGCTGCAGGCCGGATCGGGCGCGCTGCAGTGGGCATTGGGCGGCAGCGCGCGGCGCTGCAGCGCGAGCACGGTGATCACCGCCTCGATCGCGCCGGCCGCGCCGAGCAGGTGGCCGTGCAGCGCCTTGGTGGAGCTCACGCGCAGTCGATCGAGGTCGTCGCCCCAGACCTCGGCGAGCGCATTGCGCTCGACCGCGTCGCCGATGCGCGTGGCGGTGCCGTGCGCGTTGCAGTAGCCGACGTCGCGCGGCTGCAGCCCGGCCTCGCGCAGCGCGGCGCGCAGCGCGCGCGCCTGCCCCGCGGCGTCGGGCTTGGTGAGGTGGGTGGCGTCGCTGCTCAGGCCCCAGCCCGCGAGCGTGGCGTAGCTGCGCGCGCCGCGCGCGCGTGCGCGCTCGGCCGATTCGAGCACGACGAAGGCGGCGCCCTCGCCGAGCGCGAAGCCGCTGCGGTCGGCCGCGAAGGGGCGCACCGCGGTCGCCGCCTCGCCGGGCTGGAAGCCAGCGAGCGTCTGCATCGCCTGCCAGGCCAGCACCACGCCGGGCACGATCAGCGCCTCGCTGCCGCCCGCGATCGCCACGTCGACCTCGCCGCGCTGCACCGCCTTGGCGGCTTCGGCGATCGCGACCGAGGACGAGGCGCAGGCGACCGAATAGGTCAGCACCGGGCCCAGCACGCCGTTGCGCATCGCCACGTGGGCCGCGGGCGCATTGGGCATGAAGGCGGGAATGGTGAGCGGCGGCACGCGCATGCCGCCGCGGTAGGCGGCCTCGAGCGCCGCCGCGCCGCCCATGCCGCAGCCGGCATAGACGCCCACGCGCTCGGGATCGGCGCGCTCGCGGTCCACGCCCGCGTCCTGCAGCGCGAGGTCGGCCGCCGCGACCGCGAGCTGGCTCACGCGGTCGACGCCCGCGAGCTGCAGCTTCGTGAACCAGCGGGTTTCGTCGAAGGCCACGGTGGCCGCGGCCGCGGGCTTGGGCAGGTCGGGGAAGACCGGGCGGATCGCCGAGCGGCCGTCGAGCAGGGCCTCGAACAGCGCGCCAGGCTCGCTGCCGTGCGGCGCCACGACGCCGAGTCCGGTGACGCTGACCTCTTGCTTCACGCTGTCTTGGCGGCCCTGACCTTGTCGACCAGCTGCGCCAGTTCGCTCAGCGTGTCGATGTTCGCGTCTTCGTCGGGCATGGTGATGCCGAAGTGGTCTTCGATGGCAAACAGGAATTCGGCCAGCGCGAGCGAGTCGAGCCCGCCGGTTTCGCGCATCGATGCGTGGGGGTCGAGCTTCGACGGTTCGATGCCGTATTTCTCCTGGATCAGGTCCTGCAATTCCTTCAGCGAACTCATCGTGCGATGCCTGTCGTCGTGTGCCAGCCGCCGATCGATCGCCACCCGAGGGGGTGCGCTTCAGGATCGATCCCTTCCTCGCTCGGCATGTTGTGGGTCAGTGGTCAGCCAATGATATCCGCTCCGACCAAAGTGCCGCTTTGCTTTCTGCCCGCGGGCCGCCAGCGCAGCGACGGGAACGCGAAGGCCATGCCCAGCAGCGCGCCGGCCAGCGCGTCGAGCACCACGTGCTGCTTGACCGCGAGCGTGGAGTACGCGATGGCCGCGAACCAGACCCAGTTCGCAACCCGGAAGCCCACCGGCGTGCGCGCCTCGCGCAGCACGTGGTCGAGCCGGATCGCGGTGAAGATCGCCACCGCCACGTGCATCGAGGGGCAGGCGTTGCCCGCCGCGTCCACGCCCTGCAGCATCGCGAAGCCCGGATAGCCCGAGACGTCGATCGTGAGCGGCGGGATCTGCGTCGGCCAGACGTAGAACAGGCCCAGGCCGGTGAGGCACAGCGCGCCGACCCAGAGCCCGTAGACGAACAGCTCGCGGAAGTTCGGCTGCAGCCCGGGCGCGATGCCGACGTAGAACCAGAGCGACAGGTAGGCGCCGAGCGCGTAGGGCTGGAACGGGATCCAGTGGTCGAGCGGCGTGAGCGGCATCACCGCGACCGGGTGGGCCGGATTGCGCAGCAGGTGGAAGTAGCCGATGAAGAACAGCCAGGTGAAGACCGTGGTGCCGATCGCCTTGAGCCAGAAGAGCCGGCGGATGCGCTGGCCGATGTCGGCGGTCCAGCGGTGGGGGCGTTGCGGTCGGGGAAGGGGCGCCATGGGGCTGTCGCGGATCGGGGGCTTCTCTGTTCTTTTCGAAACCCGCCGATCTTGCCAGAGCGCCGTGACGGCGCCCTCAGGCCAGTGCCGAGGATCGCTTGCGGTGCTGGAACGAGGTCGGCGAGCGCCCGGTGGCGGCCTTGAACATCGCGCAGAAGGCGCTGTCGGTGGCATAGCCGCTGGCCGCGGCCACCTGGCTCACGGCCATGCCGCGCGCGAGCAGCGGCAGCGCATGGGCCATCACGGCCTGCTGCCGCCACTGCTGCCAGCTCATGCCGAGCTGGTCGCGGAACAGGCGCGCCACGGTGCGCTCGCTCGCGCCGATCGCGGCCGCGCGCTCGGCCAGCGTGGCGCGGTCGGCCGGGTTGCGCAGCAGCGTCTCGCACAGCTGGCGCAGCCGCTTGTCGGCCGGCAGCGGCACGTCGATGCGGATCTGCGTGGCGCGCTCGAGCTCGTCGACCAGGAGCGGCGCGATCATGCGCTCGCGCTGCGCCGCGTGCGGATCGGCCAGCGGCAGGCCGTCGGGCGTGGTGTCGAGCGCGAGCATCAGCGCGCGCAGCAGCGGGCTGATCTCGAGCACCTCGCATTTCTCCCACGGCGGGCCGAGCCAGGCGTGCAGGTACACGGTGCGCAGCTCGGCGTCCTCGATCAGCATGATGCTGTGCGGCATGTCGGCCGGCACCCAGACCGCGCGCGAGGGCGGCACGATGTAGCTGCCGTCCTGCGTGTTGAGGCGGATCACGCCGCGGGTCGAGAAGGTCAGCTGCGGCCAGGGATGCTGGTGCAGCTCGACGAAGGTGTCGGCGCTCAGGAAGTGCTCCTTGGCGCGCAGCGGCCGGACCGCGTCGGGCGCGTAGAGGTGCGGCGTGAGCGAGGCCACGCTCGTGACCGGCGAGGGCAGGGGCGGGGAGGAAGTGGCGCGTGGCATGGTTTCGACAAATGTTGTCGCTGTATCGCCATTCTGCCGCGAGCTGCGGACATAGCATCGGCGCCTGCCCCGGTTTTTTGTAGCAATCCATGTCTTCCTCGACCCCGACAGCCATCCCTCCCACCAACCTCCGCGGCGACGCGCAGCTGATCGGCCTGGTCGGCCTGGCGCATGCGATCAGCCACTTCAGCCAGCTGATCCTGGCGCCGCTGTTCCCCTGGCTCAAGGACGCCTTCCAGGTGAGCTACACCGAGCTCGGCGCGGTGCTCACGGTGTTCTTCGTCGTCTCGTGCGTGGTGCAGGCGGCCTCGGGCTTCGTGGTCGACAAGCTCGGGCCGCGCCCGGTGCTGTTCGTGGGGCTCGGCGCGCTCGCGCTCGCGGCCTTCGGCTATGCGCTGGCCCAGAGCTACTGGATGCTGCTGGTGTGCGCGGTGATCGGCGGCATCGGCAACGGCGTGTTCCACCCGGTCGACTACACGCTCTTCAACCGCAAGGTCGCGCCCACGCGGCTGGGCCATGCCTACAGCGTGCACGGCATCACCGGCAGCCTGGGCTGGGCGCTCGCGCCGG
>CBHTTS010000083.1:0-17978 GCA_966095775.1 uncultured Variovorax sp. | reverse complement strand
GTCGGCACCGACGCCGCCTACACGCCGTTCGAATCGCAGAACGAAAAGGGCGAGATCGTCGGCTTCGACATCGAGATCGTCAAGGCGGTCGCGGCCAGGGCCGGCTTCGAGGTGAAGTTCGTCAACACGCCCTGGGAAGGCATCTTCAACGCGCTGGCCCAGGGCGACCGCGACCTGCTGGTGTCGGCGATCACCATCACCGACGAGCGCCGCCAGAGCATGGACTTCTCCAGTCCCTACTTCGAGGCCCGGCAACTGATCGCGGTGCGCAAGGACTCGCCGGTCGCGACGTTCGAGGACATCCGCGGCCTGCAGGTGGGCGTGCAGAACGGCACCACGGGCGACGAGGTCGTGAGCCGGCTGCAGGGCAAGGCCAGCCCGAACATCCGGCGCTTCGAGTCCACGCCGCTCGCGCTCAAGGAGCTCGAGGCCGGCGGCGTCGAGGCCGTGGTGGCGGACAACGGCGTGGTGGCGCACTACCTCGCGAACAACACCGCGGGCGGCTTCAGGACCGTGAGCGACCCGGCCTTTCCGGTCGAGCACTACGGCATCGCGGTGCGCAAGGGCAACGCCGAACTGCTCGCGAAGATCGACCAGGGCCTGGCCGCCATCCGGGCCGACGGCAGCTACGACAGGATCCATGCCGCCCACTTCGGCAGCGTCTCGAAGTGAGCGCACCACCGCCTGCGAATCCATGCTTCTCCACGTCACGCACGAAACCCGCTATGCCTACGCGCCGCCGGTCGAGACCGCGCAGCACCTGGCGCACCTGAAGCCGCTCGCGACCGGCTCGCAGCGGCTCGTGAGCCACCGCCTCTCGATCGATCCCGCGCCCGCGCACTGCAACGAGCTGCCCGACGTCTACGGCAACACGCGCGCCTTCTTCGCGCTCGAGGCCACGCACGCGAGCCTGGTGGTCACGGCCGAGAGCGTGGTCGAGACCTTCGCGCCGCCGCCCGCGCCCGGCGCCGCGCGCGCGCTGCCCTGGGAGACGGCGCGCGAGCGCTTCCGCTACCGCAAGGGCGGGGTGTTCGACCCGGCCTCGGAGTTCGTCTTTCCCTCGCCCTACGTGCCGCGCCACGACGACTTCGCGGCCTATGCGCGCGCGAGCTTCGCGCCCGGCCGTCCCACCTTCGACGTGGCGATGGACCTGACCGAGCGCATGTACCGCGACTTCGCCTACGACGCCGACAGCACCGAGATCAGCACGCCCGCGGTCGAGGCGCTCGCGCAGCGCAAGGGCGTGTGCCAGGACTTCGCCCACATCATGATCGCCTGCTTCCGCGCGATGGGCCTGCCCGCGCGCTACGTCAGCGGCTACCTGCTCACGCAGCCGCCGCCGGGCCAGCCGCGGCTCGTGGGCGCCGACGCCTCGCACGCCTGGGTCTCGGTGTACCTGCCCGGCGAGGGCGAGGGTCCCGAAGGCCGCGGCGGCTGGGCCGACTTCGATCCCACCAACGGCCGCCAGCCCGGCGAGGACTACGTCGCGCTCGCGATCGGCCGCGACTATTCGGACGTCTCGCCGATGCGCGGCGTGCTGCACGGCGGCGCGCGCCACACGCTCAGCGTGGGCGTGACGGTGCGGCCGCTCGGGGAGCAGCCGGCACAATCGCAGGACATTCTTCAGCCATCCGACCACAAGGAACCATCATGAGCGTCTACGACAAGCTTTCCACCCTCGGCATCACCCTGCCCCCCGTCGCCGTGCCCGCCGCCGCCTACGTGCCCTTCGTGCGCACCGGCAACCTCGTCTTCCTCTCGGGCCACATCGCCAAGAAGGACGGCAAGGTCTGGGCCGGGCAGCTCGGCGCGGGCATCGCCACCGAGGAAGGCAAGCAGGCCGCGCGCGCGGTCGCCGTCGACCTGCTCGGCACGCTGCATGCGGCCGTCGGCGACCTCAACAAGGTCAAGCGCATCGTCAAGGTGATGAGCTTGGTCAACTCGGTCGGCAGCTTCACCGAGCAGCACCTCGTGACCAACGGCGCGAGCGAGCTGCTCGCCGAGGTCTTCGGCCCCGAGAAGGGTGCGCATGCGCGCAGCGCCTTCGGCGTGGCGCAGGTGCCGATGGGCGCCTGCGTCGAGATCGAGCTGATCGCCGAAGTGGAATAGGACGCCCCCCGAAGCGGCTCACTTCGTGTAGCCGCCTCCCCCCACTGGGGGGCGCACCCGGCGGACCGGCGGAGCCGGTTCCGCGGGTGCGCTGGGTTGCGCCACTGGGGAGCGCGAGGGCCTCTGATCAGAAGCTGTCGGCCATCCCCATCGCTGGATCGCTCACCGTGTGGCGGCCGGTCTCGATCCGGCCCGCGAGGCGGCGGTAGAAGGCGGGGTCGGCATCGCAGCCGACCGCGAGGTCGTACCACTGGCCGGCGTCGTCGAGGCTGAAGCGCATCGTGGTCTCGCCGCCGCCTTCGACGCGCACGGTCCAGTCGTCGTCGGGGCGGCCACCGCCGTGGCCGTGCCCGAAGCCGCGGCCGTTGCCCGGTCCTTCCTCGCCGTCGCGGTCGCCGTGCACCCAGCGTCCGCCGCCGAGCACCCTGGGCCGCGGATAGGCCTTGTTCGACTGCACGGTGAAGACCGCCGCGCGCCGGCCCTCGTTGCGCAGCTGCAGGTAGAGGTCGCCGCGGCGCGCGTCGTAGCCCGCGCGCACCTCGGGCGCCGGCGCGCCGTTGGCGCGCAGCGGGTTGAGGTTGCCCTTGAAGTGCCGGTGGTAGCCGTTGGGCCCGAGCACCCAGAGGTCGTAGAGGCCGGCGTCGTCGGTCATCGCGTTCCAGGCGCCGTCGAGGCGCTTGCCGGGCTCGACCATGTAGCGCCTCGGCAGCCGGTCGGCCAGGTGCAGCTTGTCGTAGACGTGGAACACCGCCGCCGCGCGCCCGCTGTTGGCGAACAGCAGCTGGATGCGGCCGTTCGCGACGTCGCTGCGCGCGCTGGTGTGCAGCTCGTAGGGCAAGGCGCGCGAGGGCCGCACGCCCGTGGCCTGCCGGGGCAGCGCAGCGTCGACGGGCGGCACGATCTTCGGCAGTCCCTGCTGCTCGGCCGTGAGCGCATCGACCTCGGCCTTGCTGCGGCGGCCGGCGAGCGCGGGCAGCGGCTCGTCGTTGGGGCGGTCGAAGTTGAAGGCGCTCGTGAGGTCGCTGCAGACAGCGCGCCGGTAGGCGCTGATCTGCGGCTCCTGCACGCCGAAGCACTTCTCGAGGAACATCAGCGTCGAGGTGTGGTCGCAGACCTGCGAATTGACCCAGCCGCCGCGGCTCCAGGGCGACACCACCCACAGCGGCACGCGCGGGCCCGGGCCGTAGGGCCGGCCGTCCTTCGCGGGCTGCTTGTCGGTGGCGGGCGTGTAGTCGTGGTACTCGACCGCCACGTCGGCGCCCGCCATCGTGGTGCCGCCCGCGAGCGTGCCGTCGGGGTTGCGCGACGGCGCCGCGGGCGACGGCAGGTGGTCGAAGAAGCCGTCGTTCTCGTCGTAGTTGATCAGCAGCACGGTCTTGCTCCAGACCTCGGGGTTGGCCGTGAGCGCATCCAGCACTTCCTGCACGTACCAGCCGCCCTTGACCGGGCTCGACGGCCCGGGATGCTCGCTGTAGGCCGAGGGCGCGATGATCCACGACACCGCGGGCAGCTGGCCGTTGCGGATGTCCTCGCGGAAGGTCTCCAGGAAGCCCTGCGGCATGGTGTTGCCGAAGCCCTTGGCGAGCGGGCTCAGCGGATCGTCGATCGCCGGGTCGTAGAACGGCCCCGCGGCCGTGACCGGCTGCGTGATGTCGGTCGCGGGCACGTAGACCGGACGGCGCGCGGCGGGCATCTGCTCGATCGCGCTGCGCCAGTGGCGGAAGCCCATCATCTCGTTGCAGCCGAAGTTGTCGATCAGGCTCTGGTAGACCTTCCACTTCACGCCGGCCTTCTCGAGCCGGTCCGCGTAGGTGGTCCAGGTCCAGCCGTCGGTCGAGGCGCCGATGTCGTTGCCCGCGTTGAACTGGTTGTTGAGCGCCGCCACCTCGACGCGGCTGCCGTCGACCGGGCTGGTGCCGTTCGGCCCGTTGGTGCCGCTCCAGTAGAACAGGCGGTTGGCGATGGTGCCGGTGTGCATGCCGCAGTGGTAGTGGTCGCAGAGCGTGAAGGCGTCGGCCAGCGCGCGCTGGAACGGCACCTCGGCCGCCTCGTAGTAACCCATCGACAGCAGGTTCTTCGCGTCGGGCCACTTGTACATGCGGCCGTGGTCCCAGGCGGCCTGCGAGTCCGACCAGCTGTGCGGCGTGCTGCCGGCGCGCTGCGCGTTGCCCTTGGTCTCGTCGAGGTGGTAGGGCACGTAAGTCGTGCTCGGCGTGGTCTTGGTGTAGGTCTGGTGGAAGATGGTCTTGCCGTTGGGCGACGGCACGGCGAAGCGGTCGCCGAAGCCGCGCACGCCCTTGAAGGTGCCGAAGTAGCTGTCGAAGGAGCGGTTCTCCTGCATCAGCAGCACCACGTGCTTGACGTCCTTGATGGTGCCGGTCTCGCGGTGGGCGGGAATCGCGAGCGCGCGGCGGATGCTCGGCGGGAACGCGGCGAGCGTGGCGGCGGCGATGCCGGTGCCGGCGGCGCTCTGGAGGAAATTGCGGCGTGAGGTCATGGCTCTGTTGTTGTGCGGTTGTCGAAAGGGATTCAGGGGGCGTAGCTCACGCTCGGCTCGGGCTCGGCGTCTGTCGACGACGTCGAGGTCGGTGCGAGCGTCGCGGCTTCGGGCTTGGCGGATGCCGCGCCCGTGCCGCCGAAGCCGCCGCCGCCGCCGTTGCCGCCACCGCATGCGGTGAGGGCCGCGAGGCCGGCGAGGAGCGACAGCGCGCAGCAGGCACGCCATGGTGGGATCTTGCGCATGGAAACGAACTCCTGTTGGAACTGCATGGTCCTGGTTCAGGACGCTCCGAGACTAGGAATCCGCGATGACAGGTCAACGAAGACACGGCGATTTCGGCGCCGTCGATGCGCGCATCAGACGAAGCGTTGCGAGTTGCAACAGCCCGTGCGAACTTAGGAATTCACGCGCCGCGCAGCACGAGGTCGGCGCCCTTCTCGCCGATCACGATCGCGGCGGCGTTGGTGTTGGCCGAGGTCATGGTCGGCATCACCGATGCATCGATCACGCGCAGCCGCTCGACGCCGCGCACGCGCAACTGCGCATCGACCACCGAGCGCTCGTCGCCGCCCATGCGGCAGGTGCCGACCGGATGGAACACCGTGCCGCCGCGCGCACGCGCGAACTCCGCGAGCGCGGCCTCGTCCTGCACCGCGTTGCCGGGCATGTACTCGATGCCGGTCACGAGGCCGCGGAACGAGGGCTGCGCATAGATGTCGCGCAGGATCTTGAGCCCCTCGACCAGCACCTTCACGTCGTGCGGCTCGACGAGGTAGTTGGTCGTGATGCGCGGCGGCGCGAGCGGATCGCTGCTGCGCAGCTCGACGCGGCCGCGCGACGCGGGCCGGCACTGCGCGGCCGAGGCCGAGAAGCCCGAGAAGCCGTGCAGCGGATCGCCGGGCTTGTCGACCGACAGCGGCATCACGTTGAAGAGCACGTCGGCGCGCGCGTCCTTCGCCACCGCCGTGCGCACCATGCCGCCGACCTGCCCCGCGCCCACCGTCAGCGGCCCGCGCTCGGCGAACAGCCATTGCGCGCCCATCTTCGCGAGCCCGAACGGGCTGCGCACCTGGTCGTTGAGCGACATGCGCTCGCGCAGCTTGACGATCACGCGCGCCTGGTAGTGGTCCTGCAGGTTGGCGCCGACCTCGGGCGCATCGGCATGCACCGCGATGCCCATCGCGCGCAGCCGGTCGGCCGGGCCGATGCCCGAGAGCTGCAGCAGCTGCGGCGTCTGCAGCGCGCCGGCCGCGAGGATCACCTCGGCATCGGCGCGCGCGCGGCGCAGCGTGCCCTCGGCGTCGAGCCATTCGACGCCGGCGGCGCGGCCGTGTTCGATCAGCACCCGCGTCACGCGCACGCCGCAGCGCACGTCGAGGTTGGGCCGCTGCCGCACGGGCGCGAGGAAGGCGGTGGCGGCATCGCAGCGCCAGCGCCCGCCGAGCGTGAGCTGGTAGGTGCCGAGCCCCTCGTCGTGCTCGCCGTTGAAGTCGTCGCTGCGCGCGAAGCCGGCCTCCGAGCCCGCCTGCAGCCAGGCGGCGCAGTAGGGATGGTCGTTGCGCAGGTTCGACACGCGCAGCTCGCCCGCACCGCCGTGGTAGGCGGTCTCGCCGCCGTCGTAGCGCTCCGACTTCTTGAAGAAGGGAAGCAGCTCGCGGTAGCTCCAGCCGGCGGCGCCCGCCGCGGCCCAGTCGTCGAAGTCGGCGCGCTGGCCCCGGATGTAGATCAGCCCGTTGATCGCGCTCGAGCCGCCGACCACCTTGCCGCGCGGCCAGACGATGCGGCGGTTCGCGGTCTCGGGCTGCGGCTCGGTCTCGAACTGCCACGAGAAGCGCGGGTCGTAGATCGAGCGGAAGTAGCCCACCGGCAGCCGCAGCCAGAAGTGCCGGCTGTCGTTGCCGGCCTCGAGCAGCAGGACGCGCCGCCGCGCGTCGGCGCTGAGCCGGTTGGCCAGCACGCAGCCGGCCGAGCCCGCGCCGATCAGGATGTAGTCGAAGCCTTCGGCGGTCGCGCTCATCGGCGCCTCATGCCTTCACCATGCCGGTGAACAGCGCGGGGTCGAAGTACTGCTTCGCGCTCAGCGCGTTCTGGATGTTCGCGTTGGCGACGAAGAAGTCGGTCACCTGCTGCAGCCAGTTGGTGACGGTGCCGTCGGCGTACTTCGCGCGCCAGTCGGCCGAGGAGTAGTACTTGCTGGCCTTGAACTGCTCCTTGAACTGCTCGATCGGCACCTCCTTGTACTGCGACTTCTGCAGCGCCGCGGCGGCGCCGTCGGGGTCGTTGATCATGCGCTCGTTCGCGGGCAGCCAGCCCGCGATGAGCTTCTGCAGCACCGGCTTGTTCTTCTCGTAGAAATCGTTGCGCGCGGCCCAGCCGCCGACGATCGCCGCCTGGGGGAAGAAGGCCGAGGCGTCGATGAGCTTCTTCGCGCCCGGCACCTTCTCGCGCACCGTGGTGTCGAACGGCGACCACAGCGCCACCGCCGGCACCGCGCCCGAGATGAACGAGGTCACGGCCTCCGACATGCGCTGGTTCACGAGCCGCACGTCCTTCGCGGGATCGAGCTGCGCCGAGCGCAGCGCGCGGTCGAGGAACACGTGCGCCGTCGTGCCGGTGGTGGTCGAGATCTGCTTGCCCTTGAGGTCGGCGAGCGTCTTCACCCCCGCATCCTCGCGCACCCAGAGCTGCGCGGTCGCGTACTCGATGTTGTTGATCAGGAACACCTTGCCCTGCCCGCGCGCGGGAAAGTTCGACAGCACCGCGCCGGTCGCGAGCACGTCGAGGCTGCCGCCCACCATCGCCTGGAACAGCTCCAGGCCGGTGGTGAACTGGCGCAGCTGCAGGTCGAGACCCTGCTTCGCGAAGCTGCCCATCTCCTGGCCGAGCCAGATCTGGCCGTCGACCGCGGGCGTGTGCAGGTAGCCGACGTTGACCTTGGTGCGCGCCTGCGCCCAGGCCGGCAGCGCGAGGCTGGAGGCCGCGCTGGCGGCGAGCGCGGCGGCACCGCCGCCGAGGAGTTTTCTGCGTTGGAGGGACATGTCGCTCTTCCTTTCAGCTCTACCAGGATTCGATCAGTCGGACAGGCGCACCTGCTGCTTCGACTGGGCCGCGTACTCTTCCATCACGAGTTCGCGGATCTGCGCGCGCAGCTGCGCGAAGCGCGGGTCCTCGTGCACCGCCTCGCCGCGCGGATAGCCGAAGGGCACGTCGATCACGGTGCGGATGCGCGCGGGCCGCGCGGTCACGACCACGATGCGCGAGGAGAGGTAGATCGCCTCGTCCACCGAATGCGTGATCAGCATCACCGTCTTGCCTTCGGCCTGCAGCACTTCGAGCAGCAGGTCCTGCATCGCGCTGCGCGTCTGGGCGTCGAGCGCGCCGAAGGGCTCGTCCATCAGCAGGAACTCCGGCCGCACCGCGTAGGCGCGCGCGATCGCGAGCCGCTGGCGCATGCCGCCCGACAGGTGCTTGGGATGGTGGTCCGCGAAGTCCGCGAGCCCCATCAGCCGCATGTAGCGCTCGACGATCGCCGCATGCTCGGACTTCGGGGTGCGGTTGGCCGCGAGCCGCAGGCCGAAGGCGATGTTCTGGCGCACCGTGAGCCACGGAAACACGCCGTACTCCTGGAAGATCACGCCGCGGTCGGGCCCGGGCCCCGCGACCGGCTGCCCGTCGAGCAGCACCCGGCCCTCGCTGGGCTGCACGAAGCCCGCGAGCATGTTCATCAGCGTGGTCTTGCCGCAGCCCGAGGGGCCGATGATCGAGACGAACTCGCCCTGGCGGATGTCGAGGCTCACGCCGTCGAGCACCCGCATCGGGCCCTGCGCGGTCGGGAACTCGACCGCCACGTTCTCGAAGCGGATGCGCGGGGTGTCGGGAGCGATGGTATTCATGCGAGCCGGTCCTGCCACACGACGAGGCGGCGCGTTGCCGCGCGCAGCAACAAGTCCATCGCGAGCGCGATGAAGCCGATCGAGATGATCCCGACATAGATGATGTCGAGCTGGAAGAAGGACGAGGCGTTCTGGATCAGCGCCCCGAGACCCTGCTGCGCGGCGATCAGTTCGGACGCCACCAGCGTGGCCCAGGCCACGCCGAGCGCCACGCGCACCGCCGTCAGGATGTGCGGCACCGTGAGCGGCACGATCACGCGGCCGAAGATCTCGAGGTCGCTCGCGCCGAGCGTGCGCGCGACGCGCACGTAGATCGGGCTGATCTGCGCGATGCCTTCGTACATCACGATCACGCCCGCGAAGAACGAGGCGTAGAACAGGATCACGGTCTTGGCCACCTCGCCGATGCCGAAATAGACGATCACGAGCGGGATCAGCGCGATCGGCGGCAGCGCGCGGAAGAAGTTGATCACCGGATCGATGAAGCTGCGCAGCCCGCGGTACCAGCCGAGGCAGAAGCCCACCGGCACCGCCGCGAGCGTGCCGAGCGCCACGCCGATGAAGACGCGCTGCGTCGACATCAGGATGTCCATCGGCAGCCGGTCGCGCATCAGCGCGGCGAAGCGCGCGGCCACCTCGTGCGGCACGGGCACCAGCGCCGGGTTGACCAGGCCGCTCGCGCGCAGCGCGTACCAGAGGGCCAGCAGCAGAAGCCACGGGACGAGGATCAATGCGATCCGGCGCGCGGCCGAGCGTTGACGCATGGGCTCTTTCCTTCCTTGGCCGTTGCCGGCCTGTCTCCTCGCATGAAAGAAGTGGCAAGAATTGGCATCTTGCCGCCTCCTTCTGCTATATTGATCTAAAGGTTCTATAGACCATACCTTTAGAACACCCCAGATGGCAAGTGCGGAATTCCCCCTGTTCGGCGAAAGCCCCATCCCCCGCTACCTTCAGCTCGCCGAGCTGATGCGCCAGCGCATCGCGCGCGGGCTCTGGCCGCAGGGCCACCGCCTGCCCTCGCTCGACGAACTGGGGCAGGAGTTCGGCGTCGCGCGCGTCACGGTGCGTCAGGCGGTCGACCTGCTCGCGCGCGACGGCCTGCTGTCGCCGCAGCAGGGCCGCGGCACCTTCGTGACCGGCAAGGCCAGCGACCGCTGGCTCAGCGTCGAGACCTCGCTCGAGGCGCTCGCGCGCATGTACCGCGACACCGTGCCGCAGCTCGTCAACATCGACGAATCGACGGCCGCGCCCGCGCTGCGTCCCGGCGAGGGGCGCCCCGCCGAGCGCTACGTCTTCATGCGCCGCGTGCATTCGCGCGAGGGCGCGCCCTACTGCGTCATCAACATCCACCTGGCCGAAGCGGTGTTCCGCCGCACGCCGAAGCGCTTCCGCGACGAACCCGTGATCCCGATCCTGGTCGGCCTCAAGAGCGTGCGCATCGCCAAGGCGCACCAGGTGCTGACCATCGGCGCCGCCGACATGGAGGTCGCGCGGCTGCTCGGCGTGCCGGTCAATTCGCCGGTGGCCGAGGTGCGGCGCGTGTTCCGCGACGAGAACGACTGCGTCGTCTACCTCGGCGAAGTCACCTACCGCGGCGACGCCATCCATGTCGAAATGAACCTGCTCCCATGACGCCCGATCCCGCCGCCCCGTCCGCGCTGCCCCGCAGCCCGATTCGCATCGCGCGCCTGCGCGCGCACGTGTTCCGCTATCCGGTGAAAGTGCCGGTGCGCACCTCCTTCGGCACCATGACCGACCGGCCCGCGGTCTTCATCGAGGCCATCGACGAGGACGGCGCCACCGGCTGGGGCGAGGTGTGGTGCAACTTCCCCGGCTGCGGCGCCGAGCACCGCGCGCGGCTGGTGCGCAGCGTGATGGCGCCGCTGGTCGAGGGCCGGCGCTTCGACGGCGGTCCGGGCGAAGCCTGGGAGACGCTCACGCGCGAGACCGCGGTGCTCGCGATCCAGTCGGGCGAGCCCGGCCCGATGGCGCAGGCCATCGCGGGCATCGACCTCGCGCTCTGGGACCTCGCGGCGCGGCGCGCAAAGCAGCCGCTGTGGCGCCACCTGGGCGGCGCGCGCGCGCGCATCCCGGTCTACGCGAGCGGCATCAACCCCGACGGCGCGGACCAGACGGCGCTCGCCATGCGCGCCGAGGGCCACCGCGCGTTCAAGCTCAAGGTGGGCTTCGGCACCGAACGCGACCTCGCGAACCTGCAGGCGCTGCGCGACGCGCTCGGCGACGCGCCGATGCTCGCGGTCGACGCCAACCAGGGCTGGAACCTCGACCAAGCGCGCGCGATGGCGCCGCGGCTCGCGCCCTTCGGCCTCGCCTGGCTCGAGGAGCCGCTGCGCGCCGACCGCCCCTGGTTCGAATGGCGGCAGCTGCGCGCCGGGGCGCCGCTGCCGCTCGCGGGCGGCGAGAACGTCGCGGGCCTCGAAGCCTTCGACGCGGCGATCGCCGCGGACGTGTTCTCTGTGCTGCAGCCCGACGCGGCCAAGTGGGGCGGCATCTCGGGCTGCTGGCCCGTGGTGCAGCGCGCGCGCGCCGCGGGACTGCGCTACTGCCCGCACTACCTCGGCGGCGGCATCGGCCTGCTCGCCTCGGCGCACCTGCTGGCCGCAGCCGGCGGCGACGGGCTGCTCGAGATTGATTCGAACGACAACCCGCTGCGCAGCGCGCTCGCGGGCGCGACCGCGCGCATCGACGAGGGCGTGGTCACGCTCGACGACACGCCCGGCCTCGGCGCGGCCGACGACGTGCTGGCCGTCGCGCGCGCGGTGGCGAAGGAGATCGACCCGCGCTAGCGGCCGTCAGCGCTGCGCGAGCAGCGCCACGAGCTCGGGCACGAAGCGCTGCGCCCCGCCCTGCTGCACCGCGCCCGCGTAGGTGCCGAGCACGGCATCGGCGATCGCGCGCGCCGCGCCGGCGCCGCCCGCCATCTCGGCGTAGTAGCCGAGGTCCTTCTGCGCGTTGCTCATCGCGAAGCGCAGGCCGCTCGGGTCCTGTTCGGTGATGAAGGACCGCAGGCGCTCGAGCGCCACGCCGCCGCCGCCGCCCTTGGCGAGCACGTCGACGAACACGCCGGGGTCGACGCCCGCGCGCTGCGCGCAGGCGGCCGCCTCGGCGATCAGCGCCACGGTGCCGAGCGAGACGTAGTTGTGCAGCAGCTTCATGCCGTGCCCGGTGCCGACCGCGCCGGTGTGCACGATGTTCTCGGCGAAGCACGAGAGGATCGGCCGGCAGGTCTCGAGCAGCGCGGCATCGCCGCCCACGAGCAGGTTGAGGCGGCCTTCGGCGGCTTCCTTGGGCGTGCGCGTCATCGGCGCGTCGAGGAAGCGGCCGCCCGCGCCCTCGACCGCCTGCGCCACGCGCTCGGTCGAGCCCGGGATCGCGGTCGAGCAGTCGATCACGATCGTGCCCGGCTTCATGCCCGCGAGCAGGCCGCCCTCGCCGAGCACCACGGCCTCGACCTGCGGCGAGCCGGTCACGCAGAGGATCAGCACCTCGGCGCCGCGCGCGAGCTCGGCCAGGTTCGCCACGCTCTTCGCGCCGGCGGCGCGCAGCGCGTCGAGCGGCTGGTTGCCCGGATGCTCGAGCACGGTCAGCGCATGGCCGTGCTTCACGAGGTTGCTCGCGATGCCGTGGCCCATGAGGCCGATGCCGACCATGCCGATGGAATACGTCCTGTTGTCGTCGTTCATTGCGCGGGTCTCCTGTGTGCGTGCGTCACGCCTTGTGCGTCATCGCCGATTGTCGGTCAGCGGGCGGCCGAGGAGCCGCGCACGATCAGTTCGCCCGGCAGCAGCATCTGGCGCGCCGGTCCTTCGAAGCCGCGCAGGCGCTCGATCAGGCAGGTGGCCGCGGCCCGGCCGATGGCGTCGGTCGGCTGCGCGACGGTCGACAGGCCCGGCCCGATCAGCGGCGCCCATTCGGTGTCGTCGAAGCCGACGAAGCCGAGCTCCTGGCCGAACTGCCAGCGCAGCCGCGCCATCGCCTGCGCCACGCGCAGGGTGACCACCGCGTTGCCCGCGACCACCGCCGCGCGGCGCCCGCGCCGGGCCCGGCCGCGCAGCGCGCGCAGCGCCTCGTCGAGCGCCTCGGCCTCGCCCTCGACGCTCTCGAACACCTGGCCCGCCACGCGCGGCTCGTGCGCCGCCACGCAGGCGCCGAAGGCGGCCGTGCGCTCGCGCCGCGAGCTCACGCCCTGCTGCGGCTCGGTCACGTAGAGCAGCTCGCGGTAGCCGCCTTCGAGCAGGTGGGCGCAGGTGTTCCGCATCGCGTCCTGGTTGTCGAGCGAGACGAAGTCGGTGAGCATGCCCGCATGCCGCCGGTCGACCAGCACCGCGGGCTTGCCGTGCAGCGTGACCGCGTCCACCACGTTGCTGCCGCGGCCGAGCGTGTTGAGGATGAAGCCGTCGACTTGGTAGCCCGCGAGCGCGTCGATGGCCTCGCGCTCGCGCTCGCTCTCGTTGCCGAGGTTGAACAGCATCACGAGGTAGCCGGCGTCCTGGCAGGCCTTCTCGGCGCCGCGCAGCACGGCCACCGAATAGGGATTGGTGATGTCGGCCACGATCAGGCCGATCAGCCGCGAGCGCCCGTGGCTCAGCGCCTGCGCCATCGGGCTCGGCGTGTAGGCGAGCTTCGCGATCGCCGCCTCCACGCGCGCGGCGATGTCGCGGCTCAGCAGCCGGTCGCGGTGGTTGAGGAAGCGCGAGACCGTGGCCTTGGAGACACCGGCCGCCTCGGCGACGTCGGCGATGGTGGCGCGGCCGGTAGGCTTCATGCGCCGGCGGTGTCGTAGCGCGCGGGCGGGGCCTCGCCCGCCAGCACGCACAGCAGGTTGGTGGTCGCGAGCTCGGCCATCGCGTGGCGCGTCTCGTGCGTGGCCGAGCCGATGTGCGGCAGCGGCGTGACGCGCGGATGGGTGCGCAGCGGCGAGTCGGCCGCGAGCGGCTCCTTGGCGAACACGTCGAGCCCCGCGGCGCGCAGCGTGCCGTGGTCGAGCGCATGGAGCAGCGCGGCCTCGTCGACCGTGGCGCCGCGCCCGCCGTTGATGAAGGACGCGCCGGGCTTCATGCGCGCGAAGAAGCCCGCATCGATCATGCCGCGCGTGGCCTCGGTCAGCGGCAGCATCGCGAGCACGATGTCCGAGCGCGCGAGCAGCTCGTCGAGCGGCGCGTGCGCGGCGCGGCCCTGCAGCTCGGGCGCGACCGCCGCGAGGTCGACCGCGCGCCGCGCGTGGTAGAGCACCGGCATGCCGAAGCCCAGCGCGGCGCGGCGCGCCACCGCCTGGCCGATGCGGCCGAAGCCGAGGATGCCGAGCGTCTTGCCGTGCACGTCGGTGCCGAACAGATCGGGGCCGATGTTCTTCGTCCAGCGGCCCTCGCGCACGAGGTTCGAGAGCTCGACCACGCGGCGCTGGGTCGCCATGAGGATCGCGAACACGGTGTCGGCCACGGTCTCGGTCAGCACGTCGGGCGTGTGGCACAGCACGATGCCACGGCGGTGCAGCTCGGCGAGCGGGTAGTTGTCGACGCCCACCGACACGCTCGAGATCACCTCGAGCCGCGGCGCCGCGTCGAGCAGCGCCGCATCGACCGGGTGGCTCGAGCCGATCAGGCCCTGCGCGCCGGCGAGCGCGGCCGCGAAGGCTCCGGGCTCCTTGCGCGGATCGGCGACCGTCACATGGTGCGCGGCCTCGAGCCGCGCGAGCTGGTCCTCGGGCAGGGCCCGGAACACCAGCACGTTCTTCCTGTTGTCCTGGCTGTTGTTCGTCATGGTCAGAGTCCCGCGGCCTCGAGTTCGGCGCGCGTCGGCAGGCCTTCGGTGTCGCCGAGCACCTGCACCGCGCGCGCGCCGATCCAGGCGCCGCGGCGCACCGCCTCGGACACGCTGCGGCCTTCGAGCAGCGCGCTCACCACGCCGGCCGCGAAGCCGTCGCCCGCGCCCACCGTGTCGACCACTTCCTTGACCGGGAAGCCTTCGACCCGGCCGGTGCCGGCCACGTCGCTGTCGTAGTAGGCGCCCGCGGCGCCGAGCTTGACGACCACCAGCTTCGCGCCGCGCTCGCGGTAGAAGCGCGCCACGCCCTCGGGCGTGTCGTGGCCCGTGAGCAGCAGCCCTTCCTCGATGCCGGGCAGCACCCAGTCGGCGCGCGCGGCGAGTTCGTTGATCCAGTGGCGCATGGTCTCGGTCGAGGACCAGAGCGTGGGCCGCAGGTTGGTGTCGAACGAGATCGTGCGGCCGGCGGCGCGCATCACCTCCATGCTGCGCAGCGCGGCCTGCAGGCTGGTGTCGGAGATCGCGGCGAACACGCCCGTGGCGTGCAGGTGGCGCGCCGAGCGCAGCCAGGGCTCGTCGATGTCCTGCGGACCCATGTGGCTCGCGGCCGAGCCCTTGCGGTGGTATTCGACCGGCGGGTCGCTGCCGTCGGTGACGCGGCCCTTGAACTGGAAGCCGGTGCGCTGCGCCGGATCGCAGATCACGTGCGAGCAGTCGATGCCCTCGGCCTGCATGGTCGCGAGCAGCGCGCGGCCCATCGAGTCGGTGCCGAGCCGGCTGGCCCAGCCCACCTTGAGGCCGAGGCGCGAGAGGCCGATCGCCACGTTGGTCTCGGCGCCGGCGGTGCGCTTGTGGAAGGCCTGCGCGTTCTCGATCGGGCCGGGCCGGTCGGCCACGAGCAGCAGCATGGCTTCGCCGAACAGCGCGACGTCGAAGGCGGTGGGTGCGGTCATGAAGTCTCCAGGGCGCGCGCGGCGCGGATGAACTCGATCTGCGCGCGCGCGACGGCCTCGAGATCATCGCCGACGAGCGGGTATTCGATCGCATGCGGCACGTCGGCCGGCAGCGCGCGAAGCACCGCGCGCCAGGGCGCGGCGGAATCGCCGAGCGGCACCGCGACCCACTTGTGAGGGAGCCGCTGCACGCCCTTGCAGTGCACGTAGCGCACGCGCGCACCGAGCGCCTCGGCGGCCTGCAGCGGGCACTCGCCGAGCCAGTGCCAGTTGCCCATGTCGAAGGTCATGCCGAGGTCGAGGCCGGCGTCGTCGGCCGCTGCGAAGAAGGCCTGCAGCGCGGCCAGGGTGCCGGCGCGCGGGGTCTGGTCGTTCTCGATCAGCAGTTCGACCTCGGCTTCGGCGAGCAGCATGCCGAGCTCGCGCAGCGAGGCGTGCGACGCGGCGCGGAAGCCGCCGATCGCCATCTTGAGCCGCCGGGCGCCCACGCGCGTGGCGCAGGCGACGCCGCGCAGCAGCGCATCGGCGTCGAGCGCGCCGTCGCCGGCCCAGAGGCCTTCGGGACTCGAGAACACCGAGGCCAGCCCCGCGAGCGCGGGCAGTTCGGCCTCGGCATCGCGCAGCATTTCGCCGCGCACCTCGACCGAATCGGCGCCCGCCGCGCGCGCGAGCTTCGAGCACCAGAGCTGGCCGTGCCGGCCCACCTCGGCCGCCCCGAAGGACGAGAGGGAAATCAGGACCTCGAACGACATTCAGTGCTGCGCTTGATGGGAACTGAGGATCTGGCCCAGGAATTGCCGCGTCTTTTCATGCTGCGGGCTGCCGAAGAACTGCGCGGGCGGCGCCTCCTCGACGATGCGGCCGTCGGCCATGAAGATCACGCGGTCGGCCACGCTGCGCGCGAAGCCCATCTCGTGGGTCACGCAGAGCATGGTCATGCCGTCCTCGGCGAGGCCGATCATGGTGTCGAGCACTTCCTTGACCATCTCGGGGTCGAGCGCGGAGGTCGGCTCGTCGAACAGCATGATCTTGGGCGACATGCACAGCGCCCGCGCGATCGCCACGCGCTGCTGCTGGCCGCCCGAGAGCTGGCTGGGGTACTTGCTTGCCTGCTCGGGGATGCGCACGCGCGTGAGGTACTTCATCGCGACCTCCTCGGCCTCGGCACGGCTCATGCCGCGCGAGCGCATCGGCGCGAGCGTGCAGTTCTCCAGGATCGTGAGGTGCGGGAACAGGTTGAACTGCTGGAACACCATGCCGACCTCGGCGCGCACCGCGTCGACGTTCTTCCCGCCCGCGGTCAGATCGATGCCGTCGACCACGATGCGGCCCTTCTGCACCGTCTCGAGACGGTTGATGCAGCGGATCAGCGTCGACTTGCCCGAACCCGAAGGCCCGCAGATCACGATGCGCTCGCCCGCGCGCACGCTCAGGTCGATGCCGGTCAGCACCTGGAATTCGCCGTACCACTTGTTGACGGCTTCCATGCGGATGATGGGTTCGGTCATGGGTTCCCGTCTCGATTACTGCATCTTCGGCAGGTCGGCCTGCAGCCACTTCTGGTAGAGCTTGTTGAGCTCGCCGTTGGCGGTGTTCTTCTGCACGAACTCGTTCACGGCCTTGGTCAGCTCGTCCTGGCCCGGACGCATGGCGATGCCCATGTTCTGCTGCTTCAGGGTGAACTTGTTCTCGTAGGTGCCCGCGGGCACGCGCTTGGCGATCTGCGCCGCCACGGTGACCGAGCAGCCGATCGCGTCGACCTGGCCCGAGATCAGCGCCTGCATGGCCGAGGCGTCGTCGTCGAAGCGGCGGATCTCGGTGCCTTCGGGCGCCGACTGGGTCACCACCACGTCCTGGGTGCTGGCGCGGGCCACGCCCACGCGCACGCCCTTGAGGTCGGCCGGGCCCTTGATGCTGGCGGCCTTCTTGCCGTACAGCACGATGGTCGCGGCCGCGTACGGCTGCGAGAACGTGACCTGCTTCGCGCGCTCGGGCGTGATCGCGAGCGAGGCCACGAGCAGGTCGACCTTGTTGGTCAGCAGGAAGGGAATGCGGTTCGGGCCGGTCACGGGCACGATGTTGGCCTTCACGCCCCAGTCCTTGGCGAGCAGCTTGGCCACGTCGGCGTCGTAGCCGTCGGGCTGGTTCTGCGCATTGGTGGTGCCGTAGGGCGGGAAGTCCACCAGCAGGCCGACGTTGACCTCGCCCTTCTTCTTCAGTTCCTCGAGGCTCTGGGCGAAGGCGGGCGAGGCGACGAGGGACACGCCGGCCGCGAGGCCCAGGGCGGCGAACGCACGACGGGAGAGGGATTGGGTCATCGGAAGTCTCCAGGTTGGAAGAAAACGGAAAGTTCAGCGCGGCACGAGGTCAGCGCGCGAGCGCCGCCGCCTGGCGACGCTCCATCCGCGCGGCCAGCAGCGACAGCGGCCAGCACAGCGCGAAATAGATGGCAGCCACCAGGCTGAACACGATCAGCGGCTGGAAGGTTGCGTTGTTGATGATCTGGCCGGCGCGGGTCACTTCGGCGAAGCCGATGATGGCCGCCAGCGAAGTGCCCTTGATCACCTGCACCATGTAGCCGACCGTGGGCGGCAGGGCGATCTTGAAGGCCTGCGGCAGGATCACGTCGCGCATGCGGGCGACGTAGTGCAGGCCGAGCGCGTGCGCCGCTTCGGTCTGGCCGTGCGGGATCGCCTGGATGCAGCCGCGCCAGATCTCGCCCAGGAAGGCGCTGGTGTT
>CBHTTS010000082.1:0-18382 GCA_966095775.1 uncultured Variovorax sp. | reverse complement strand
CCATCGGCCGCTCGCCGATGCCGGGCACCGAGTCGTCGCCGCGCGCCAGCCCGAGCAGCACCGGCGAGGCGCCGAGCAGCCGCCCGTGGCCGTCGAACACGAAGACGCTCGCGGCCTTCTTGTCGACCACCGCGAACGCGCCGCCCGCGTTGTCGCGCGCCGCGACCGCGGCCCGGGCGACGCGTTGCGCCTCCGGGGTCAGCGGCGCCGCGGGCATCGCCGGCGCAGGCCGGTCCGCCGCGCAGGCTGCGGCCGACGCCGCGAGCAGCAGCGCGGCCGCGAACCCCGCGGGCCGTGGCGATCCGCGACGCATCGCCGCCTCAGTTGCGGTCGGCACGGGCCGGACGCATCGGGTCGGCCGCGGCCATCGTGGTGCTGTTGTTGGTGCTGCCGCTGCTCATGCTGCCGGAGCCTTGGGCGGTGGTGGAGGAGGAGCCCGACGAGGTGGTGCCCGCGGTGTTGTTCTGCGGCAGGGTGCCGGTGGTGCCCATGGGCGTGCCTTGCTGGTTCTGCTGGCCCGCGGCGGTCGCGGGGTTGGCGGGTGCGGTGGTGGGCGGGTTGCCCTGCGCGAAGGCGGCACCGGCGGCGCCGAGGGCGAGGGCTGCGACGAGATGGGTAGCACGAAGCATGACGAGTCTCCTGGAAAGTTGAGGGATCGGCCGGACCGTTTGCCCGACTGAGGCCAACTTAGGCGCCGCCAGGATTCCCCGGGTCAGTTCGCAGCGCGGGGTCCTGTAGGAGCCGGGAGCGCGCGCACGCCATCGCCCTGCGCGGTCCCGCGCGCCTTCAACCGTGGAGGCCGCAGGCCTGCACGATCGCGCGCTGCGTGGCCAGCACCGCCTGCGCGACCTCGGTCTGCAGCTTCGCGGGCGACAGCGCATAAGCCGGCCCGCCGCAGCTCAGCGCGTAGAGCTCGCCGCGCGGCCCGCGCAGCGTGAAGCCGATGGCGTTGATGTCGCGATGCCATTCCTGGAACGAGCGCCCGTAGCCGCATGCCGCCACGTCGGCGGCGGCCGCGAGCAGCATCTCGCGCACCGCGGGCCAGCGCTTCGGCGCGCTGCGCTTGTAAAGCGCCAGCAGCGCCGCGCGCTCATCGGGCGCGAGCGCCGCGAAGTAGGCCCGCCCCGAGGCCGAGGTCGCGATGTCCATGCGCGTGCCGATGTCGGTGCGCGTGAGGATCACCGCCGACTGCGGACGCACGGTGTCGATCACGAGCACGTCGGTGCCGTCGCACACGCCGAGGTGCACGCTGGCATCGACCGCGTCCGCGAGCGCGGCCAGGTGCGGGCGGCACATGGCGCGCATGTCGAAGGTCCGCAGGTAGGCGCTGCTCATGTCGAGCAGCGCGGGACCGAGGCGGAAGCGTTCGCTCTCGACGTCCTGCTGCAGGAAGCCGCTCGCGCACAGCGTCGCCGCGAGCCGCGACACGGTGGCCTTGGGAATGCCGGTCGCATCGGCGAGCGCGCGGTTCGACAGCGGGCCGCGCGCCTCGGCCAGCGCGCGCAGCACGGCAAGGCCGCGCGCGAGCGCCGAGACCTCCTCCCTGCCGTTGGGCTCGGGCGCTTCGGCGGGGGCTTTGCTCTGGTTCGAGGTGCGTGTGGACATGCGCCGATTGTCTTGCACGCCTGGACAGCGCCGGCACGATGTGCGATTATTTTGGAACAGTGTTTTAAAAAACAGGAGACATCATGAACCCACGCCGCCTCATGCTGCGCTACGGCGCGGCGCTGGCCGGTGCCGCCACGGGCCTGACCGGCCTCGCCGCCACGGAAACGCCCGGCGCCGACTACCCGCGGCAGCCCGTCAGGATGATCGTGCCCTTCCCGCCCGGCGGGCCGACCGACACCATGGCGCGGCTCGTCGCGACCAGGCTGCAGGAGGCCTGGGGCCAGTCGGTGATCGTCGACTACAAGCCGGGCGCGGGCACGATCATCGGCATGGACCACATCGCCAAGTCCGCGCCCGACGGCTACACCTTCGGCATCGCGAACTCGTCGCTGGCGGTCAACCCCTACCTGCACAAGACGCTGCCCTACGACACGCTGCGCGACCTCGCCGCCGTGACGCAGCTGGTGCGGCTGCAGCAGGCGATCGTGGCGCGGGTCGACGCACCGTTCAACAACCTCGCCGAGATGATCGCGTGGGCGAAGAAGAACCCCGGCAAGCTGGCCTACGGCACGCCGGGCGCGGGCAGCACCACGCACCTGGGCGGCGAGCTGCTCAAGCGCGAGGCCGGCTTCGACATGCTGCACGCGCCGTTCAAGGGCAGCGCCCCGGCCCACACCGAGCTCATGGGCGGACGCATCGACGTGGTGATCGATCCCTTCCTCTCGGTGATCCCCTACGTGCAGGCCGGCCGCATGAAGATGATCGCCACGCTCGGCGACAGGCGCGTGCCGGGCTACGACTTTCCCACGGCCGCCGAGACGCTGCCCGGCTTCTCGGTCATCGGCATGCTGGGCTTCGTGGCGCCCGCGGCCACGCCGCGCGCCGTGGTCCGGAAGATGCAGGCCGACACCGCGCGCGTGCTCGCCGTGCCCGAGACGCGCCAGCGCATCGAGGGCCTGGGCATGCAGGTGGTGGGCTCGTCGCCCGCCGAGTTCGACGCCCTTCTGCGCAGCGAGATGACACGCTGGTCGAAGGTGATCGCCGAAGCGAAGATCTCCCTCGATTGACTTTCCTCTCCCTCGGAGCCTCCACATGACACTCAGCCTTCGCCCCCTGCACCCCCTGTTCGTCGCCGAAGCCTCGGGCATCGACCTCACGCAGCCGCTGTCCGACGCCGAGGTGCGCGCGGTCAATGCGGCCATGAACGAATACGCCGTGCTGGTCTGGCGCGGCCAGCCGCTCGACGCGCAGCAGCAGCTGCGCTTCGCGAACAGCTTCGGGCCGCTGGACATCGGCCTCAAGCGCGTCTTCAAGCGGCCCGAGCGGCTCGAGGACGAGCGGCTGATCGACATCTCCAATGTCGACGCGCAAGGCCAGGTCGCGCGCCGCGACTCGCCGAAGAACCTGTCGAACTTCGCCAACCAGCTGTGGCACAGCGACAGCTCGTTCATGAAGCCGCGCGCCGCCTATTCGATGCTGCATTCGGTCGTGAACCCGAGCTGGGGCGGCCAGACCGAGTTCGCCGACCTGCGGGCCGCGCACGACGCGCTCGACGCGCGCACGCTGGCGCAGATCGCCGGCCTCAGCGCCGAGCACTATGCGCTGCACACCCGGCTGCTGCTCGGCGACGAGGCCTACACCGACGCGCAGAAGAAGGAGATCCCGCCCGCCACCTGGCCGCTCGTCGACACCCATCCGGGCTCGGGCCGCAAGGTGCTGTTCGTCGGCGTGCATGCGCGCCAGATCGTCGGCTGGCCCACGGCCGAGGGCCGCATGCTGCTGCTCGACCTGCTCGAGCACGCGACGCAGCGGCCCTTCGTCTACACGCACGAGTGGCAGGTCGGCGACACCGTGATGTGGGACAACCGCGCGACGCTGCACCGCGGCCGGCGCTACGACATCGCCGAGCGGCGCGAACTGCGGCGCACCACGGTCAACGACACGCCCGAGGCGATGCTGCAGGCGGCCTGAGCCGCGCGCTAGAGGCGGGGCGCCTGCCGCGCCATCAGGTCGTCGATCCAGTCGATGAAGACCCTGAGCTTCGCGCTCACATGCCGGTTCGGCGGATAGACCACGTACATCGGCATCGGCTCGACCTGCCAGTCCTCGAACAGCGGCACGAGCTCGCGCTGCGCGAGGTGGGGCGCGGCCATGTAGTGCGGCAGCCAGAGCACGCCCATGCCCGCGACGCCGGCCGCGAGGTAGGCGTTGCCGTCGTCGAGCGCGACCGCGTAGCGGCCCTGCACCTCGAAGTGCTCGCCCTCGCGCCGCATCTCGATCGGCGCGACCCGGCCGCTGCGCGAACGCAGGTAGCCCACGATGCGGTGGTGCGTGTGCTCGAGCTCGCGCGGATGCGACGGCGTGCCGGCGCGCGCCCGGTACGAAGGCGCGGCATACACGCCGAGCCGCCGCGCGCCCACGCGGCGCGCCATCAGCGAGGAATCGGCCAGGTCGCCGCCGCGCAGCACGCAGTCGACGCTGTCGCCGATCAGGTCCACCATGCGGTCGCTGACGCCGAGATGGAGCTGGATCTCGGGGTAGCGCGCGTGGAAGTCAGGCAGCGCCGGCACCAGCACCATGCGCGCGAAGGGCGTCGGCACGTCGACGCGCAGGCGCCCGCGCGGCGAGGCCGAGGCGCTCGACAGGCCGGTGTCGGCGTCCTCGAGGTCGGCCAGCAGCCGCACCACGCGTTCGTAGTAGGCGGCGCCGTCGGGCGTCACGCGCACCTGCCGCGTGGTGCGGTTCAGCAGCTTCACGCGCAGCCGCGCCTCGAGCTGCTGCACGAGTTGCGTCACGGTGGTCTTGCTCATGTGCAGCGCCTGCGCCGCCTTGGTGAAGCTGCCCGCCTCCACCACGCGGGCGAAGGCCTGCAGCGCGTCGAAGCGGTCCATCGGCGCCCCGCGGCTCAGGAGGAGGCCCGCGTCGCCGCTGCGGGCGCGCTGACCAGTTGCCACAGCGCCTCGGCCACGGGCGCCATCTGCGCGAGCTGGCGGTAGAGCCGGATCTCGACCGGCACGCGCCAGCCGCCCGCGCCCGCATCGACGAGCGCGCCGCGCCCGAGGTCGTCGGCCACCAGGCTCATCGGCAGCCAGGCCAGGCCGCGGCCTTCGAGCGCCATGGTGCGCAGCAGCGCCGCATGGTGGGCCGTGAACACCACCGGGAGCGAGGACGCGAAATCGCGCCCGAACTCGCTGTCCTGCAGCGCGCGCATGATCCGGCCCAGGCCCGAGGCCTCGCTGTAGGCCAGCACGGCCGGCGCGCGGGCGCCGCCGAGCGCGTGCAGCGGCGCGCCTGCGGCATCGGGGGCGGCCACCGGCACGAGCAGGTCCTCGCTCAGGCGCCGCACCGGGTACTGCGCCTCGTCGAGCCGTCCGGGCGCGCCCGCATGGCCGTGGCAGAGCACGAACTGCACGCGCCGCTGCAGCATCAGGTCCTCGCAGGCCTGCGAGCTGTCGGACACGGTCTGGATCGGCCCGGTGGCGAGCTGCGCCTCCACGCGCGCGAGCCAGCGCGGGAAGAAGGTCAGCGACAGCACGTGCGTGGCCGCGAAGCTCAGGCTCGCGGCGGCCTGGTCATGGGCGGCGCGCGCCTTGATGCGCGCGGCCTCGAGCGCCGCGAGCACCTCCTGCAACAGCGGCTGGAAGCGCTTGCCCGCGGCCGTGAGCGTGGCCGGATGCGCGCTGCGGTCGACCAGGTCGACCCCCGCCCATTCCTCGAGCGCGCGGATGTGGCGGCTGAACGCTGGCTGCGCGATGGCGCGCGCCTGCGCCGCGCGCGAGAAATTGCCGCTCTCGGCCAGCGCCAGGAAGTCTTCGAGCCATTCGAGGTCGAGGGGTCGGTTGCCGGGGCCCATGCGCGCTGGGGGTCGTTGAATAGTTGTATGCGATTCGAGTATTGGACGGTGCGCCTGCCCCCGGCCGAAGATGCAGCCGTTCCTGCACATCGAACCACGGAGACCGACAGAGCATGCCTTCCATCGCGAATTATCGCGGGATCATCCCCGCCATTTCCTGCCCCTTCACGGCCGACCACCGCATCGACGAGCCGGCGCTGCGAAAGCTGGCGAGCTGGCTCGCGGGACACGACGGCGTGGTCGCGGTCATGACCAACGGCCACACCGGCGAGGTGTTCTCCCTCACCCCCGCCGAGCGCGCCGAGGTCACGCGCATCGTGGCCGACGAGCTGAAGGGCCGCACGCCCGTGATCTCGTCGATCGTCTGCGAAGGCCTGGCCGAGGCCGCCGAGCATGCGCGCGCCGCGGCGGCCGCGGGCGCGGTGGCGCTCGACGTGATGCCGCCGCACCACTGGCTGCGCTTCGGCTTCACGCCGGGCCACGCGCTGCAGTACTTCGAGGCCATCCACCGCGCCGCGCCCGAACTCGACCTCGTGTGCCACGTCTATCCCGCCTGGACGCGCGCCTCGTACTCGTCGCAGCTGCTCGCCGACCTCGCGCGGCTGCCCTACGTCCAAGCCTTCAAGGTCGGCCAGCGCGACATGAACAAGTACGCCCGCGACATCCAGGCGATCCGCGAGGCCGATGCCTCGAAGTCGATCCTGACCTGCCACGACGAATACCTGCTCGCCTCGATGGTGCAGGGCGTGGACGGCGCGCTGGTCGGCTTCGCGACATTCATCCCGCAACTGATCATCGACCTCTGGAACGCGGTCAAGGCCGGCGACCTGAAGAAGGCGATGGCGGTGCAGGCCGTGATCACGCCGCTCAAGGACGCGGTCTACGGCGGCGGCGAACCCACGGGCGAGGCGCATGCGCGCATGAAGGCCGGCATGTACCTCGCGGGCGTGCTGGCCAGCGCCACCGTGCGCCCGCCGACCGAGGCGCCCGACGCGCGCGAGATGGAAGCGCTGCGCGCGGCCGTGGCGCAGGCGGGCCTGCTCGCGAAGCGCTGAGCGCCCGCGCCGCGCGACGACGACCACAACACGAAGGAGACAAGCGATGCAACGCCACCACTTCCTGCGCGCCGCGCTCGCGGGCCTCGCGCTCGCGGCCGCCGGCACGGCCGCCCTCGCCCAGTCGCAGCCGCCGGCCTGGCCGAGCCGGCCGGTGCGCATGGTGATCCCGTTCCCGCCCGGCGGCACGCTCGACACGGTCGGCCGCCTGCTCGCGCAGAAGCTCGGCGAGCAGACCGGCCAGTCCTTCATCGTCGAGAACCGGCCCGGGGGCAACGGCGTGATCGGCGCCGACGTGGTCGCGAAGGCGCCGGCCGACGGCTACACGCTGCTGTTCAACGCCTCCACCTTCACCACCGCGCCGATGACGATGAAGTCGGTGCCCTACGAGGTGCTGCGCGACTTCACGCCGGTGGCGCTGGTCGCGAAGGCGCCTCTGTCGGTGGCGATCAACAAGAACCTGCCGATCACCGACATCAAGTCGCTGATCGCCCATGCGCGCGCGCATCCGGGCAAGATGAGCTTCGCGGTCGGCTCGGTGGGCTCGGCCGGGCACCTCTCGACCGAGCTGCTCAAGCGCGCGGGCGGGCTCGACTACCTGATCGTCCCGTACAAGGGCACGGCGCCCGCGTTCCAGGACCTGATCGGCGGGCAGATCGACGGCTTCATCGACCCGATCCTCGGCTCGCTGCAGTACCACAGGAGCGGCATGCTGCGCGTGGTGGCCGTCACCTCGGCGCAGCGCGCGGCGAGCCTGCCGAACGTGCCCACGGTGGCCGAGACCATCCCGGGCTACGAGTTCTACAGCTGGTACGGGCTCTGGGGCCCGGCGAAGCTGCCGGCGCCGATCGCGCAGCGGCTCAACGCCGAGGTGAACAGGGCGCTCGCGACCGACATGCGCGAGACGCTCGGCGCGCAGGGGCTGCTGCTCACGCCCGGCAGCGTGGACGACTTCGCGAAGTTCCAGCAGGCCGACATGGAGCGCTCGAAGAAGATCATCACCGAGGGCCACATCCGTGTCGAATGACAGCGCCGCGCCGCACGCGGTCGTGACCGGCAGCAGCAGCGGCATCGGCCGCGCGATCGCGGCGCTGCTCGGCGCGCAGGGCTGGCGCGTGAGCGGCCTCGACCTCGCGTCGCCGACGCTGCCGGCCGGCGCCGCCTTCGCCCCGGTGGCGGTGGACCTCTGCGACCCGGCCGCCCTCTCGCGCGCCGCGGCCGCGCTGTCCGATGCCGATGCGCTCGTGCATGCGGCCGGCGTGCTGCGCGTGGGCGCGCTCGGCGAGCTCGACCATGCGGGCGGCGAACGGATGTGGCGGCTCCATGTGGACGCGGCCACGCGGCTCGCCGACCTGCTCGTGCCCGCGATGGCGGCGCGCGGCCGCGGCCGCGTGGTGTTCGTCGGCAGCCGCGTCGCGCAGGGCATGCCGGGCCGCGGGCAGTACGCCGCGACCAAGGCCGCGCTGGTCGCGCTCGCACACAGCTGGGCCGCCGAGGTGGCGCCGCGCGGCGTCACCCTCAACGTGGTCTCGCCGGGCGCGACCCGCACCGCGATGCTGCAGGACCCGGCCCGCGCGGGCAGCACGCCGCGGCTGCCGCCGATCGGGCGGCTGATCGAGCCCGAGGAGATCGCGGCGCTCGTCGCCTACCTGCTGTCGCCGAGCGCCGCCGCGATCACGGGGCAGGACATCGCGGTCTGCGGCGGCGCGTCGCTGCAGCGCTGAGCTTTTTTTCTTTTCTTCCTTTTTCCACCCGCAACCCGCAAGCCATCCAGCGCTCATGAAAATCGTCAACATCCTCGAGTCCACGCGTCCGATCAAGTCGGACATCCGCAACGCCTACATCGACTTCTCGAAGATGACGCTGAGCCTCGTCGCGGTCGTCACCGACGTGGTCCGCGACGGCCGGCCGGTGGTCGGCTACGGCTTCAACTCCAACGGGCGCTACGGCCAGGGCGGCCTGATCCGCGAGCGCTTCCTGCCGCGGCTGCTCGAGGCCGATCCCGCCTCGCTCGTCGACGAGACCGGCGAGAACCTCGACCCGCACAGGATCTGGGCCCGCATGATGATCAACGAGAAGCCCGGCGGCCACGGCGAGCGCTCGGTCGCGGTGGGCACCATCGACATGGCCGTGTGGGACGCGGTCGCCAAGATCGCCGGCAAGCCGCTCCACCAGCTGCTCGCCGAGCGCTACGGCAGCGGCACGCCCGACCCGCGCGTGTTCGTCTATGCGGCGGGCGGCTACTACTACCCCGGCAAGGGCCTTGAGGGCCTGCAGCGCGAGATGCGCGGCTACCTCGAGCGCGGCTACTCGGTCGTCAAGATGAAGATCGGCGGCGCCTCGCTCGCCGAGGACTGCGAGCGCATCGAGTCGGTGCTGAAGATCCTCGGCCCGGGCCAGCAGCTCGCGGTCGACGCGAACGGGCGCTTCGACCTCCGAACCGCGATCGACTACGGCCGCGCGCTCTCGGAGTACCCGCTCTTCTGGTACGAGGAGGCCGGCGACCCGCTCGACTACGAGCTGCAGGCGAAGCTCGGCGAGGTCTATGCCGGCCCCATGGCCACGGGCGAGAACCTGTTCTCGATGCAGGATGCGCGCAACCTGATCCGCCACGGCGGCATGCGGCCCGACCGCGACTGGCTGCAGTTCGACTGCGCCTTGAGCTACGGCCTGGTCGAATACCTGCGCACGCTCGAGATGCTGAAGGACCACGGCTGGTCGGCCTCGCGCTGCATCCCGCACGGCGGCCACCAGATGTCGCTCGCGATCGCGGCCGGCCTCGGCCTCGGCGGCAACGAGAGCTACCCCGACCTGTTCCAGCCCTACGGCGGCTTCCCCGACGGCGTGAAGGTCGACAACGGCTACGTCACGCTGCCCGCGCTGCCGGGCATCGGCTTCGAGGGCAAGGCCGACCTGATCTCGGAGATGCGGGCACTGGCGGCCTAGCAGCACCGGGGCAAGGTGATGCCCCGGTGCCGCGTGCAGTGAACTATTGCGCGATTTGCGGCCCGGAGTTCAGGGCCGTTGTCCAATTCACCATAGTTTGCAATGGTGCAGCAGGCCACTGCCGCAGACTTCCGGGACCCTCGCCTCACAGGTCCCGCGCATGCCTCAAACCCTTCGCGTTTCCAGTCCCGCGATTCCGGACACCTTCGAGGCCGTCCGCCTGTCAGGCACCGAGGGCCTGAACGCATTGTTCGAGTACGAGCTGCTGCTGAAAACGCCCGATGCGCTCAACTTCAGCTTCGGCCCGGCCGCCGACATCGACCTCGACAGCCTCATCGGCCGCGAAGTCAGCTGCCTGATCGAGCTCGACGGTGCGGGCGAAGGTCTCGCGGGCGCGGGCGTGCGAGAGATCAACGGCCTCGTCACCGATGCGCAGCTCTGGGGCGAGGAAGGCCGACACGTGCAGTACAAGCTCACGCTGCGCCCCTGGCTGCATCTCGGCACGCTGAACAGCGACTGCAGGATCTTCCAGAACCAGACGGTCGTCGAGATCCTCGACGCGCTGCTCGGCGACTATGCATTCCCGGTCGACAAGCGCCTCGGCGAGAACTATCCCGTTCGGGACTTCCAGACGCAATTCAACGAAAGCGACTTCGCGTTCTTCGAGCGCCTTTGCCAGGAGTGGGGCATCTCCTACCACTTCCGCCATCGCGACGGCAAGCACCGCCTCGTACTCACCGACCACCTGGGCGCGCACGAGCCGATGGAGAGCGAAGCCTATCGCCGGGTCGAGTACCACGCACCGGACTGGAAGATCGACGCCGAGTACATCCACAGCTTCGCACTTCACCACCAGATCGCGAGCGGCCGCTATACCACCAGCGACTACGACTACACGCGGCCCAAGGCCGACCTGCGCACTACCAACGCCGACCCGCGGCCGACCGGTCAGGCCGACCAGGAGGTCTACCACTGGCACCACGGGCAGGCCGGCAGCCATTACGCGCAGCCACGCGCCGGCACCCAAAGCAACGAGCCGCTCTCCGAAGGCCGGCGCCTCGCACGGCTGCGCATGAGCGCGCTGCGCAGCCACGGCGCGCGGGCCAGGGCGCGCGGCCGGCTGCGCGGCATGGTGCCGGGCTGCATCTTCCAGCTCGAGAAACATCCGCGCGAGGCCGCGAACGTTCAGTACCTGGTGCTCGACACGCGTTTCCTCATCGAGAACGTCGCACAGGAAAGCGAGCGCGTCGACGCGGCGGCCCACCGCAGGCAGCAGTGGCGTGTCGAGGTCGACTTCGTCGCCCATCCGGTCACCGAGCCGCTCGCGCCGCCGCTGCTGCGGTCCAAGCCGTTCAGCCGCGGCCCGCAGATCGCGCGCGTCGTCGGCCCCGAGGGCGAGAACCTCTGGACCGACGAGCTCGGCCGCATCAAGGTGCAGTTCCCTTGGGACCGGCTCGGCGAGAACAACCAGCATTCGAGCTGCTGGCTGCGCGTGAGCTCGCCCTGGGCCGGCAACCAGCTCGGCGGCATCCACCTGCCGCGCATCGGCCAGGAAGTGATCGTCGAGTTCATCGGTGGCGACCCCGACCAGCCCCTGTGCACCGGACGGGTCCACAACCAGATGAACCTGCCGCCGTTCGAACTGCCGGCGCAGGCCGCACTCTCGGGGTTTCGCAGCCGGGAACTCGTTCCGCAGGGCGGCAACGGCGCCGCCGGCCGCTCCAACCATCTCGTGCTGGACGACACGGAGCAGAAGATCCAGGCACAGCTCAAGAGCGACCACCAAAGCAGTTCGCTGAGCCTCGGCCACGTGGCGCGCATCGACGGCAACGCCGGCCGCCAGGACGCGCGCGGACAAGGCTTCGAACTGCGCAGCGATGCGCACGGCGCGATCCGCGCCGGACAAGGCCTGCTCATCACCACCGAGGCGCGCGCCAACGCCAAGGCGCACCTGCTCGACAGCGCGGAAACATACGAGCGGCTGGTCCAGGCGCGCGACCTCCATGACAACGTCGCCCGCGAGGCGTGCAACAACAAGGCGCTGCAGGCGGACGACCAGGCCCTCGTCGCCGGCGCGCTCCAGGCGCAGAACGATGCCGTCAAAGGCGAAGGTGCGGGCAATCCCGCCGAGGGGCAGTTTCCGGAGCTCTCGCAACCGCATCTCGTGCTCGCCTCGCCCGCCGGCATCGAGACCACCACCCAGTTCAGCACGCACCTGGCAAGCGCGGAGCACACCGCGATCACGAGCGGCAGGCACACCAGCATCGCGAGCGGCGACAGCCTGCTCGGCGTGGCACTGCAGGCGATCAAGCTCTTCGCGGCCCAGAAGGGGATGAAGCTCGTGGCCGCGCAGGCCGACATCGACATCCAGGCGCTGAACAACTGCATCCACATGCTGGCCAAGGACGAGATCACGATCCGCGCCGACAAGATCAGGATCGAGGCCGCCACCGAACTGCACCTCGATGGGGGCGGCAGCTACGCCAACTACAAAGGGGCAGGCATCGAAAGCGGCACCACCGGCCCGCACGTCCGACATGCGAGCGTCCACAGCATGGTGGGCCCGAGCAGCACCGGGCGCCCGAGCCTGCCGGAGGGCCGCAAGCCCGGCAAGGGCCAGCTCGAACTCACGCACCGCTACGCGAACGCCCGGGGCCTGAAGAGCGCGACCTACGAAGTCACCGATGCCGCCGGACAGGTCAAGACCGGCCAGCTCGATGCCAAGGGCTTCGCCGCGGTTGCGGGCCTCGCGCCGGGTGGCGCGGTGGTGCGCTGGGGCAAGGACCCGTCCGACCCGTGGGATCCCGGCAGCTACTTCGGCAAGCCCACATGGCCGCGCGAAACGGACAGCGCATTCGAAGCGCTGGCGGCTGCGGCGGCCGAGACGCTCGACGGACTCATGCAGCAGGCCGCGAGCGGCCTGGGGATCAAGGCCCTTTCGCGGCTCGGCGTCGCGCTGCCTGCCGCGCCGCAGCTCGCGGGCCTGGCCGACCGGCTGCTGGGCGACGCGGCCTCCAGTCCCGCCGACCGGCAGCTTGCTTCCAGAGGTGGCAGCGCGGCCGATCCGCCCGCTGCACGGCTGCCGCCGGGCGTGGTGCCGTTTTCGGGCTTTTCGTAACGCGCGCAGCGGGCGCGTGCCGCGGGCGAGTCAACAACAACGAACACAGGGAGCAAGACGATGGCGACTCAACAGGAGTTGTCCAGGCGGGCCGACGAGCGCGAGACCGCCGTCGTTCCGCTGGACCAGATCAACGTGTCGGACCTCGGTGCGGGGCGCAAGGCCATCGACGACTGGCTGCGCAGCATCAGCGGCGGCTACATCACGCTCGATCGCCTCCTCACCGTCGCCGGCGCCCTGCCCATCGTCGGCAACGTGCTCGCCGCCATCGATGCCGTGTGCGACGTCATCGCGCTCATCAAGAATCGCTCGCAGAGCACTGCCGAGACCCTGCTCGACTGGGTCAGCCTCGGCATCAATCTCATCGGCATCATCCCCATCCCGCCCGGCACCGCCGCCGCGCGCATGAGCCTGCGCCCCGCACTGCACCTCGTGCGCAGCAAGCTCAAGCAGGCCGGCGCCGACCTCGGCGAGGCCGTGGTCGTGCTGCTTGCGGACCACCTCAACGCCACCATCGCGGGCGAGATCGACAAGTTCGTCCAGGGCGCCAAGGCCAAGCTGCCCGGCGTCCTCGACGAATGCGGCAAGATGGCCCAGGGCCTCGCCGGGAGCATGAGCGGCGCGCTGCGGCGCCTCGCCACCGGCCAGGTGTTCGACACCACCGTCGTGCCCGAGCCGCCCAGGCACGACCCCGAGGCCCGCTACGCCAGCCTCTGGGGGGCCATCGGCTGGTTCCGCGACACCGCCGTGCGCACCGCCCAGGGCGCGGCCAATGCGGTGGGCGGCGCCGTGATGCAGCACACCGGCCTCGGCGCGGAGGCCGGCAGGCAGTTGCAGCACTGGGCCGGCCGGCTCGATGCCCTCGGCGCCGATGCGAAGCAGAAGCTCAAGGGCCTGGGCGACGCCGGTACCAGCATGACCATCGGCTGGCTGCTCGCCCGGCTCGAGGCCGCCGTGCTGCGCTTTGCCGCGAGGAAGCGACCGGGCATGGCCAACGTCAATGCGAGCACCACCGCCCGCCACGACCGCCAGAAGGGCGAGGGGCAGCTCGAAGGCCGGAACAACGAGCTGGTCAAGGGCGTCGGCGAAGCCAATCGCTGCAAGAACTGCGCGAAGGACGCCACCGGCGGCTCCATCCGCTTCGCCACCGGCAGCGAAACCCTCCTGCACACCGACTTCAGCCTGCCCGGCCACCTGCCCATCGTCTGGCAGCGCTGCTACCACTCGCGCCTCGGCGCCTGCGACCATCCGCGCCACCGCGCCGGCCGCATCGACACCGCCCAGCCGGCCTACCTCGGCGCACGCTGGACCACGCCCTACACCACCCGCATCGAACAGCAGCCCGACGGCAGCCTGCACTACCTCGCCGCCGACGGCCGCACCCACCGCTTCCCCGCGCTGGCCGGCCCCGTGGACGGCCAGCCCGGCCAGACCCACCACGACCCGATCGAGGACCTCACCCTGGGGCGCGGCAACGACGGCCTGCTGATCCTCAGCCACGGCCGCGAGCTGGTCGAGACCTTCGAGCTCGCGCCGGCCTTCTGGCGCAAAGGCCGGCCCCAGACCGCCAGGCGGCACGTCCATTACCGCCTCGCCGGCCAGCGCGACCGGGACGGCCACGCCATCACGCTCGCCTATCGCCACGAGGACGGCCAGCTTTCCGACATCGTGAGCGCAGAGGCGCACGTCAGCACCGCCGTCGATGTCCAGGGCCGCATCCGGAGCCTCTGGCTCGTGCAGGACGGCCGCGCCGTGCGCCAGCTCGCCGCCTACGCGTACGACGAGAGCGCCGACGGCAGCAGCGACCTCGTCGCCGCCGAGGACGAGAACGGGGAACGCTGGCAGTACGCCTATCTCCCGGAGGCCGACAACGGTGCAGCAGCAGCCGCCGCCTCGAGCACCCATCTGCTGGCCCGCTACACCGACCGCACCGGGCGCGCCATCCACCTGCAGTGGATGCACGAGGACGGCTTCGACGTGCCCCTGCGCGCCGCCCACGGCGCCCAGGCCAGGGCCTGGCACGAGCGCGCCGAGGACGGCAGCTTCGAGACCACCCTGGTCTGGAACCGCCACATCCGCCTGGTCACCATCATCGATGCCCTGGGCGCCGAGACCCGCCACTACTTCGACCACCAGGGCTACACCTACCGCATCGTGCACCCGGTCGTCGAGGCGAGCGACGGCAGGCGCTTCGAGCACGAGGAGTGGTTCTTCCGCGACGCAAGCAAGAACATCGTCAAGCACCTGCACCCCGACGGCACCCAGGACCGCTACGCCTACGACGCGCGCGGCAACCTCGTGAGCCACATCCGCCCCGACGACAGCGTCGTGCACTTCGCCTGGGATGCGATGGACAACCTCACCGGCATCCTCGACGCCGAAGGCCATGCCTGGCAGCGCCGCTACGACGGCCACCACCTCGTCGAGGAGACCGACCCCCTGGGCCACAAGACCCGCTACGCCAACGACGCGCACGGCCTGCCCGTGGAGATCACCGATGCCAAGGGCGGCAAGAAGAAGCTCGCCTACGACGCCGCCGGCCAGTTGACGGCCTACACCGACTGCTCGGGCAAGACCTCGCGCTGGGCCTACGACGCGCGCGGGCGCCTCGTGAAGGCCACCAACGCCGCGGGCGAGACCACGCAGTACCACTACGGCGACGGCGACCCTGCGGACGGCGATGGCGGCGATGGCGGCATCCCCGGGGCAGCCCGGCGCGGCCAGCTCGCGCGCATCGTCCATCCCGACGGCACGCAGGAGCGGTTCGCGCACGACGCCGAGGGCCGCCTGCTCGCGCACCGCGACGCGCTGCAGCGCGAGACCCGCTACGCCTACGGCCCCGCGGGCCTGATCGACCAGCGCATGGATGCGAACCGCCACACCGTCGACTACGACTGGGACCGGCTCGGCCGCCTCGTCGCGCTGCACAACGAGAACGGGCGCGTGCACCGCTTCAGCTACGACGCCGCGGACCGGCTGCTGGCCGAGACGCACTTCGACGGCGCGCGCACGCGCTACCGCTACACGCCCGAGACGGGCGTGCTGCACCAGATCGAGCAAGGCGATGCACTCACGCAGTTCGCCTTCGACCCCATGGGCCGGCTGCTGGGGCGCGAGGCGATGCTGCTCGTCGCGGCCGGGGACGGGCAGGACGGCCAGGCCCGCAGCGCCGATCGCAAGAGCCTGCGCCAGGAGCGCTACGCCTACGACGGCAACGGGCGGCTGGTGGATGCGCGCAACGCCGACGTCCATCTGCAGTGGCACCACGACCCGGTGGGCAACGTCCACACCGAGCACCACCACTACCTGTTCGACGCGCGCGGGCGACGGAGCGGGCAGGCGCTCACCGCCGTGTGGCGGCACCGCTACGACGAACTGGGCGAGCGCATCGAGACCGTGCGTCCGGACGGCCACCGCCTGGGCTGGCTGCGCTACGGCAGCGGTCACGTGCACGGGCTGATGCTCGATGAGACCGAGGCGCTGCAGATCGAGCGCGACGACCTGCACCGCGAGGTGCTGCGCACCCAGGGCAACCGGCTGGCCGAGGCGCGCCGCTACGACCCCGCGGGGCGGCTCGCGGCGCAGGTGCTGCGCGCGGTCGGCGCTGGTGCCGGTGCAGGCGAGAACCCGCGCACCTTCCAGCTCACCCGCCGCTACGAGTACGACCGCGCCGGCCAGCTCAGCGCCATCGCCGACAGCCGCCGCGGCGCGCTGAGCTACCGCTACGACCCGGTGGGCCGGCTGCTGCAGGCCCACGCCCGCCTGGGCACCGAGACCTTCGCCTTCGACCCGGCGAGCAACATGCTCGATACGGCCGAGGCAGCTTCTTCAGGCTCATCGTCATCGCCTGCCCGCACCCCCGCGATCCTCGACAACCTCATCCGCGACTACGCGGGCACGCACTACGACTACGACGCGCGCGGCCAGATGGTGCGGCGGCTGCGCAACGGCGAGGCCACCCGCTTCAAATGGGATGCCTTCGGTCGCATGACGGAGGCGTACACGCGCGAGGTGCGCACGCTCTTCGCCTACGACCCGCTCGGGCGGCGCATCCTCAAGCGCAGCGAACCGACGCTCATCGACAGCGACGACTTCGAGGGCACCCCCGCCTGGCGCCAGGCGTACTGGCGCGAGATGCGCGAGCGCGGCCTGGGCGCGACCGTCTACGGATGGGACGGCGACCAGCTCGCCTGGGAGAGCGACACGCGCCATGCGCGCACCCTGCACTACGTCTTCGAGCCCGGGGGCTTCGTGCCGCTCGTGCAGGCGGCGACGGCCCAGCGCATGACCGAGGTGCTGCTCGCGCGCCCAGCGCAGGCGACGGCCACCTACGCGGGCGACGGCGGCCTCTACGACCTCGACCTCGATCCGCTCTACAGCGGCGAGTACGCCCCGGGCCTGGACGACGAGGGCGAGCCGCCGCCACCGCTGCAGGACATCCACTACTACCAGTGCGATCACTTGGGCACGCCGATGGAGCTGACAGATGCGCACGGCGAGATCGCCTGGGAGGCGCACTACAAGGCCTGGGGGGAGGCGCAGCTCACCATCAGCGAGGCGGCGAAGAAGGCGGGGTTGAAGAATCCGATTCGCTTCCAGGGGCAGTACTTCGACGAAGAGACGGGGCTGCACTACAACCGGTATCGGTACTATGACCCGCACTCGGGGAGGTTTACCAGCAAGGATCCGATTGGGTTGTTGGGTGGACTCAACCTGCATCAGTACGCGTCGAACTCGAACGAATGGATTGATCCCCTCGGCCTCGCAGGGAACAGAGCCAACCGCAGGGCTGGTCAAATCCTCCAAGATCAGCAAGCTGCTTCAGGCGGACATGCGTATTCGCGACATGGAGCGCATACGACGATGCCGCAACAGGAACACCGAGCCATCACTGGCATTCCGCCCGACAACCCTTGTCCGAGAAGACCTCGGCCAATAAACTCGACTCGCTTCCTGAGCAACGTCGATCAGTTGGACGCTATTCAGCGTGCGACGCAGGCAATGGAGAGAAACGGCACAGACGCAGAAACCATCGATATGGGGCGAGCTATTGGCGAAGGGTACAGAGCGGGCGGAGGATGCCCTGCCACGACGACAAAAGCGAGAGTGGTCAGAGGTCCCAACGGGATCGTTACCGCGTATCCAATACTTCCACCGCCTTGACTATGAAGAAGATATTCCCGGACTACATCCGAGCGTTGTATTACTACGTGGAAGCCATGAGCGATGATGAAATCGCTGACTTCTACATTAACGATGCACGCTGTCGAAAGGCGCTTTTTTGTTCAATGAGGGCGGATTTCGATCGCTTTGGCCCCTTGAGCAAACAGAGGGTTCTGGAGTTCATCGAATTTGTCTTGTCATCATCGGGAGACATCCAGAAATACTGGGGGTACATAGTGCCACTAGAAGTGCCGTTGGACGAGGTTGAGGATAAGCCCGCCTATTTGCGCGAGTTGTACAAGAAGCTAGCAGGCCACGAGCCGCCACCCAGAGACTTCGGCTCCGATGTGGAACTGGTGGATGCCATCGGTGTGCACGGCATCGACGTCAGGGAGTAGGAATCTAACTCGCAAAACTAACAAAGGCCGCATCCGCAGCCCTTGTTGCATCTGGAGCATGCGGTGCAACCACTTGGGCGCGGCGATGGAGCAGACGGATGCGCAAGGCGAGATCGCGTAGCAGGCGCCTTACTACCGCTACGACCCGGTGGGCCGGCTGCTGCAGGCCCACGCCCGCCTGGGCACTGAGACCTTCGTCTTCGACCCGGCGAGCAACATGCTCGATGCGTCCGAGGCTGCT
>CBHTTS010000081.1:0-18539 GCA_966095775.1 uncultured Variovorax sp. | reverse complement strand
GCGCAGGCGCACCGTGCTGCGGTCGGCCTCGTCGGTGACGGTGACCAGGCCCTGCTTGATCTCGGGCTCGAGGAAGCGCGCGAGCCGCGGCGCCTTGGCCGGCGCGGCCGGCGGCGCGATCTGGATGTTGGGCACGCGCAGGCTCGAGACCGCGGCGTAGGTGGTGTCGGAACGGTGGTTGAGCGCGATGCGCAGCCCGAACCACGCGAGCGCGAGCAGCAGCGCGAAGCCGGCCGCGAACACCCACAGCGGCAGCGACTCGCGCAGCCGCACCGTGCCCGCGCCCTGGCCGCGCCAGTGCGGCGAGAGCTCGGGCTCGACCGCCGGGCGGTCCTTGGCGATGAGGTCGGCCAGGCGCTGGCGCACCGCGTCGAGCTGGGCGCGGCCGTTGTCGACCACGCGGTAGCGGCCCTCGAAGCCGAGCGCGAGCACGCTGTAGATCAGCTCGAGCAGCTGGCGGTGCGTGGGCACGTCCTGCGCGAGCTTGGCGAGCAGCTGGAACACCTTCTCGCCGCCCCAGGTCTCGTTGTGGAATTGCACCAGCAGGCTCTGCTTGTTCCAGCCCGCCTGCACGCCCCACGGCGTGTTGGCCACCGCCTCGTCGAGCGCGGTGCACAGCACGTAGCGCGCGGCGAGCACCGACTCGTTCGAAACCCCCGCGCGGCGCGCGTTCTGGTCGAACTGGTTCACCGCCTCGGCGGTCGAGGCGCGCAGCGCCGGCACGTTGGGCGGCTGCGCGAGGTTGCGCAGCTTTCCGATCAGCACCAGCAGCCTGCCCGCGGCCGAGACCAGCGGATTGAGCAGCCCGAGCTGGCCGACCTCGGCCGGCGCCGGGTCGGCGGCCGGCACGAAGGGCGCGGGCGCGGCGGCCGCCGGCGCGTTGCCGGCCGGCGTGCGCGGCTTGGGCTTGATGACCGTGCGCTCGGACTCGAACGCCGCGAAGGGATCGGGAGTGGTCATGATCGGATGGCCCAGAAGGCGAGGTCGAGGCCCGGGAAGTCGCCCGCGATGTGCATGGCGATGCCGCCCGACTGCTCGAGCTGGCGCCACAGGTCGCTGTTGCGGGTCTCGAGCTCGAAGTAGTTGGCGCCCGCGTGGAACGGGATCTGCCGCGGCGCCACCGGCAGCGGCGTGAGCGTGACGCCGGGCAGCGCGAGGTTGACGAGGTCGCGGATGCGCTCGACCGGACCGATCTTGACCTGCGTGGGGAAGCGCGCGCGCAGCGCCTCGCTCGGCATGTGCGCGTTCACCGCCAGCACGAAGGTGGCGTTGCGCTGCAGCTCCACGTCGGTCACGACCGCGACGCGCACGCCGTGCTTGCGGTCGTGCAGGTCGATGCGGATCGCCGACTGCTCGAGCACCATCGAGAGGCTGCGGCGCAGGTCGTCCATCACGGGGCGGAAGCTCGCCGCGAGGTCGTCGTGGACGTAGGGGCCGAAGCGCGTCACGCGGCGCGCATCGCGGAAGCTCGCGAGGTCGCCCGCGAGCCCGAGCGCATGCTCGAAGAAGTGCTGCGGATGCAGCATCGCGCTCTTGGCCAAGTGCGCGAACACCGCCTCGTTGCGGTTGACGGTCTGCAGCAGCATGAAGTCGGCGATCTCGGCCACGCCGCCGGTGCCGCCCTGCGTCATGCGGCCGGCCAGCGCCTCGCCGCGCTGGCGCAAGAGGCCCAGCAGCTCGTCGAGCCAGGAGCGGATCACCGCATGCGCCGCCACGTCCAGCAGCGGCGGCAGCATCGCGCGGTCGAGCTGCACCTGGTTGTCGACGCGGCGCTCGACCACGCGCGCCACGCCGAGCGTGGTCCAGGCGTCGGTGGCTTCGCTCGCGCGCATCAGCCGCGTGTGCAGCTGGCCGAGCTGCAGCATCGCGGTGCGCTCGCCCGCGGTGTTGGAATCGGGCACCTCGGACTCGAGCACGCGGTGGCGCACCAGCTCCTCGTACTCCTCGGCATCGGCCTCGCGCGCGCCCGCGCGGCGCAGCGGCAGCGCGAGCACCACGGCCTCGTCGCGCATGCCGGCGGGGATGTCGATCGGCTCGGGCAGCGGATCGACCGCCGGCATGTCGAACACCGTGCCGTCGCCGAACACGCCGACCGCGCGCACCAGCGCGAGCTTGCCGAGCGTGAGCGCCGCGGGGTCGATCTCGATCTCCGCGAAGCCCCAGGCGTAGGGCGTGGTCGAGCGCAGCAGCACATGCCGCGCATGGTCGCCATGCCGCTCGCTCTGCTGCAGGTGCTGGGGCTGCAGCAGCATGCCCTCGCTCCAGACCACTTTTGTTCGCCAACTCATCCGCACTCCGTCGCAGGCGAAAGGCTCGCCCTAAATGACCCCCAGGGCCGGGCTGCGCCCAGCCCGCCCCCCGAGGGGGATCGAGCACAGAGGCAGAGCCACATGCGCCCGGGAAGCAGGAAGTTTCCGGCGCACGGCACGGCGGGCAAATCCGCCTAACGGCCTAGATGCCGCGTTTTGGAGCTACGGCGAAGGGAGTAGAGACCGCGGGCCCGCGGCTCAGCGCGCCGCGGCGGGCGCGTCGGCGCGCAGCAGCTCGACCTGCGCCTTGTAGGTCTGCTCGATGCGCTGCAGGCGGCGCGCGCGCGCCTCCTCGCTGACCCAGGCGGCGGCCATCGCCTGCTGCCTGCCGAGCTGGTATTCGAGCCGCGCCTCGGGCAGCAGCGCGCTGTCGTCGGCCGCGGCATAGCCGTAGGCCGCGCGCAGCTCCTTCAGCACCTCGCGCTCGGCGTCCGCGCGCGGCCCCCGGCCCTGGCCGTAGCCGACCAGGAAGGCCTGCACCCGCGCCTGGAACGCGGCCGGGTAGTCGCGCCGCAGCACCATCTGGGCGCCGGGCGGCGGTTCGGACTGCCAGACGATGTGCAGCCGCGCGGCCTCGATCGGGAACTGCTCGCGGAAGCGCTCGAAGTCGGTGGTGTTGTTGGTCGCCACGTCGGCGTCGCCGTTGGCGACCGCGAGCGCCGTCGCCTGGTGCGTGCCCACGATCTCGCCGCGGAAGCGCGTCTCCATCGCGATGTTGCGCGGCAGGAACAGCTGGCTCTGCGGGATCAGGAAGCCGGTGACCGAACGGTTGTCGCCGCGCGCGAGCCGCCAGCGCTCGGGCTCGGCGAGCACCGCCTCGAGCGTGCTCGGCGCGCCGGTGCGGCGCGTCAGCAGCACCGCGCGGTGCTCCGGCATCCCGGGCCGGCGCGCCACCTGCGCCACCACCTTCATGCGCCGCTGCATCACCGCGTCGAGCGCGATCTTGGCCGAGAGGAAGGCCATGTCGATCTCGTCGCGCCGTATCGCGCGGTCGAGCTCCTCGTACGAGGCCACCGAGTGAGCGCTCACCGGCACGCCGAGCGCGCGGCCCATGTCCTCGAGCAGCGGCATCCACAGCGCGCGCGACTCGACGGCGCCGCCGAGCGGCAGCACGCCGAAGCGCAGCGGGCCCGAGGATGGGTCGCCCCGGGCCGGGAACGCCATGGCGCCACACAGCGTCAGCGCCAGCAGCCAGCCGCAGCGCCACAGCAAGCCCAGGCCAGTGCACCCGCGGAGCCGGCTTTGCCGGGCCGCCGGGTGCGCCCCCCAGTGGGGGGAGGCGCCGCAGGCGCTTCGGGGGGCGTCCATCAATCCTTCAGTACCGCGGCCTGTTGGGCGTAGCTGCTTTCCAGCCGCGACAGCCGCGACTGCCGCGCCGCCTCGTTGACCCACTGCGCGCTCATCGCGTTCTGCTTCGCGAGCTGGTAGGCGAGCTTGGCCGCGGGCTGCAGCGAGCTGTTGTCGGCGGCCACGAAGCCCGCGAGGTCGTGCAGCGACTTGAGCACCGCGCGCTCCGCATCGCCCTGCGGCCCCTTCGCGCGGCCGTAGCCGACGAGGAAGGCCTGCACCTTGCTGCGCAGCTCGGGCGAGTACTCCCGCCGCACCACGATCTGCGCGTGCGGGATCAGGTCCGACTCCCAGAGCACCTGCAGCCGCCTGGCCTCGGCCGGGAAGCGCTGCTTGAAGCGCTCGAAGTCGGCCGTGTTGTTGGTCGCCACGTCGGCCTCGTTGTTCGCCACCGCGAGCGCGGTGGCCTGGTGCGTGCCCACCATCTCGCTCAGGAAGCGGGTCTCCATCACGATGTGGTTGGGCAGGAAGAACTGCAGCTGCGGCACGATGAAGCCCGACACCGACTGCCGCTCGCCGCGCGCGAGGCGCCAGCGCTCGGGCTCGGCGAGCAGGCCCTTGAGGCTGTTGAAGGGCGGGTCCCGGCGCGCCAGCAGCAGCGCGCGGTAGCCCGGCAGGCCGTCGTGGCGCACCACCTGGGCCACCACCCGCATGCGGCGCTGCGTGACCGCGTCGAGCGCCATCTTTCCCGAGAGGAAGGCCATGTCGACCTGGTCGCTGCGGATCGCGTTCTCGAGCGCCTCGTACGAATTGACCGAGAGCACGGCCACGGGCCGGTCGATGGCGCGGCTCAGCTCGGCCAGCAGCGGATCCCAGTCGCTGCGCGACTCGAAGGCGCCGCCGAGCGGCAGGATGCCGAAGCGCACCGGCGCATCCGCCGGCCGCGCGACGGGCTCGGCGCCGGCCGCGAAGGCCGCCAGCGCGGCGCCCAGCAGCAGGGCCGCGCGAAGCAACAGCATGGCGGCGGCTTGCCCTGGTCCTGGGCGGTGGCGCAAGAATGCCTGCGGATGTGAACAGGAAGACATGGAGCAGCCAGCGCGGGTCGGCGGGTCTAACATGGGCGTACGCGGACGCAATTAGATATCAAATACACAAAATCACGGCATTTTCGCGATGTTTTTCCTCATTTCTGCCCTTTCGCATGCGCAGCATGACTTGACAGCCAAGCAGCGGATACGCCCATGAAATGGAATTTCCGTGTGCTGCGCGGCCTCGCGCGCCTGACCTTCGCGCAGCAGCTGATCCTGCTGGCGATGGTGCCGGCGAGCGCCGCGACGATCGCGGCGATCACCGTCCTCACGCGCCAGCACCTGGACAACCTCACCGAGCTGATGCGCGCCAACGCGCAGACGGTGGCGCTGCAGGTCGCGACCGCGGCGCAGGCGCCGATGGTGCGCATGGACCGGCGCCAGCTCCAGCGCACCGCGCAGTCGGGCACCTACCAGCCGCACGTGCAGCAGGTGCAGATCTGGTCGGAGGACGGCGAGATCCTCGCCAACTTCGAGACCGTGGACCGCGCGCGCGGCGAGGGCCTGCAGGTGGTGGTGCCGATCGCGAGCGAGGACGGCCAGCACAGCGGCAAGGTGATGGTCGAGATGAACCTCGACGCGGTGCGGCAGGCGCGCCGCTCGGTCTGGCTCAACGTGGTGCTGGTGCTGGCCACCAGCCTCGTGGGCGTGGGGCTCGCGGGCTGGTGGGCCGCGCGCCGCATCAGCGAGCCGATCCGCGCGCTCGGCAAGGCGGTCGACCGCCTCGGCGCGGGCGAGGCCGCGAGCGTGGCGATCGAGGGCACCTCGGAGGTCCGGCACCTGCAGCACGGCTTCAACCAGGCCGCGCGCGCGCTGGCCGAGAGCCACCGGCTGCTGCAGAGCCGCATCAGCGAGGCCACGGCCGAGCTCGCGCGCAAGAACCAGCAGCTCGAGGTGGCGAGCCAGGCCAAGACCCGGCTGCTCGCCGCCGCGAGCCACGACCTGCGCCAGCCGCTGCATGCGCTCACGCTGTTCTCCGACGGCCTGGCCAACGGCGAGACCGACCCGGTGCGGCTGCAGCGCATCGGCCACATCCGCGAATGCGTGGACTCGCTGGACCGGCTGTTCTCCGGCCTGCTCAACCTCTCGCAGCTCGATGCCGGCGTGCTGCAGCCCCAATGGGCGGACTTCCCGCTCGACCAGCTGTTCGACGAGATCAGCCGCAACTTCCGGCCGGTGGCCGAGCAGCAGAACCTGCGGCTGGTGGTGCGCAAGACCGAGCTGTGGGTGCGCTGCGACTACGTGATGCTCTCGCGCATCCTCAACAACCTGGTGTCGAACTCGCTGCGCCACACGCTCGAGGGCGGCGTGCTGGTCGGCGCGCGCGTGCGCGGCAGGAGCGTGCGCATCGACGTGGTCGACACCGGCGTGGGCATCGCGCTGCAGCACCAGGCGCGCGTGTTCGAGGAGTTCTACCAGGTCGAGTCGAGCGCGCGCAACGCATCGCGCGGCCAGCGCGGCATGGGCCTCGGCCTCGCGACCGTGCAGCGGCTCGCGGAGCTGCTCAACACGCGCGTCGAGCTCACCTCGCGGCCGCAGAAGGGCACCTGGGTACGCGTGCTCGTGCGCTCGGCGCCGGCCGCGCTGCCCGCCCCCGCGGCGGCGCCCGCGCCGGCCGCCGCCGAGGAGGAGGAGGCCGGCCTCGAGCAGCTGCGCATCCTCGTGATCGACGACGAGCGCACCATCCTCGAAGGCCTCTCCGTGGTGCTCGGCAACTGGGGCGCCGAGGTGATGGCGGCCCAGACCCGCGCCGAGGCGCTCGCGCTCGCGGACCAGTGGCAGGAGCCGCCGCACGTCGTGGTCAGCGACCTGCTGCTGCAGGGCGGCGACAACGGCCTCGACGTGATCGCCGCGCTCGAACGCCATCCGCGCGGCATCGGCGCCGCCACCGCGCGCCTGCTCGTGACCGGCGAGACCAAGCCCGACCGCCTGCGCGAGGTGGCGAGCGCGGGCATCGCGGTGCTCTACAAGCCGGTGTCGCCGCGCGTGCTCAGGCAGGCGATCCTGGCGCAGCGGGCGGCGGTGCTGCAGGGCGAAGGCGCGTAGGAAGGCCCTAGTCCATCGGACATAGGCCGCCTGGCCGCCGCGCCCGGCATTCCTTCACGCCCGCGCGCGCCTGCGCTGCGCGACATAGCCCCTCCGCCTTATCGCGCGAAGCAGGGCCCTTCCGTACATTGGGACCACCGCCCCTGCCGCGGAAGCCGTCCCATGTTTGTTGCCGTGAACCCCTTCATCCCGCCCGCCCGGAAACGGCTGCCGCTGCGCCGCCGGGCTCTTCTCGCGCTCGCGTTCGGCGCGGCGCAGTTCGCCGCCGGCGCCGCCTCGGCCACCGGCCTCACGGTGCTGATGGGCGACGAGCTCGCGGCCCATTCGGAGTTCGTGCAGCACCTGCGCGCGGCGCAGGAACCGGGCGACCGCTTCGAGCTGGTGCGGCTTGCCGCCGGCGGCGCCGAGGTGGCGCAGGCCGCGGCGGCCGAGGCCGAGCCCGAGCGCGCCGTGAATGCCGGCGTGCGCACGCGCAGCCTGCGCACGGCCGCGCCGACCGCCGACGCGAACCTCACGATGGCGGTGGGCGTGCCGGCCGCGCGCGCGGCGCTCGAGCGCCCGGGGCAGCAGCCGCTGGTGCTCGCGATGCTGAGCCGGCTCGACTACGAGAACCTGCGCGCCACCTCCCCCGCGCTGCGGCGCGCCGACCGGCGCGTGGGCGTGCTGCTGCGCGATCCCGCCATGGCCGACCAGCTCGCGCTGGTGGGCGCGGTGCTGCCGCAGAAGCAGCGCATCGGCGTGGTCGCGACGCCCGAATCGGAGCCGCTGGTGCGCGAGCTGCAGCGCGCGGCGCAGGGCGGCCAGCCGCACTGGGACGTGCAGGTGGAATACGCGCCCGACGCGCGCTCGCTCGCGACGGCGCTGCGCGCGGTGGTGCCGCGCAGCGATGCGCTGATGGTGCTGCCCGACCTGATCGGCGACAGCCAGGCGGCCACGCTGTCGGTGCTGCGCGCGGGCGCGGGCGCGGGGCTGCCGGTGTTCGGCGCGAGCGAGGGGCTGGTGCGCTCGGGCGGCCTGGCGGCCGCCGTCTCGACGCCGGCGCAGCTGGCGCGCCAGGCGCAGGTGCTCGGGCAGAAGCTCGCGAGCGGCGGCGGCGGCGCCGGTCCGCTGGTGGAATCGGCCGCGCCCGCCACGGTGCGCGTCAACACCACCGTGGCGCGCGGCCTCGGTCTGCGCTTGCCGGAGGAGCGGGAACTGGCCGAGCGGCTCACCGTCACGCGATGACCGACGTGGCGCCGACCGAAGGCGCGCGGCCGGAGCCCCCGCCGCCGCCCGCCGCGCCCACGCTGCTGGTGCGCGGCAACCTCCAGCGCGACCTGTTCCGGCTCGGCGTGGTGCCCTGCGCCGCGGTCGCGCTGGCGCTCACCGGCTGGTTCACCCACAACCGGCTGCAGACGCTCGAGGCCGCGTTCGACGCCGAGGGCCAGGCGGTGGCGCGCCAGGTGGCGGCGATGTCCGACCTGAGCCTCTACGCGGGCGACCTGCCGGCGCTGCAGAACGTGGCCAACGCCGCGTTGCGCGGCGGGCAGGTGATGCGCGTGGAGATCAGCAACAGCGCGGGCGTCTTCGTGACCGCGGGCCCCAAGGCGGCCTCGCTCGCGCAGCTGCGCATGTTCACCTCGCCCGTCACGCTGCGCGAGGCCTCGCGCGCGAGCGCCTTCGCGCCCGCGGGCTCGACGGCCGCGGGCGACGCGCCGATCGGCCTGGTGCAGACCTTCCGCGACACCACCGCCTACGCGCGCGAGCGCAGCCGCTCGCTGATGGCGGGCATCGGCATCGCGCTGGTGGCGCTGCTCGCGGCCTGGGCCTCGGTGCGCCACATGGCGCGCACCGTCGCGCGGCCGCTGCGCCGCGTCTCGCGCACCGTGGCCGCGCTCGAGGCGGGGCACTTCGAGGCCCGCTGCGGCGTCGTCGAGGGCGACGCGCAGCGCGCCGGCGCCGGCAGCTCGCACGAGCTCGCGCTGCTCGCGCGCGACATCGACCGGCTCGCCGAGCGGCTGCAGCACAACCGCCAGGTGAGCGAGGAGCGCGTGCGCGAAGCCACCGCGGTGGCGCTGCAGCGCATGGCCGAGGCCGAGCAGGCCGCCCTCTCGCGCGCCCGCTTCCTCGCCGCGGCGAGCCACGACCTGCGCCAGCCGCTGCATGCGATGGGCCTGTTCATCGACGGCCTGCTGCCGGGCGCGAGCGCCGCGCAGCGGCCCGCGATGCTGCGGCTGCAGGAGAGCACCGAGTTCATGGGCGTGCTGCTCGACGACCTGCTCGAGATCTCGCGCCTCGACGCGCAGGTGCTGACGCCCGCCATCACCAAGGTGTCGCTCGCGGCGCTGTTCGACCAGCTCGACGCCCAGCATGCCGCGGTCGCGGCCGAGAGCCGCGTGCGGCTGCGCTGGCGCGACCGCGGACTCGTGGTGCGCAGCGACGCGGCGCTCCTGCAGCGGATCGTCGGCAACCTGGTGTCGAACGCGCTGCGCCACGCGCCGCCGGGCGGCACGGTGCTGGTGGCCGCGCGCCGCAGCCGCGCCGACGGCGACAAGGTGCGCATCGAGGTGCGCGACAACGGCGTGGGCATCGCGCCGATCCACCAGGGGCGGATCTTCGAGGAGTTCTACCAGGTGGCGAACACCGAGCGCGACCGCCGCCGCGGCTTCGGGCTCGGGCTCGCGATCTGCGCGCGCATCGCGGCGCTGCTCGGCACCCGCATCACGGTGCGTTCGGCGCTGCAGGCCGGCAGCACCTTCGCGCTCGCGCTGCCCGCCGCGCAGGCCGCCGCGCCGCTGGCCGCGCCCGACGAGCCCGCGCCCACGCCCGCGGCGCCGCTCGCGGGGCTGAACTGCATGGTGGTCGACGACGACCCCGCGATCCTCGACGGCAGCCGCGCGCTGCTCGAGCAGTGGGGCTGCCGCGTCGAATGCATCGCCACCGGCGCCGAGGCGATCGCGCGGCTGGGCACCGGCGACCTGCGCTTCGACGCGGTGCTGTGCGACCTGCAGCTCGCGGGCGACGGCGACGGCATGGACGTGATCGACGCCGCGAGAAGGCTGCAGCCCGAGGCGCTCGCGGTGCTGGTCTCGGGCGCCACCGGCCCCGAGGTGCTGCAGCGCCTGCGCCAGGACGGCGTGATGCTGCTGACCAAGCCGGTGGCGCCGGCCAAGCTGCGCGCGCTGCTCTCCACGCGCCGGCACGCGACCGTCTGAGGGAACGAACGCCATGCCCGACACCGACATCCTCAAGACCGTGCGCCCCTTCGTCGCCACGCCGAGCCACAGCGGCACGATGACGAGCGACTACGTGCGCAGCCTGCTCGGCCTGGTCAATGCCGCGTGGCAGCACGGCTTCGCGATGCAGGCGCGCTTCCTCGACGGCGACAGCCTGGTCCCGCGCGCGCGCAACCGGCTGGTGGCGGAGTTCATGGCCGACGCGCGCTGGACCCACCTGTTCTGGATCGACGCCGACATCGGCTTCGCGCCCGAGGACGCGCTCAGGCTGCTGCGCGCGGGCCGGCCGGTGGTGGCCGGCATCTATCCGCACAAGGACGACGGCTGGCCGCGCGCGGGCCTGGCGGCGCCGCTCGCCGCGGGCAGCACGCGCGAGGACTTCGAGGCGCGGCATGCGGTGTTCCCGGTCAACCTCGCCGACCCGGGCATGGCCGGGCGGGTCGAGGCCGACGGCTTCCTCGAGGTGCTCGACGCGCCGACCGGCTTCATGCTGATCGAGCGCGCCGTGTTCGAGCGGCTCGCCGCGGCGATGCCCGAGCTGCGCTACACGCCCGACCGCATGGACGACGCGGAGGCCGCCGCGCGGCCGCACTACCGCTTCTTCGACGTCTGGGCCGAGCCCGGCAACGGCCGCTACCTCAGCGAGGACTTCGCCTTCTGCCGGCGCTGGCAGTCGATCGGCGGCAAGGTGCACGTGGACACGCGCTCGCGCCTCACGCACACCGGCAGCCGCACCTACCGCGGCGACTTCGCACGCTCGCTGGCCGCGGGCGCGGTGCCGCCTTGAGCGGCATCCACGGCCTCCGCCGCGAGCCGGGGCGGCAGCGTGGCGCGGTCGTAGCCGCGGTCCGGCGCCACCGGCACGAGCCGCAGCGAGGGGCCCTCCTCGACCAGGTAGTCGTAGCCCACGGGCTGCAGCCGCGCCTCGGGGTCGAGCGCGCGGTAGCGCTCGCGGCGCGCGAGGCGGTCCTCGCGCCGCACCATGCGCAGGTGGTAGAGCCGGAAGTAGCTGCGGTACATCGCGCCGTGGCGCGCCACCGCATCGGGAAACCACGGCCCGTGCAGCGCGGGCGCGTCGTCGAAGGCGATCTGCTGCGGCAGCCGGAACAGCACCACGCGCGTCTTGCGCCCCCAGTCGCCGTCGTCGCGGAAGCGGTCCGGCGCGTCCCAGAGCTCGCGCACCGAGACCGAGAGGCAGGTCAGCCGCTGCTCGGGCAGCGAGTCGACGAGCGCATGCAGGTGGCGCAGGAACAGCGTCTCGAAGCGCTCGTCGGCATCGCAGGCCAGCACCCAGCCGGCGCCGTGGCGGCGCGCGGCCTCGAGCAGGCGGCGGCGGTTGCCGGGCTCGTCCCAGCGGTGCGCCGCCGCGGGCGGGTTCGACAGCAGCTCGAGCAGCTTCGGCTCGCGCCGCAGGATGTCGGCGGTCGCGTCGGTGGAGCCGTCGTCGAGCGCGACGAAGCCGTCCACATGCTCGCGCAGGTGCGCGAGGCAGCCTTCGAGCCAGCCCGCCTCGTTGCGCAGCTGCATCACGCAGACGATGCGCGGCCGGGCGGTGAGCCGCTCGGGCGCCTTGCGGCTGCAGCGCGGGCAGAAGTACGGCGGCGCGGGCTCGTGGTGCAGCATGCGCGCGCAGATCTCGCACTGGCGGCGCGAGCCGATCGCGAACAGCGGCGCCTCGGCGGCGCGCCAGGCGGGCGCGGCGTCGCCGCCCGCCGCCGGGCCCGGGCCGTCGTCGCGCGCGAGGCGGCCGAAGTCGCGGCCCCAGGCGTCGGCCGCGCCGCCGGCGCCGAGGTTCGCGCGCGCGGCCTCGGGCGTGCAGCGGCGCCAGTCGTTGTCGGGGTCGAAGCGCTCGCCGCCGTTGCGCGGCTCGAACGACAGGTGCAGCAGCCGCAGCGCGGCGCAGGCCTGCAGGCGCCAGCCCGCCATCTCGAGCCGCACGCGGAAGTCGTCGTCGTCGCCGCCCCAGGCGTCGAAGCGCTCGTCGTAGCCGCCCACGGCGTCGAAGGCCTCGCGCGCGCAGCACAGCGACCCGTAGAAGGTGCGCAGGTAGAGCGCCTCGGGCACGGCGGCGGCGAAGGCCGCCTCGAGCCGGCCGCCCGCGGCCACCAGCGCCTCGAAGCGCGCGAAGCCGACGCGGCCGAGCACCACGTGGCGCTCGCCGGCCATCGCCGCCCCGAGCGCCATCGCGGGCGCGTCGCCCACGTAGGCCGACTCGGGCGAATGGATCAGCACGTAGCGGCCCGCGGCCTGCCGCACGCCGGCATTGATCGCGCAGCAGGGCGGGCGCCAGTCGTGCGCGCGGTCGTTGACCAGCAGCTTCCAGCGCACCTGCGCGAAGCGGTCGAGCAACTGCTGCAGCGCCGCCTCCTCCGAGGGCTCGTCGAGCGCGATCACCACCTCGATGCCGGGCCGCGCCCAGTACGGCGCGTTGCAGGCGAGCACGCGCTCGAACTCCGCGAGCTTGCGGTAGAACGGCATCACCACGCTGAGCCAGGGCCGCGTCATGCGCGATGCGCCCTCGCAGGCGCCCTGGCGCCGCTGCGCCTCAGGCACGAGAATCGGTCGTCGAACGGCAGGGGCATCGCGCGATCATGAACGGTTGCTTCATCAATCTGCAAGCCAGCAGCGCACGCCGCGCGGCCATGGAGGCGCAGCTGCGCGCGCTCGGGCTCGGCGGCATCGCGCGCTTCGAGGCCACGGGCATCGAGCACCTGCCGCCCGGCGGCCGCGCGATGGCCGTGAGCCGGCGCGAGCATGCCTGCTTCCTCTCGCATGCGGCGGCGATCGAGTCGGCGCCCGGCGACGGCTTCTTCCTCGTGCTCGAGGACGATGCCGAGCTCAGCCGCGCCGCTCCCGCGCTGCTCGGCGACGCCGCCGCGCTCGCGCGCCTGGCGCCCTACGACCTGGTGTTCCTCGAATGCCTGCCCTACGCCTCGGCGCCCGCGCTGCTCGCGCTCTGGCAGAGCCTGAAGAAGCACATGCCGCAGCGCACGCTCGGCGGCATCGAGATCCTCGACGCGCGCGGCCTCTACAACTGGGGCGCGGCCGCGTACCTGGTCACGCCGCGCGGCCGGCGCAGCGTGCCGGCCCTGCTGCGCGCGGCGCTCGCCGAGGGGCCCGCGCTCGCCTTCGACATGACGCTCAACCGCCTGATCGCCACGGGCCGACTGCAGGCCGCGGTGCTCGCGCCCTTTCTCGCCACGCCCGCGGCCGGCAGCGAGGCGACCAGCACGATCGACGACCGCGCGCGCGTGCCGGCCTACGACGCGCTCGGCGGCGCGCTGCGGCGCATGTTCTTCGCGGGCCCGCTCGACGGGCTCGAGGCCGGCGTCGCGGCCTACCGCCATGCGCCGCTCACCGACGATGCGCAGCTGCGGCTGCTCGCGGACCTGATGGCGCAGTTGTTCGTCATCACCGCGAGCCATTGACGCCCCCTGCCGGCGCGCGCCTCAGAAGTCCGAGCACCCGCTGCGCCGCTCGGTGTTGACGCAGCTCAGCAGGTTGGGCCGCGAGCGCACGCGCGTCCACTCGCGCGCGAGCAGGTCGCCGTCCTGCGCGGCGCGGTCGCCGTCGAGCGAACCGGTCGCCAGGCAGATCGGCGCCTGGCCGATGTTGCGGTCATAGAGATAGGTCGAGGGCGGCTCGCGCACCACGTCCACCACCGGCCGCTCGAGCGCGCCGAAGTCGACGCGCAGCGTGCCCGGCACCACCTCGATCGCATAGCCCGCGGCCGAGGCGAAGCTGCCGTTGATCGGGTAGCTGCCCGGCGGGCTGCCGGGCAGCGCGGTGGTGGACGGCATGCCGCTGAAGCCGGCCGCGCTGTCGCCGAGGATCAGCCCGGTGATGCTGTAGAGGAACAGCGGGTTCGGCATCCACTGCCGGCGCGAGGCGTCGGCGATCACGATGCGCGCGACCGGCTGCTGCGCGTAGATGAAGTGGTTGCCGTCCGCCGGCACCGCCACCGTGCACAGGCCGAAGTAGGCGCAGTGGTAGAGGTTCGGCAGCGGGCCCGAGCCCACGAGGCCGCCGCGCGTCTCGCCGATCCAGGTGTCGGCCCAGACGCGCCAGTTGCCGCCGCCGATGGCGTACGCGCCCGGGTTCTGGAAGCGCGCGGCGGCCACGAGGTCGGTGCTGGCGGCGTTGACGGCAGTCGAGAGCGTGAGGTCGCCCGCGAGCGTGCGCACGAACACCGTGCTGGCGGCCATCGAGTCCACGCCGGTCACCGCCGGCTGGTTGCCCGCGGCATCGAAGCCGGTCGCCACCGTGTTGCCGATGACGACCGCGTTCGCGTCGACGTAGCGGAAGCTGCCCGCGGCGCCGCCGCCCACCACGGCGACGTCGTTGACCGCGTTGCCGAGGTCCACCGAGCCGCCGGTCGAGCGCGCGAGCAGCGTGCCCGCGTTGATCGCGCCCGCGGCCGACTGCGCGATGTTGCCGGCCGACAGCAGCCCGAGGCTCGCGGCCGAGACCGCGCCGTTGAGCGCGATGCTGCCGCCCGCGTCGTTCTGCAGCGTGAGCGCGCCGGGCACGGCGACGGGGCCGGCCACCGTGATGTCGCCCGCGTGCGTGCGGCTGCCGGCCACGATGGCGGGCGCCGACAGCTGCGCGAACTCCGCGCTCGAGACCGAGAAGCCGCCGCCGCCCGCGCCGCCGAGCACGATCGCCGTGCCGGTCGCGTCGAAGGCGTTGAAGCCGGCGTCCATGCCGCCCGGGCGCAGGTCGATCGTGTTGCCGGCGCTCACCGGCGCCTCGAGCACGATCGCGTCGGTGCTGCCGTTGTTGAGCGCGCGCAGCACCACGTTGCCGCTCGCCTGCACGCGCGGCAGCGGATCGGGTTCGCCCGAGGAGCCGCCGGCCTGCATCGAGATGCCCGCGCCGCCGTTCTGGGAGGCGCCGGTGATCTCGACGTCGCCGCCGCCCGTGGTGGCGATGAACGCGCCGCTCTGCAGGCGAACGCCGCTGTCCTCGGTGTTGCCGTCGGTGTTGAAGTTGTAGCCGCGCAGCACGATGTCGCCGCTGCCGCTCGTGATGGTGCTGCCGCCGTTGACGAGCACGCCGTGCGCGCCCGCGAAGGTGGACGAGGCCTGGCGCCGCGCCACGCCCTGCACCGTGATGTTGCCGGCGGTGGTCGAGATGTTCGAGCTCGCGCGGCCGTCGGTCACGACCACGCCGCTGGTCCAGTCGGCCGAGGAGGCGCGGACGTCGATGTTGCCCGTGGAGGCCGCGAACTGCACGCCCGCGAGCCGCACGTTGCCCCCCGCGATCTGCAGGTTGCCGCCCGCGCCGGCGTCGCTCTGGCCCACGCGGGTGTCGATCGAGGTGTCGGTGATGGTGACGTAGCCCGTGGGCGCGCCGGCCTGGCCGGCCAGCAGCGTGACGGCGCCGCCGTCGGTCTGCACCTGCGCGCCGTTCATCGTGATGCGGCCGCTGGTCGGGGCGCCGGTGCCGCGCGCCGTCATCGTGACGCTGCCGCCGCCGGTGTCGATGATGCCGTTGTAGGTGATGAAGCCCTGGTTGCCCGAGGGCGTGCCGTCGGGGTTGACGCCGGCATCGAACACCACGTTGAGCGCGCCCGGACCCGAGGAGCGGATCACGGTGTCGTTGCCGCCCGCGAAGATGCTCTGGCCCGAGGCGAGCTCGAAGGTCAGCGGCCCCGAGGCGCCGTTGTAGTCGACCACCACGTCGTTGGCGATCGAGATGCTGCCGCTGCCCGGCCCGCCGGTGCCGGTCGTGATCTTCACGCTCGAGCCGCCGTTGAGCGCGGCGTTGATGTCGCCGTCCTGCACCACCGAGTCGGCCAGCGGCACGAAGGGGTTGGCCGGCAGCGAGCCCGCGGCGGTGCCGCTCACGATCGAGATGTTGAACGGATCGATCAGCCAGCTGCCCGCCTGCCCCGCGGCCGCGGCGGTGTCGACGCGGATGCCGCGCAGGTCGATCGCCGAGCCCGAGGTCTCGACGAAGCCGCCGTTGCCGCCCGCTGCGCCCGCGCGGGCCGAGAGGCTGCCGTGCGCGCGCAGGCTGTTGCCCGCGAGCAGCACGATGCTGCCGCCGTTGCCCGCGGCCGAGGTGTTGTCGGCGCGGATCGAGAGGCTGTTGTCCATCGAGAGCATGCCGCCCGTGTTGTCCGCCGTGCGCACCGAGGCCTGCAGCCGCACGCTGCCGCCGCCCGCGCTGCCGCTCGCATCGGCGAGCGTGCCCGAATCGTCGGAGAAGCTGCCGCTGTAGATGTTGCGGCCGGTGACCGTGATCGCGCCGCCCGCGCCGGCACCGTTCGAGGCATCGAGCAGCGCGTTCGACTGGCTGCCGCGCTGCAGCAGCACGTCGCCGTCGCCGCCGTCGACCACCACCTGGCCGCCGGCGGCGCGCAGGCCATCACCCTCGCTGGCGACGAAGAAGCTGCCGCCGCCGCCCCCGCCGTCGGCGCGGATCCAGACCGCCGCGGGCGTCAGGTTCTCGTTCAGGCCCGGCGGCTGCGGCACCGGCACGCCGAGGCTGTCGAGCTGCAGGCCCGCGCTGCCCATGGTGCCGCGCACCGTGAGGCTGCGGCCGCTGCCGGCCGAGATCCCGCTGCCGTCGATCACCACCCCGTGCGAGGCCTTGATCGTGGCCGAGGCCGCGAGCGTGCGGAAGCCGGCGTCGCCGAGCAGCGCGTCGAGGTTGGCGCCGCGGCCTTCGATCGTGACGTTGCCTTCGGTGCCGACGTCGCTGTCGCGCAGCGCCACGCCGCCGGCCGCGCGCGTGTAGTCGAAGGTGCCGACCGGGTCCGTGCCCGCGGTCCAGCCGCGCGTGCGGCCGGTGATCGCGATGTCGCCGCTCGCCGAGGCGATGCGGCTGCGCGCGTCGTCGGGATCGGCGCGGCCGACCTCGACGCCCATGGCCATGAAGCCGCCGGCGCCGTCCACGCCGATGCCGCCGATGCCGGTGAGCAGTTCGGCGCTCGACAGCAGCACGCCGGCGCTGGCCGAGAAGAAGCCGCTCGCGACCTGCGTCTGGCCCTGCCCGCGCAGGCTGATGCTGCCGCCGTTGCCGCAGCTCGCGGCGCCCGGCGCGCAGGTGGAGATGCGGCTGTCGACGACCTCGACGCCCGCCACGGGTGTGCCGAAGCGCGGCGCGAAGCCGATCGCGCGCCCGTTGGCGGCGTCGCTCTGGCCGTAGAAGCGCACGTTGCCGCCGTTGGTCTCGATGGTCGCGCCCTCGAGGCGGATCGGCGCGCCGATGTTCGTATCGTCGGCGAGCGGCGCATCGCCCGCGCCGGGCACGGTGCCGTAGGCGTCGGCGTTGAAGTCCACGTGCAGCGCGCCCGCGCTCGACTGGATCGCCGAGCCGGTGGTCATGCCGATGCCGGTGGCCGAGTCGACGCGCAGCGACGCGTCGCGACCCTGGCTCTTCACGACCTGGCTGTCGGTGTCGAAGAGCACGCCGTAGCGCTCGCGCCCGCCCTCGGCGTTGGCGGCGTTGCTCTGCAGCAGCACGTCGGTGTGGCGCCCCAGCGCGGCGCCGACCGCGCCCGCGTGCACCGGGCTCGAGGCGGTGCCCGCGGCGTTGATGTAGGCGCCCGGGTCGTAGGCCGGCGCGTCCTTCGAGACCACCATCTGCTTGTCGGAGCGCAGCTCCCAGCGGCCGTTGGCGCCGCCGGCCGCGCCGCCCGCGGCCGAGACCGACAGGTTGCTGCCCACCGCCAGCGCGCTCGCGCCCGTGGCCACGAGGCCGCCCGCGCCGCGGCCCGATCCGTTGGCCGAGAGCGTGCCCGACAGGTGCAGGCCGGGCGCCCCCGCGCCCGGCGCGCCGCCGCCCGGCAGGCTCGCGGCCTCCGCGGCCTCGATGCGGATCGTGCCGCCCGCGGCGTCGCCCGCGCGGCCGTCGGCGCGCAGCGTGGCGTCGGGCGCGATCGCGAGGCCGGTGAGCGCCTTGACCTGCACCGTGCCGCCGCCCGTGTCGCCGCTGGCGTCGAGCGTGGCGCCCGCCACGCGCACGCGGCCGGCGGCGACGTCGATGCGCCCGCCCGCGGCCTCGCTGCCGGTGGCATCGAGCGTGCCGCCGACGCGCACCTCGTTGTCGGCGCCCGCGCCGAGCACGATCTCGCCGTTGCGCAGCCCCATGCTGCGCGCGCGCACGACGCCGCTCTGGTTGACCACGAGTTCGCCCACGGTGGTGGACTGACCCACCATCACGACCCGGCCGCCGTCGGCCTGCAGCACGCCGGTGTTCGCCACCGACGCCGTGCTGGCCATCGCGTCGGAGCCGATCGTGATGTTGGTGAGGCCGTCGCCCGCGAGGTCGAGCGTGATCTTGCGGCCCGAGGCGAGCGCGACCGTCTGGCCGTCCGCGGCGATGGTGCCCTCGTTGCCCACGCCCGCGCCCATCAGCACCACCGGGCCGCCGCTCGCCTGGATGCTGCCGAGGTTGCGCACCGTCGCGCCGTTCGCGTTGTCGCGCTCGAACACCAGGTTCGTCGCGCCCTCCATGAAGCTCTTGTCGCTGGTCGCGAGCGCGAGCGTGGAGGCCAAGATGGCGCCCACCTTGAAGCTCGCGCCCGCCCCGAACAGCACGCCGTTCGGGTTTTTCACGAACACGCGGCCGGTGGCGCTGAGCGG
>CBHTTS010000080.1:0-18734 GCA_966095775.1 uncultured Variovorax sp. | reverse complement strand
CCGCCCTCGCCCGCGGCGATGCGCTCCATCACGGCCTTCATCGCCGGCTGGTAGCCGGCGCGCCAGGCGAGCGCGAAGGCCGCGCCGTCCACGCCGGGCAGCGCCTGCTCGACCTCGGCGGCGATGCCGCTGTGCCAGTCGACCACGGTGCCGAACACATCGAACGCGACGACCTTGAGGTCGCTCGCGTCGAAGTCCGCGCGCATGGTCAGCGCGGCAGCTGGCTCGCGGCGCGTGCCAGCTGCTCGATGCGCGACCAGTCGCCGTCGCGGATCGCGTCGTTCGGCACGATCCACGAGCCGCCCACGCAGGCCACGTTCGCGAGCGCGAGGAACTCGGCCGCGTTGCCCGCGTGGATGCCGCCGGTGGGGCAGAAGCTGATGTCGCCGAACGGGCCCTGCCAGGCCTTGAGCATCGCGAGGCCGCCGGCCTGCATCGCGGGGAAGAACTTGAGCTCGGTGTAGCCGTCCTCCTGCGCGGTCATGATCTCGCTGCCGGTCGCCACGCCCGGCAGCAGCGGCAGGCCGAGGTCGTGGCAGGCCTTGCCGACGGCGCGCGTGTAGCCCGGGCTGACGCCGAACTTCGCGCCCGCGAGGGCCGCGGCCTGCGCGTCGGCCGCGCTGCGGATGGTGCCGGCGCCGGCCACGGCCTCGGGCACGTCCTTCGCGATGGCCTCGATGCATTCGAGCGCCTGCGGCGTGCGCAGCGTGACCTCGAGCATGCGGATGCCGCCGGCCACGAGGGCGCGCGCGAGCGGAATGGCGTGCGCCACGTCGTGCAGCACGATCACCGGGATCACCGGCGCATCGCGCATCACCTCGAGCGCCGTGAGTTGGGGGGTCATAGCCATGTGCAGGCTCCTTCTTCAGCAGTCAATGCATTGCGCCGCATGCCGGCGAACAGTTCGCGCCCGAGGCCGTGGCCGTCGGCGATGCGCTTGGCCTCGGGCATGGTCGCGGTCTCGCGCTCGGCCCACTCGTCGTCGGGCACCAGCACCTGGAGCGTGCCTGCCACGGCGTCGAGCCGGATCAGGTCGCCGTCGCGCACCTTGGCGAGCGGTCCGCCGGCCGCGGCCTCGGGCGAGACGTGGATCGCGGCGGGCACCTTGCCCGAGGCGCCGCTCATGCGCCCGTCGGTGACCAGCGCCACGCGGAAGCCCTTGCCCTGCAGCACCGACAGCGGCGGCGTGAGCTTGTGCAGCTCGGGCATGCCGTTGGCCTGCGGGCCCTGCCAGCGCACCACGCAGACCACGTCGCGCTCGAGCTCGCCGGCCGTGAAGGCCTGCTGCAGCGCGGCCTGGGAATCGAAGACGCGCGCCGGGGCCTCGATCACGTGGCGGTCGTCGGGCACCGACGAGACCTTGATCACGCTGCGCCCGAGGTTGCCGCTGAGCAGCCTGAGGCCGCCCGTGGCGCTGAACGGGTTCGCGGCGGGCCGCGCCACGCTCTCGTCCTTCGAGGGCGCCGCGGCATGCCAGACGAGCCTGGCGTCGCCCTCGAGCGACGGGATGTTCGCGAACTCGCGGATGCCGCCGGCGCGCACGGTCAGCACGTCGGCATGCATCAGGCCGGCGTCGAGCAGCTCGCCGATCACGAAGCCCGGGCCGCCCGCGGCCTGGAAGGCGTTCACGTCGGCGCTGCCGTTGGGGTAGACGCGCGTGAGCAGCGGCACCACGTCCGACAGCCGCGAGAAGTCGTCCCAGTCGATCACGATGCCGGCCGCGCGCGCCACGGCCACCCAGTGGATCAGGTGGTTGGTCGAGCCGCCGGTGGCGAGCAGCGCCGCCATCGCGTTGACGATGCAGCGCTCGTCGACCGTTTCTCCGATCGGCGGACAGGCCCAGGGCTTGTCGCCCGCCTTGCCGAGCACCGTGCGCACGGCCTCGCGCGTGAGCGCCTCGCGCATCGCGTCGCCGGGCTGGATGAAGGCGGTGCCGGGCACGTGCAGGCCCATGGCCTCGAGCAGCATCTGGTTGCTGTTGGCCGTGCCGTAGAAGGTGCAGGTGCCAAGCGTGTGGTAGGCCGCCATCTCGGCCTCGAGCAGGCCCTGGCGCCCCACGAGGCCCTGGGCCGCCTGCTCGCGCACCTTCGACTTCTCGCCGTTCGACAGGCCCGAGGGCATCGGACCCGCAGGCACGAACACCGTCGGCAGGTGGCCGAAGTGCAGCGCGCCGATCAGGAGGCCGGGCACGATCTTGTCGCACACGCCGAGCATCAGCGCGCCGTCGAACATGTCGTGCGTGAGCGCGACCGCGGTGCCCATCGCGATCACGTCGCGGCTGAACAGGCTCAGCTCCATGCCGGGCGTGCCCTGCGTGACGCCGTCGCACATCGCGGGCACCCCGCCGGCGACCTGCGCGGTCGCGCCGAGGCGGCGCGCCTCGTGCTTGATGATGTCCGGATAGCCCTGGTACGGCGCGTGCGCCGAGAGCATGTCGTTGTAGGCGCTGACGATGCCGATGTTCGGCGCGCGCTCGGCCACGACGCGGAACTTGTCGTTGGCGGGAATGCCGGCCACGGCATGCGCGACGTTGGCGCAGCCCATGCGGTCGGCGCCGCGGTCGCGCTGGCGGATCTCGTTCATGCGCGCGAGGTAGGCGCTGCGCGTCCCCCGGCTGCGTTCGCGAATGCGATCGGTGACCTCAAGGACGGTGGAATGTGTGCTCATGGGGATTTCTTCGCTGGCGCCGCCGGCCTGCCGCCGCTGTCGCGCGGGCGACTTCCGACCTGGCATTCAATAGTACCAACATGACGGCATCGCGGCCGATGGAAATCCACCACCCCGGCGATACGGATTTACGCCGCAGGCGCCGCGCAGCGGCGATCGCGTCCCGGCGCCCTAGTCGACCAGGCGGACCTCGACGCGGCGGGCTTCCGCGTCGTGGCCCGAACCGGCCGTGACGGCCGGCTTCTGCAGGTCGACCTTGGCCGCCGGCACGCCCAGGCCCACGAGCACGTCGCGCACCGTCTCGGCGCGTTGCTTCGCGAGGCGCTCGTTGAGCGCCGGGTCGCCGGTGGTGTCGTGGAAGCCCGAGACCACGGCCTTGCGGCCCGCCTCGACGCCCTTGATGACCATGGCCAGCGCCTCGGCCGCGCCGGGCGCGAGGTCGGCGCTGCCGGTCGCGAAATAGAAGTTCACCACGCCCTCGCCGACGCGGATGCTCGCGCCGTCGGGGATCACCACCGTCACGGTCTCGGTCACCTCGGCCACGGTGGTGTGGGTTTCGGGCGCCGCGGGCGGTGCCGCGACCGCCGCGACGGCGGGCCTCGCGCCGCCGCGCTGCCCCTGGTGCCAGAACGCGATGCCGACCACGAACATCAGCACCAGCGCGATCAGGGCCACGAGGAAACCGAGGACGAAATTCTGCTGCTGGTCGTGGTCGCTCATGGGCGGACGTTCTCCATAGGAAAGAGGCCGGTAAATAATGGTGCGGTGAACCATGATCGCGAAATTGTAGGCGTCACCCCCCCAGCCCCCGTGTCGGACCCGGGCCCGCCCGGACTTGATCCGATGCCGCGTCCGCTGCGCGACCCGCAGCCCATGCTCGAGCAGGCGATCGCCGACTGGGGCGGCCGCGACGACCTGTGGCTGTTCGGCTACGGCTCGCTGATATGGCGCCCCGAGTTCGACTTCGCGGAGCGCCGCCCGGCCTGGGTGCACGGCTGGCACCGGGCGCTCAAGATGTGGAGCCGCGTCAACCGCGGCAGCGTGCAGACGCCGGGGCTGGTCTTCGGACTGCTCTCGGGCGGCAGCTGCCGCGGCATGGTGTTCCGCGTGCCGTCGAACCAGGGCCTCGAGACGCTGCGCCGGCTCTGGCTGCGCGAGATGCCCACGGGCGTCTACGATCCCAAGTGGCTGCGCTGCAGCACGCCCGAGGGCCCGGTGCGCGCGCTGGCCTTCACGCTCTCGCGGCGCAGCCCCAACTTCACGGGCGAGCTCAGCGACGAGCGCTACCGCCACATCTTCACGCACGCCGTGGGCCGCTACGGCAGCTCGCTCGACTACGCGCGCCAGACGCTGCTCGAGCTGCGCCGGCACGCGATCCACGACGCGGCGCTCGCGCGGCTGGTGGCGCTGGCGCAGGACGGCGAGACCCCGTCCGCGGCGCCGTCCGATTGCGGGACCCCGCCGCCTACGGTATACGTTCCCACTTCCTCTTCCCCTCCCCAGCCATCCTCCGGATCGTCCAAGGAACAACCATGAACCATCGTCTTCTTCTCGCCACCGGCACCACCCTTCTTGCCAGCGCCCTGCTCTCGGCCTGCGGCAGCATGATGGGCGGCAGGCCGAGCGCCGTCGCCGAGCTGGCGCCGACCGCGGCGATCTCGCCCAACCCCACGCGCGGCACGGTGACCTTCACGGCGCTCGACCACGGCGTGCGCGTGGCGGGCGAAGTGCGCGGCCTCGCGCCCGGCAGCGAGCATGGCTTCCACATCCACGAGAAGGGCGACTGCGGCGACAACGGCAACGCCTCGGGCGGCCACTTCAACCCGAGCGGCGGCACGCACGGCAAGTTCGGCGCGCCGGGCAGCCACGCGGGCGAGATGCCGAGCCTGGTGGCCGACGCCAACGGCGTCGCGCGCTTCAGCGTCGACAACCACACGATCTCGCTCACAGAGGGCGCGCCCAACAACGTGGTCGGCCGCGCGCTCGTGGTGCACCGCGACCGCGACGACTTCACGACCCAGCCGGCCGGCAACTCGGGCCCGCGCACGGCCTGCGCGGTGATCACGCGGCGCTGAGCCCGTCCCCTTCGCGCGCGCGCCAGAGCGCTTCGGCGCGCGCCAGCGCCTCGGGCGTGTCGACATCGGTCACGATGCCCTCGTCGTCGAGCGCGAGGTCGACCACCGCACCGGCCGCGCGCAGCGCCTTGAGCACCGAGGCCGCGCCCGCCGGCCCCTGAAGCGCCGCGAGCTGCGCGCCGCAGGCGGCCGCGAAGCCGACCGGATGGCCGCGCTCGCCGCGGTGGTTCGGCTGCACTGCTTGCACGGCGCCGCCCAGCGCCTCGGCCACGGCGCGCAGCGTCGCGGGCCGCACCAGCGGCAGGTCGCCCGGCAGGATCAGCCAGCCCGCGGCGCCGGCGGTGGCGCGCACGGCCGCCGCGATCGAGTCGCCCATGCCCGGGTGCCCCGCGTCCTCGAGGTGCCACGCGAGCCCGCTCGCACGCACGGCGTCGAGCGTGCGGTCGAGCATCGGCCGGCCCGCGAGCGGCGCCTGCAGCTTGGAGCCCGTGCCGCCGGCCGCGACGAAGCGCTCGCCGCGGCCCGAGGCCAGCACGATCACGATCGGGGCGGTGGCCGCATTCGTCGTCGTCATGCGCCGAGTATCTCCGCATGCGCAACAATGCCGCCATGACCGCCCCCCTGACCCCCGAAAGCCTGGCCGCGCTGCGCAAGAGCTACGAGCGCGCCGAACTCGACGAAACCCACAGCGCGGACGATCCGCTCAAGCAGTTCGAGCGCTGGCTCGGCGAGGCCATCGAGGCCAAGCTGCCCGAGCCGAACGCGATGACGCTCAGCACCGTGGGCGGCGACCTGCGGCCCTCGAGCCGCATCGTGCTGATCAAGGGCTACGACGCGCGCGGCATCGTCTGGTACACCAACTACGAAAGCCGCAAGGGCCGCGAGCTCGCGGGCAATCCGTACGCGGCGCTGCAGTTCCACTGGGTCGAGCTCGAGCGCGTGGTGCGCATCGAGGGCCGCGTCGAGCGCGCGAGCGCGCAGGAAAGCGATGCCTACTTCGCGAGCCGGCCGCTCGATTCGCGCATCGGCGCCTGGGCCAGCCCGCAGAGCGAGGTCATCAGCGGCCGCGACGTGCTGGTGAAGAACGCCGCGGCGGCCGCGGCGAGGCACATGCTCTCGCCGCCGCGTCCGCCGCACTGGGGCGGCTTCCGGCTCGTGCCCGACCGCTGGGAGTTCTGGCAGGGCCGCAAGAGCCGGCTGCACGACCGGCTGCGCTACCGGCTCGAGGACGGCGCCTGGGTGCGCGAGCGGCTCGCGCCCTGAGCGCGCGCGTCAAGCCTCGCAGGGCGCGACCTTGAATTCGACGCGACGGTCGAGCGCGTCGCTCGCGTCGTCGGCGCCCGTGCCCACGATGTTCTCGCGGAAGCCCAGGCCCGACTCGCGCAGCTTCTTCGAGAGCGCCGGCGCCTCGCTCGCGAGCCGGTTCTTCACGTAGATCGCGCGCTGCAGCGACAGGCGCTCGTTGACCGCCTCCGAGCCGGTGCGGCTGGTGTGTCCGGTGACCACCACGCACGAGTCGATCTGCGCCGCCTGGCGCGCGATCTGGCGCAGCCACATCGGGTAGGCGGCGCTGATCTTCGGGTCGGGCATGAAGTCGGTCGAGCCGGGCTTGAACAGGAACTTCACGCTCAGGTTGTTGGTCTCGAGCCCGAGCCGCGCGATGGTGCCGAAGGTCTTCTCGGCGTCGGCCGTGCGGCCGAGCTGGGCCTGCGTGAGATAGAGCCCGCTGTAGATGCGCAGCTGCTGCCCGTCGGGCCGGCGCGCGGCGGCCTCGTAGCGGGCGAGCGCCTCGCTCATGCGGCCCGCCTCGTAGGCTGCGGTGGCTTCCTGCAACACGGTCGAGGTCGGCAGGCGCTCGAGGTAGAGCGCGTCGGCCGCGTTGCCGGGCTGGGTCTCGGCGGTGCGGATGTAGCCCTCGACGCCGCGGTCCTTGCCGTTCACCGGGCTGTCGCGGAAGAAGGCGGTGGGCCGCGTGTCCAGGCTCGCGTCGCTGATGCGCGCCACCGACTGCGCGACCACCACGCCGCTCTTGATCTCGGTCAGCGCCAGGTTCAGGCGGTAGCGGCCGTCGGTCGCGTCCTTGTCGCGCACCAGCGTGCCGTTGAGCACGTACTGCGCGCGCTCGATCTCGGCGTTGTTGAACGGCGTGACGGTGAACTGCTTGAACTGCGCCTGCATGCGCTGCACGATGCGCTGCTCGGCCACGCGCGTGACCTCGGTCTGCTGGCCGCTCGAGCCTTCGAGCAGCGGGTCGATCACGATGCGGCTCTGCTTGATCGTCGACTCCACCTTGGCGAGGAAGGCCGGCAGCTTCTGCGTCTGCACGATCAGGTCGTCGACCGCCTGGTTCACGGCCTGGTCGAACGGCATCGCCGGGCTCGGCGCGGGCCGGTGCGCGCAGGCGGCGGCGAGCAGCGCGGCGGCGCACAGCGTCCATGCGCGCAGCGCCCTCCGCAGGGGATCGGGGGTCTTCATCGTCATCAGCATTGGCTCCTCAAGATCTTCATGTCCTCGTCCGACACCGGCTCGCCCACGGCCGCGCGCATGTTGATGTCGGTGCAGCGCTTCGAAGGCGCGGGCCGCTTCGCGACCTCCACCGCGGGCGGCGGCGGTGCCGCTGCCACGGTCGGTTGCGGGCGGGGCCGTTGCGCCGGCTTCGCCGCGGGCGTGGGGCGCGGCGGCGCGGCTTCGGCCGGCTTCGCGGGCTGCGCGTCGGGCGACAGGCAGGGGGTCCGGCACGGCTTGGCGTCCGCCGCCGCGGGCGGCGCGGCACCCCACAGCGCCATCACCATCGCGATCGGCGCCATGGCGGAAAACGGCGAAGACCGCGCCTGGTGATTCATCAGCGCAGGACTGTAAATTGGCAAACGCGCCGCGCCATCTCGCCAAACGGCCACCCTGCCGAATGGCATAGGGCACCGGGTGCCGGGCGCTACCGAGCGGCGTCGCGGCTCAGGGCAGCCACTGCACCAGCGTCATCACGAGCGTGAGCGTGCCCAGGGCGAGCACGGTCGACATCGCGACGCTGGCGGTCACGAGGTCCTCGGAGGTGCGGTAGCGCTGCGAGAACAGGAAGACGTTGGCGCCGATCGGCAGCGCCGCCGCCACCACCATCACCGTGAGCGGAATGCCGCGCACGCCGAGCAGCAGGCCGATGCCGGCCACGAGCAGCGGGTGCAGCAGGTTCTTCACCAGCGCCTGCACGAGGGCGCCGCGCCAGTGGCGGCCGATCGGCGTGAGCGCCACCGTGATGCCCACCATCACGAGCGCCACCGGACCGAAGGCCTGGCCGAGCAGCTGGATCGGCTTGTCGATGAACGCGGGCATCGCGAGCCCCGTCTGCGCGAACAGCAGCCCCGCGATGATCGGCATCGGCACCGGATGGATGATGGCGTTGCGCAGCGCGCGCAGCACCGTGCCGGCCATCGAATGCGGCTTGCCGCCTGCGCCCTGCCCGGCCTGCTGCTGCTCGCGCGCCACCGCGAGTTCGAGCACCACGGTCGCGCTCGTCAGCAGCACCAGCGAATGCAGCGAGATCAGCGTGAGCAGCACCACCATGCCCGGCGCGCCGTAGGCCAGGCCCACGAGCGCGATGCCGATCATCACCGTGTTGCTGTAGGTGTTGGCGAGCGCGATCACCGCCGCCGAACGGTTGAAGCCGCGCAGCGCGAGCGTGCCCGCGAACAGCAGGCCCGAGGCGACGAAGTACGCCGCCACGGGCTTCAGGCTCAATTCCTCGACCCGCACCGTGCTCATCGCGCGGAACAGCAGCGCGGGCGCGAGCAGCAGGAAGATCAGGTTCGACAGGTCCTTGACCGCGGCGTTGCCGATCCAGCGGCGCCGGCCGGCGAGATAGCCAGCGGCGATCAGCAGCACGACCGGCAGCAGCGACGAGATGACGAAGGAATTCACCGGGCGAGGATAGCCCAGCGTCCCGCGCCCCCCGCTCAGAACGTCACGCGCAGCCCGACCTTCAGCGTGCGCCCCGGCAGCGGCGCGGCCGGATAGACCGTGGTCGTCAGGATCGAGGTCGGGCTGTAGGCCAGCTTGTTCGTGATGTTGTCGATGCGCGCATACCAGGTCAGGTTGGCGCGCTGCACCTTCATGCGGTAGGCGATCGAGGCGTTCCACAGCGTGTACGCGTCGGTCTCGCGCGCGCCCACGCTCGGCACGCGGCGCTGGGCCGCGTTGTAGTCGAAGCCGAAGCGCGCGGTCCACGGACCGTTGCCGTAGGCCAGCGTGGCGCCGAGGCGCAGCGGCGCGATGCGCGGCAGCGGCTCGCCGGTGTCGAGGTTCTTGGCGCGCACGACGTCGCCGCGCCATTCGAGGTCGAGCGTGCCGGCGTCGCTCATGCGCGCGAAGCCGTCGCTGCCGAGCAGGCGCAGATTGCCGTTGGCCTCGATGCCGGTGAAGCGCGCGCGCACGCCGCCGTAGAGGTACTCGGCCAGCGTGTCGGTCGCCTCGGGATCGGTCACCACCTCGCCCTCCTCGTCGCGCGCGCGGCCCGAGGCCGTGAGGCCGATGTAGTTGCGGAAGCGCGTGACGTAGGCGTTGACGCGCGCCGTGTTCGGGCCCGACTTCCATTGCGCGCCGAGGTCGAAGCCGGTCGACTTCTCCTTGTCGAGCGTCGGGTTGCCGACCTCCCATGCGCCCGTGGCCACGTGCGGGCCGTTGGCCAGCAGCTCGTAGTCCTTCGGCGCGCGCTCGGTGTAGGCGAGGTTCGAGGTCAGCTGCCACTGCGGCGTGAGGTTGACCAGCGCGCCGAGAGCCGCACTGTGCGGATTGAAGCTGCGCTCGCCGATGGCGAAGCGCGTCACGCTCGGATCGTCGGGATAGCCGAGCGAGGTCACGCGGACCTTCTCGGTGCGCGCGCCGAAGCTCAGCCGGCCCCACGAGGTGCCGAGCTCCTCGTGCAGGAACAGCGCGTCGGCGCGCGTGCGGCTGTGCGGCGCGAAGGCTTCCTCGCCGTCCGCGGCGAAGCGGTTGCGCTCGCTGCTGAAGCCGATCAGGCCCTCGAGGTTGCCGATCTTCCGGTGCCGGGCCTCGATGCGCAGGTCGTTGCCCAGGCTCGAGAAGGTGGTGCCGGGCTCGCGGCCCTCGAACTCGGTGTGGCGGTAGTTGGTGTGGCTGAACTTGGCATGCACGCTCGTGATGAAGCCGCCCGGCCGCCATTCGCCCTCGAGCGCGTAGCGGTCGGACTTCATGCCGATGCTCACGTCGTCCTCGGCCACGGTGCCGTAGTTGCTGCGGTAGGTGCTCGCCGAGGCGCCGATCCAGCCCTGGTCGAAGAACAGCGTGCCGCCGAGCGCGCCGCCGTGCGCCTCGTTGGCCGAGTTGCAGATCCGGCGCGCGAGCCAGGGACGGCCGGGCTTGGCGCATTCGAGGTCGATCGGCACCGAGACGTCCTTCGAGTCGCGGCTGAAGGCGTCGACGTGCAGCGCGACGCGGCCGTTGCCGCCCTCGAGCAGCACGCCGCCGTTCTTCTCCTTGTTGCCGGTGGCGTAGCCGAAGTCGGCGCGACCGCCGAAGCCCTCGATCGGCTCGGTCGGGATGGGGTTGTCGATCACGTTGACCACGCCGCCCACCGCGCTGCCGCCGTACTGCAGCGCCGAGGGGCCGCGCAGCACCTCGACGCGCTCGGTGACCAGCGCGTCGACCGGCACCGCATGGTCGTAGCTCAGCGCGGAGACGTCGGACAGGCCGCCGCCGTTCTGCAGGATGCGGATGCGGTCGCCGTCCAGGCCGCGGATGATCGGCCGGCTCGCGTTCGGGCCGAAGTAGCTGCTGCTGACGCCGGGCAGGCCGTCGAGCGTCCCGCCGAGGGTCGACTCGGAACGCATCAGCAGGCGCTCGCCCGACACGGTGGCGGTGGGCGCGATCAGGTCGGCGGCGCCGAGCGGGTTGCCGGTCACGGCGATCTCGGGAAGGCTCGCGGCGGCGGGCTGCGCTTCGGCGCCGGCGGCGGGCGGGGTCTGGGCCATGCCCGCGAACGAGGCGAGCGAAAGAACGGCAGCGCCGATGGCGTTGCGACGGAAATTGGGAATCATGATGGGGACACTCGTTGAACCAGGGGGCGACCGGCCGCGGCCCCGCCATGGCGGGGGCAGCCGTCGGACACGGGGGATTCAGCGAGCCGGAGGCGGGCCGCGCGCGTCGAACAGCGCGACCCAGCGCGCCAGCGCCTCGCCCTGCAGGAAGGCGAAGCTGGCCGCGGGCGGCAGCACCGGCAGCACGACCACCGGCACCCCGGGCAGGCCCGCGCCGTGCGAGAGCTGGTCGTAGAGCCGGCAGTCGGCATCGGAGTGGACGCCGAACAGCTTCGCGAGGCCGTGCGGCGCATGCGCGGCGTCGTGCCCCTGCGCGTGGCCGTGGCCCTGCACATGGCCATGCGCCTGGGCCGCGGGCGCGAGCCCCTGCAGGTGCACCGAGCGGTGCATCAGCCCGAGCGTGCCAGCGAACCACAGCGCCACCACCAGCATGGCGGCGAGCAGGCGCGCCGGCAGGGCCGGACGGCGCGGGGCGGTGGAAACGGAGTGCACGGAGGGCGGCAGCGGAAAAAGCGAACCCGATATTGTCGCGGCTTGACGGGCCGGATGGCGGTCACTACATTACTAACCCGCGAGTCATTAATCTCATGCCCAGCCCCCGCTCCCTTGCCGACAAGATCTGCCCGGTGCGCGCCAAGCGCGAGCGCCGCAAGGAGGCGCGTCCGGGCGAGCTGCTCGCGGCCGCGCTCGATCTGTTCGTCGAGAAGGGCTTCGCGGCCACGCGCTCGGAGGAGGTCGCGGCGCGCGCGGGCGTCTCCAAGGGCACCCTGTTCCTCTATTTCCCGAGCAAGGAGGAGCTCTTCAAGGCCGTCGTGGTCGAGAACCTCAGCGGCCGCTTCTCCGAATGGAACCACGAGTTCGAGACCTTCGAGGGCTCGACCTCCGACATGCTGCGCTACTGCATGCGGGTGTGGTGGGAGCGCGTGGGCATGACCCAGGCCTCGGGCCTGACCAAGCTCATGATGAGCGAGGGCGCCAACTTCCCCGAGCTCGCCGAGTTCTACCGCCGCGAGGTGGTCCGCCCCGGCCATCAGCTGCTCAGGCGCATCCTGCAGCGCGGCATCGACAGCGGCGAGTTCGCGCCCGTGGACATCGACCACGCGATCTACGCGGTGGTGGCGCCGATGATCTTCCTGATGCTCTGGAAGCACTCGGCCATGATCTGCGTCGACGGCGAGGTCCCGCTCGATCCCGAGAAGTTCATCGCGACGCAGGCCGAGACCGTGCTGCACGGCCTCGCGCGGCGCTCCGGGGGCCCGGCATGAAGCTTGCGCGCACGGGCGGGGTCAGGCGGGCGACATCCGCGCCACCTAGAATTGAAGGTTTGTCCTGAGCCCCACAAGGAAGGAAAAGCCCTCCATGAACACCACCCCCGACATCGAGCGCCTGCGCTTCAACATGATCGAACAGCAGATCCGGCCCTGGGATGTGCTCGATCTGGAAATCCTCGACCTGCTCGGCGAGATGCGCCGCGAGGACTACGTGCCGCCCGCCCACCGCGCGCTGGCCTTCTTCGACATGGAGATCCCGCTCGGCGACGGCAGCGTGCCCGGCCAGGTCATGCTCTCGCCCAAGGTCGAGGCCCGCATGCTGCAGGACCTGCACGTCAAGCCGCACGAGTCGGTGCTCGAGATCGGCACCGGCTCCGGCTTCATGGCCGCCCTGCTCGCGCGCCGCGCGGCCCAGGTGCTCACGCTCGAGATCGATCCGGCGCTGGCCGCGCGCGCGGCCGAGACGCTGCGCCAGAACGGCGTCGCCAACGTCGAGGTGCGCAACGCCGATGGCGCGGTGCCGCTGCCCAGCGGCCCGAGCTTCGACGTGATCGTGCTCAGCGGCTCGGTCGCCCGCATCCCGCAGAACCTGCTGGGTTCGCTCAAGGTCGGCGGCCGGCTCGCCGCGATCGTCGGCGAGGAGCCGATGATGCGCGCCCACTTCGTCACGCGCACGAGCGAAAGCAAGTGGGACACCATCCAGCCCTGGGACACGGTGGCGCCGCGCCTGCTGAACTTCCCCGAGCCCTCGCGCTTCTCGTTCTGAACCGAGGCCGCACCGGATGATCGACCAAGTCCGCCCCGCCGAGCTGGCCGCCTGGTTCGCGCAGGACCCCGACGCGGCGCCCGTGCTGCTCGACGTGCGCGAGCCCTGGGAGCTGCAGACCGCGAGCGTCGCGCCGCAGGGCTTCACGCTCGTGGCCATCCCGATGAACGAGATCCCCGCGCGCCTCGCCGAGCTCGACCCCGAGCAGCGCATCGCCTGCCTCTGCCACCACGGCGCGCGCAGCCAGCGCGTCGCGATGTTCCTGAGCCAGAACGGGTATCCCGCACTCGCCAACGTGGCCGGCGGCATCGATGCCTGGTCGGCCCAGCACGATCCTTCGGTGCCCAGGTACTGAGGGCGGCCAGCGAAGAATCTCCAACCCTCCCCAAGGACGTTCAATGCCTCCCAGGCCCCGGCTTCTGCCTCTTTCCGCAGCACTCGCGAGCGCCATCGCGACACTGCTCGCACTGCCGGCCCAGGGCCAGACGCTGAGCGAACTCTACGAATCGGCACGCGGCTTCGACGCCTCCTACCAGGGCGCGCGCGCGCAATACGAGGCGAATCTCGCGCGCGCCGCGCAGGCCAAGGCCGGCATCCTTCCGGCCGTGGGGCTCACGGCCGGCGCGTCGCGCAGCAACCTCGACATCGAGACCCTCACGGGCGCCGGCCGCGGCACCACCACGCCGCGCGACTTCAGCACGCAGAACATCGGCATCAACGCCACGCAGCCGCTGTACCGGCCCGCGAACTGGGCCACCTACGAGCAGGGCAAGCGCCAGGCCGAGATCGCCGAGGCGGTGTTCCTGCAGGCCGAGCAGGACCTGATCGTGCGCGTGAGCCAGGCCTACTTCGACGTGCTCGCGAGCCAGGACAGCCTGACGCTGGTGCGCGCGCAGAAGGTCGCGGTCGGCGAGCAGCTCGCCTCGGCCAAGCGCAACTTCGAGGTCGGCACCTCGACCATCACCGACACGCGCGAGGCGCAGGCGCGCTACGACCTCGTGACGGCGCAGGAGATCGCGGCCGAGAACGACCTGCAGGTGAAGAAGGTGGTGCTCGACCAGCTCGTGGGCCGCCCCGGCAGCGTGCCGGTGCCGCTCGCGCAGCCCGTGGTGCTGCCGGTCGCGACGCCGGCCAACATCGAGGCCTGGGTCGCGCAGGCCGAGGAAGTGCATCCCGCGATCCGCCAGGCGCGGCTCGGCGTGAACGTGGCCGGGCTCGAGACCGAGAAGGCCAAGGCGGGCCACAAGCCCACGCTCGACGCCAACCTCGGCTACAACGTCACGCGCAATCCCGACGGCACCAGCACCAGCACGGTCGGCACGCGCGTCAACGCCGCGACCGTGGGCGTGGTGTTCAACCTGCCGCTGTTCGCCGGCTTCGCGACCGAGAACCGCATCAGGGAAACGCTCGCGCTCGAGGACCAGTCGCGCAGCGTGCTCGAGGGCACGCGCCGCAGCGTGGCGCAGGCCACGCGCGCGGCCTACCTGGGCCTGGTCTCGGGCGCGGGGCAGGTGAAGGCGCTCGAAGCCGCCGAGGCCTCGAGCCAGAGCGCGCTCGACGCCAACCGGCTCGGCTACCAGGTCGGCGTGCGCATTAACATCGACGTGCTCAACTCGCAGAGCCAGCTCTACCAGACCAAGCGCGACCTCGCGCAGGCGCGCTACAACGTGCTGCTGGGCAACCTCAAGCTGCGCCAGGCCAACGGCACGCTGACGGTCGACGACCTGAACGCGATCAACGCCACGCTGGCGAAGAACGGCACCTCTGCAGGCGCGCCGTCCCTCGGCGAGCGGCCCGCGACCGCGCCCGCGGTGCCGGTCACGCCGCCCAGCGTGCCGGTCGTGCCGCCGGTGCCGGTGCAGCCCTTCAACCCGCCCGCGCCCACGATCCCGACGGCGCCGCCGCCCCCGGTGATTCTGAATCCGCCCACGCGCTGAAGCGGGCGTCCTAGTCGAGCGTCGGCTCGGGCCGCGCGTCGTCGAGCGGCAGCGGCTCGCTCGCGAGCACCGGGTCCGCAGCCTGCGCGATCGCGAGCACCGCGGCCGCGGTGCGTTCGGCGGCGCCGCGGTTGGCCGACGAGAAGTCCAGCGCGGCCTGCGCCATCGCGGCGCGGCGCTCGGGGTTCTCGACCAGCTTGAGCGCCGCGGTCACGGCCTGCTCCATGCTCTCCACGCGCAGCGAGGCGCCGGCCGCGTGCGAGAGCTGCGCGGGCGCGGGGAAGTTGATGGTCGAGGGCCCCATTAACACCGGGCAGCCGCAGGGCGCCGGCTCGATCAGGTTCTGGCCGCCGAGCGGCTCGAAGCTGCCGCCGAGCAGCGCGACGTCGGCGAGGCCGTAGTAGAGCGCCATCTCGCCGAGCGAGTCGCCGAGCCAGATCTCGGCCTCGGCCGGCTCGCCCGCGGCGCTGCGGCGCGCCACCGCGAAGCCCTGCGATTCGATCAGCGCGGCGACCTCGTCGAAGCGCTGCGGATGGCGCGGCACGATCATCCACTGCACGTCGTGCACGCGCTTGGCGATCGAGCGGATCGCGCCCTGCTCGGGCGGCACCGGTTCGGTGGCGCCGAAGCGCTTGAGCACCTCGAGCAGCATGCGCTCCTCGCCGTCGCGCGAGCTCGCGAGCACCACCATCGGCTTGGGCAGGCGCTCGCGCAGCTTGGTCGCGGCCGCGAGCTGGCGCGCATCGGGCGCGGCATCGAACTTGAGGTTGCCGTAGATGCCGGCGACCTTGGCGCCGAGCGAGACCAGCCGGTGCGCATCGGCCTCGGTCTGGGCCCAGACGGCCGCGAGCGCCGAGTAGGCGGGCCGCGCGAGCCACGCGAGGCGCTCGGCCGCGGCCAGGGACTTCTCGTTGAGGCGCGCGTTGGCGAGCACCAGCGGAATCCGGCGTGCGGCGCAGGCGGCGGCCATCACGGGCCAGACCTCGGTTTCCATCAGCACGCCGATGCGGGGCTGGAAGCGATCGAGGAAGCGCGCCACCGCGCCCGGCGTGTCCCAGGGCTGCCAGACCTGCGTGTCGCCGGGCTGGAGCAGCTTGGCGCCCTCCTCGCGGCCGGTCGCGGTGCCGTGCGTGAGCAGGATCGGGATGCCAGGGTACTGGCGCCGCAGTTCCGCGATCAGGATCGCGGCCGCGCGCGTCTCGCCGAGCGAGACCGCATGCACCCAGCACTGGCCCTCGCCGGTGACCGCCTCGTCGTAGTGGCCGAAGCGTTCCTCCACGGCCACGGCATAGCCCGGTTCCGCGACCGCGCGCCGCCGCAGCTTGCGGCGGACCAGCGGCTGCACGAGGGTGGTGAAGGCGCCGTAGAGGCGCAGCGCGAGCGAACGCACGGTTCGATGTCCGGCCCTAGTGCGCCGCTTCGGCGAGCGTGGCGTCGGGCTTGACGGTCTTGAGCAGCGCGAGCATCTCGGCCTCGATGCGCCGCAGCGCCGCGTCGGTCTGGCCCTCGAAGCGCAACACCAGCACCGGCGTGGTGTTCGAGGCGCGGATCAGGCCGAAGCCGTCGGGCCAGTCGACGCGCAGGCCGTCGATCGTCGAGACCACCGCGGGCGCGGCGAACGTCGCGTCGGCCACCAGCTTCGCGACCACCGCGTGCGGCTCGCCCTCGGCGCACTTCACGTTGAGCTCGGGCGTCGAGAAGCTGGTCGGCAGCGCGTTGAGCGCCTCGCTCGCGTTCGGCGTCTTGCTGAGGATCTCGAGCAGGCGGCAGCCCGCGTAGGTGCCGTCGTCGAAGCCGAACCAGCGCTCCTTGAAGAAGATGTGGCCGCTCATCTCGCCGCCCAGCGGCGAATCGATCTCCTTCATCTTGGCCTTGATCAGCGAATGGCCGGTCTTGTAGATCATCGGCTTGCCGCCGGCGGCCTCGATGGCCGGGGCCAGGCGCTGTGAGCACTTCACGTCGTAGACGATGGTGCCGCCCGGCACGCGCGAGAGCACGTCCTTCGCGAACAGCTGCATCTGGCGGTCGGGGAAGATGTTCTGCCCGTCCTTCGTGACGATGCCGAGGCGGTCGCCGTCGCCGTCGAAGGCAAGGCCCAGCTCGGCGTCGCCCGCCGCCAGCGCGGCCATCAGGTCGCGCAGGTTCTCGGGCTTGCTCGGATCGGGGTGGTGGTTGGGGAAGTTGCCGTCGACCTCGCTGTAGAGCTCGGTCACTTCGCAGCCGAGCGCGCGGAAGATCGCCGGCGCCGAGGCACCCGCGATGCCGTTGCCCGAATCGACCACGATCTTGAGCGGACGCGCGAGCCTGACGTCGCCCACGATGCGCGCGGTGTAGGCCTCGGTCACGTCGACCCGGCGCACGCTGCCGCCGGGCGCGAGCGTCGCGCTGCCGGCCTCCATGACCTTGCGCAGGCCCTGGATCTCGTCGCCGTAGATGGCGCGTCCCGCGAGCACCATCTTGAAGCCGTTGTAGTCCTTCGGGTTGTGGCTGCCCGTGACCTGGATGCCGCTGGTGCAGAGCGTGTGGGCCGCGAAGTAGAGCATCGGCGTGGTGACCGCGCCGACGTCGATCACCTCGATGCCGGTGGCGACCAGTCCCTTGATCAGTGCTTCGGCGAGCGACGGTCCCGACAGGCGGCCGTCGCGGCCCACCGCCACCGCCTTCTCGCCGGCGGCGCGCGCGGCGCTGCCGAAGGCCCGGCCGAGCGCTTCCGCGACCTCGGCATCGAGGGTGGAAGGGACGACGCCGCGGATGTCATAGGCCTTGAAGATCGACGCACTGAGTTGCATGAAGAGGCGTTTCCTATCGGTTTTGAAGACCGGGCCATTGTAGGCAAGCGCTCCGGCGGCCACATGTCCGAAAACGGCCAGTTGAAACCACTCGAAACCATATCATCGACGCATGCCCAACGCCCCCGCCTCCACCGACGCGCTCGAGAGCGACGCCTGCTACCTGGCGATGAAGACGCACGATGCGCGCTTCGACGGCAGCTTCTTCACGGCCGTGACCTCCACCGGCATCTACTGCCGCCCGGTCTGCCGCGTGAAGCTGCCGCGGCGCGAGAACTGCCGCTTCTTCCGCCATGCGGCGCAGGCCGAGGCCGCGGGCTTCCGCCCCTGCCTGCGCTGCCGCCCCGAGCTCGCGCCGCGCGCGGCGAGCTGGTCCACCGAGGACGCCTCGCGCATCCTCGCGCTGCAGGCCGCGCGGCTGATCGACGAGCCCGACGCCTGGGCCGGCGAAGGCCCGGGCGCGGCGCAGATCGCGGCGCGGCTCGGCGTGAGCGACCGCCACCTGCGGCGCATCTTCGAGGCGCAGTTCGGCGTCTCGCCGCTGCAGTACCTGCAGACGCGGCGCCTGCTCGCGGCCAAGCAACTGATCGCCGACACGCGGCTGCCGATGACGCAGGTCGCGCTCGCGAGCGGCTTCGCGAGCGTGCGCCGCTTCAATGCGGCCTTCCTCGAGCACTACGGCCTCAACCCGAGCGCGCTGCGGCGCGCGGGCGGCACCGAAGGCGGCGACGGCCGCGCGATCGAGGTGCGGCTGGGCTTCCGCCCGCCCTACGACGTGCCGGCGATGCTCGGCTTCTTCGCCCGGCGCGCGCTGCAGGGCGTCGAGGTCGCCGCCGCGGCCGACGGCACGCTGCCGGCCAAGGGCAGCGGCGCCGCGCATGCGCGGCTCGCGCGCACCCTGCGCGTGCAGCACGACGGGCGCGCGCACGCGGGCTGGCTGCAGCTGCGCTTCGATGCCGAGCGCGAGCAGCTGCTGCTCTCGGTCAGCGATTCGCTCGCCGCGGTCCTGCCGATCGTGATCAGCCGCGTGCGCGCGATGCTCGACCTCGACGCCGAGCCGATGGCGATCAACGCCGCGCTGCATGCCGCCTTCCCGCACGGCGACGGCCTGCGCGTGCCGGGCACGCTCGACGGCTTCGAGCTCGCGGTGCGCGCGGTGCTGGGCCAGCAGATCACGGTGGC
>CBHTTS010000079.1:0-18803 GCA_966095775.1 uncultured Variovorax sp. | reverse complement strand
CTGCCGATGCTGCCGTTCTACATCTACTACTCGATGTTCGGCTTCCAGCGCGTGGGCGATGCGATCTGGGCCGCGGCCGACCAGCGCGCGCGCGGCTTCCTGCTCGGCGCCACCTCGGGCCGCACCACGCTCGGCGGCGAAGGCCTGCAGCACCAGGACGGCAGCAGCCACCTCGTGGCCGCGACCATTCCCAACTGCAAGGCCTACGACCCGGCGTTCGCGGGCGAGATGGCGGTGATCGTCGATGCCGGCATCCGCGAGATGATGGTCGAGCAGCAGGACGTGTTCTATTACGTCACGCTGATGAACGAGAACTACGCGCAGCCCGACCTGCCCGCGGGCGCGGAAGAGGGCATCCTGCGCGGCTGCTACCGCTTCGGCGTCTACGCGCCGGCCGGCGCGAAGACGACGAAGAAGGAGCGCGGGAAGGTCACGCTGCTCGGCTCGGGCGCGATCCTCACCGAAGTGATCCAGGCCGCGCAACTGCTGGCCGATGAGGGCATCGAGGCCGAGGTGTTCAGCGTCACGAGCTGGAGCGAACTCGCGCGCGACGGCCTCGCCTGCGAGCAGCGCGCGCTCGCGGGCGACCCCGCACCGGGCCTGCCTTTCGTCGCACGGCAGCTCGGCGCTGGCCAGGCGCCGATCGTCGCGGCCACCGACTACGTGCGCGCCCTGCCCGAGAGCGTGCGCGCCTTCCTGCCCGAAGGCCGGCGCTACATCACGCTCGGCACCGACGGCTTCGGGCGCAGCGACACGCGCGCGGCGCTGCGCGGGTTCTTCGGGGTGGATGCGCAGAGCATCGCGCGGGCGGCGCGGCATGCGCTCGGCTGAGCTGCGCTGAGCGTCGGCGGTGATGCGGGCCTGCGTTAGAGTCGCAGGCCATCTTCCCGTCCCATGACCGCACGCTTCCAGACCCTCGCCCCCGCCGTCCGCCTGGCCGACCAGGTGGCCGATGCGCTCGCGGCCGAGGTTCGCAGCGGCCGACTGGCCGAGGGCGATCGCCTGCCGACCGAGAGTGCGCTGGCCGAACAGTTCGGCGTCAGCCGCACCGTGGTGCGCGAGGCGGTCTCGCGGCTCAAGTCGCTGGGACTGGTGGATTCGCGCCAGGGCAGCGGTGTCTACGTGCGCGCCGCCGGTGTCGAGCCGCTGCGCTTCGAGATGCCGCATGTGGCCTCGCGTGAAGCCGTGATCCAGATGGTCGAGCTGCGCCGAGCGCTCGAGGCCGAGGTGGCGGCGCTCGCCGCCGAGCGCCGCACGGCCGAGGACGTCGCGCGCATCCGAGCTGCGATCGAGGCGCTCCATGCCGCGGTCGCGGCGGGCGGCAACGGCGCCGAGGAAGACGTGCGCTTCCATCGCGCCATCGCCGAGGCGGCGCGCAATCCCTTTCTGCTCGGCACGCTGCAGTACCTGCGCCAGTTCCTGCACGGCGCCACGCGCGTCACGCGTGCCAACGAGGCGCGTCGCGCCGACTTCGCACGCGAGGTGGCCGAGGAGCATGCGCGCATCGTCGATGCGATCGAGGCCGGCGACACGCTGGCCGCACGCGAAGCCGCCAAGCGTCATATGGACAACGCGATCCGCCGCATCGAGCAGGCCGACCCGGCGTTCTGGCAACAGGAAGGCGCGCGGCTGGCGCGGCCGCTGGTCGAAGGCTGGCCCGTGGGTAGCTGACCGTGCCCGCCGCGGGCCGAAACACCCGGACACCAGAAAGTCGCTGCAGATTCATCGATGTGCGGGTTTACCCGCAACGATCCCACAAAGTCGGATTTGTATGATGACCTGACAAATAGCGAGACTTCCTTCTTCCGATGACTTCCTCCCTCCTCGAGGCCGGCGCGATGCCGGCCGACGCGGCCGACGCCGCGCTCGAAAAGCGCGCCTATTCCAAGGTGTTCTGGCGCCTCGTGCCTTTCCTGATGCTCTGTTACGTCATCGCATACCTCGACCGCGTGAACGTCGGCTTCGCCAAGCTGCAGATGGGCCAGGACCTGGGCTTCAGCGAAACCGTGTTCGGCCTGGGCGCCGGCATCTTCTTCCTGGGGTACTTCCTATTCGAGGTGCCGAGCAACCTGCTGCTCAACCGCGTGGGCGCGCGCATCTGGATCGCGCGGATCATGATCACCTGGGGCCTGCTCTCGGCCTGCTTCATGTTCGTGAAGACGCCCACGAGCTTCTACATCCTGCGCTTCCTGCTCGGGCTGGCCGAGGCGGGCTTCTATCCGGGCGTGATCCTCTATCTCACGCACTGGTACCCGGCGCACCGGCGCGCACGGATCATCGCGGTGTTCATGTCGGCGATTCCGGTGGCGGGCATCTTCGGCAATCCGCTGTCGGGCTGGATCATGGACAGCTTCCACGGCGTCTCGGCCATGAGCGGCTGGCAGTGGATGTTCCTCATCGAGGCCATCCCCGCCGTGCTCATCGGCGTGATGGTGCTCTTGTACCTGGACAACGGCATCGCCCAGGCGCGCTGGCTGAACGCCGAGGAAAAGGCGCTGCTGCAGCGCGAGGTGGCGAGCGACGCTGCCCACGGCGCGAAAGGCCCGCACTCGGTGGCCGGCGTGTTCCGCGACGCGCGCATCTGGTGGATGGCCTTCATCTACTTCGCGTTCGTCATGGGCCAGTACGCACTGACCTTCTGGCTGCCCACGCTGGTGAAGGCCACCGGCGTGCAGGGCAACCTGAACATCGGCCTGCTCAGCGCCATTCCCTTCCTCTGCGCCATCGTCGCGATGAACCTCTTCGGCCGCAGCGCCGACAGCCGCCGCGAGCGCCGCTGGCACCTGATCGTGCCCGCGCTGATGGGCGCCGTGGGCTTCACGGTCGCGGCCTCGTACACGCAGAACACGGCCGTGTCGCTGGCGTTCCTCTCGCTCGCGGCCGCCGGCGTGCTGACCTGCGCGCCCCTCTTCTGGTCGCTGCCCACCGCATTCCTCACGGGCACGGCCGCCGCCGCGGGCATCGCCGCCATCAACTCGGTGGGCAATCTCGCGGGCTTCGTGAGCCCGTACCTCATCGGCTATCTGAAGGACCTCACGGGCAGCACGCAGATCGGCATGTACGTGCTGGCCGGTGCGCTGGTGCTCGGCGCCATCGCGGTGTGGTTCACACCGAAGCAACTCGTGAATCGTTGACCCACGAAACAGAAAGAACTCCTGCATGACTTCCAGCAACACCACCCCCGTCATCGGCCTCGTGGGCCTGGGCGCCATGGGGGCCGGCATGGCGCAGTCGCTGCGCCGCGCGGGCCATGCGCCGCATGTGTTCGACGTGCGCCGCGAGGCCGCCGAAGCCTTCGCCCGCGAGGGCGGCACGGCCTGCGCCACGCTGGCCGAACTCGGCGCGCAGTGCGACATCGTGGTCAGCGTGGTAGTGAATGCCGCGCAGACCGAGTCGGTGCTGTTCGGCGACGGCACCGTGCCCGGCTGCGCCGCGTCGATGAAGCCTGGCAGCCTGTTCGTGATGTGCTCCACCGTCGACCCGAACTGGTCGGTGGCGCTCGAGGCGCGTCTTGAAAAGCTCGGCATCCTCTACCTCGACGCGCCCATCTCCGGCGGCGCCGCGAAGGCCGCGAGCGGACAGATGACGATGATGACCGCCGGCACGCCCGCCGCCTACGCGCGCGCCGGCACGGTGCTCGACGCCATGGCCGCCAAGGTCTACCGCCTGGGTGACAAGGCGGGCGCGGGCAGCAAGGTGAAGATCATCAACCAATTGCTGGCCGGCGTGCACATCGCGGCGGCGGCCGAGGCCATGGCGCTGGGGCTGCGCGAGGGCGTGGACCCCGCGGCGCTGTACGAGGTCATCACCCACAGCGCGGGCAACAGCTGGATGTTCGAGAACCGCATGGCGCACGTGCTCGCGGGCGACTACACGCCGCTGTCGGCCGTCGATATCTTCGTGAAGGACCTGGGCCTGGTGCTCGACGTGGCGCGCGCGACCAAGTTCCCGCTGCCGCTGTCGTCCACCGCGCACCAGATGTTCATGCAGGCGTCGACGGCAGGGTTTGCGCGCGAGGACGACAGCGCCGTCATCAAGATCTTCCCGGGCATCGAGGTGCCGGGGCCGAAGGGGACGACGCCGTGAGCGGCGCGACGCTCAAGTTCGTCGACACGCCGCTGCTGCGCATCGGCTACGAGGAATGGAACCCGTCGGGCAGGGCCACCGCGGTGCTGGTGCACGGCTGGCCCGACGGCCCGCGCTGCTGGCACGGCGTGGCCGCGCGGCTCGCCGACGCCGGCTGGCGCGTGCTGCTGCCCGCGCTGCGCGGCTTCGCGCCGACGACCTTCCTGCATGCGGATACGCCGCGCAGCGGACAGCTCTCGGCGCTGGGGCGCGACCTGCTCGAATTCGTCGACGCGCTCGGCCTGCGACAGCCCGCGCTCGTCGGCCATGACTGGGGTGCGCGCGCCGTGGCCAACGCCTGCGGGCTGCAGCCCGGCGTGGCGAGCGCGCTCGCGCTGCTGTCTGTCGGCTACGGCACCAATGCGCCCGACCAGCCGATGCCGCTCGCGCAGGCGCGCAACTATTGGTACCACTGGTACATGGCCACGCCGCGCGGCGAACGCACCGTGCATGACGATCGCATCGCCTTCACGCGGATGATGTGGGACACCTGGGCGCCGGCCGGCTGGTACGAGCCCGCCGAGTTCGAGGCCACCGCCGCCGCCTTCGAGGGCGACGACTGGGCGCGCGTGGTGGTGCATTCGTACCGTCATCGCTGGGGGCATGCGCCCGGCGACCCGCACTACGCCGCCGACGATGCCGCGCTGAACCCCGCGCCGGTGCTCTCGGTGCCCACGCTGGTGCTGCACGGCGCGGCCGATTCCTGCAATCATCCCGACACCTCGGCCGGCAAGGAGCGCTTCTTCAGCGGCCCCTACCGTCGCGAGCTGCTCGACGGCGTGGGCCACTTCCCGCAGCGCGAGGCGCCCGAGGCGGTGGCCGATGCGCTGCTGCGCTTCCTGCCCGCGCTCTAGAACGAACACGAAAGACAAGACGACCATGAACATCCTCATCACCGGCGGCTGCGGCTTCTTGGGCGCCCGCCTCGCACGCACGCTGCTCTCGGGCGGCAGCCTCGCACTGGCCGGCTCGACCGCGCAGCCCGTCTCGCGCATCACCCTGGCCGACCGCGTGCCGCCGCCCGCCGACCTGGCGGCCGACGCGCGCGTGCAGTTCGTGCAGGGCGACCTGCTGGAGCAGCTCGCGAACGGCGCGCTGCCGATCGCGGACACGCAGCTCGTGTTCCACCTCGCCGCCGCCGTGAGCGGCGAGTGCGAGGCCGATTTCGACCTCGGCATGCGCAGCAACCTCGACGCCACGCGCGGCCTGCTCGAAGCGGCGCGCCGTGCGGGCCATGCGCCGGTGTTCGTGTTCTCCAGCTCGGTCGCGGTGTTCGGCGATTCGCCCGAGCAGCGCCTGCCCGCCATCATCGAAGACACGACGCTGCCGACGCCGCAGAACAGCTACGGCATCCAGAAGTTCATCGGCGAGCAGCTGGTGGCCGACTTCACGCGCAAGGGCTTCGTGCAGGGCCGCAACGTGCGCCTGATGACGGTCTCGGTGCGGCCGGGCCGTCCCAACGGCGCGGCCTCGAGCTTCCTGAGCGGCATGCTGCGCGAACCGCTCGCGGGCGCGCGCGCGCGCTGCCCGGTGGCGCCCGAGACCGCGGTGGCGCTGGCCTCGCCCGGCAACACCGTCGCGGGCATCGTGCGCGCGGCCACCGCGAGCGCCGCCGAATGGGGCGCGCGCACGGCCGTCAACCTGCCCGCGCTGACCACCACGGTGCGCGAGATGGCCGCCGCGCTCGAGCGCGTCGCGGGCCCGGCGGCCACCGCGCTGATCGACTGGGAACCCGATGCCGCGATCGCGAAGATCGTCACCAGCTGGCCGAGCCGCATCCACGCCGCGCGCGCCGAAGCGCTGGGCCTCGCGCCCGACGCCAGCTTCGATGCGATCCTCGCCGACTACGTGCGTGAGAACCCGCAGGCGGTGAAGCTGCCGCTGAAGGGCTGACGCCATGGCCGCGAAGCTGCTGCTCGGCTGCATCGCCGACGATTTCACTGGCGCCACCGACCTCGCCAACAACCTCGTGCGCGCGGGCATGCGCGTGGTGCAGACGATCGGCGTGCCCGCGGGCGTGCTCGACGCCGATGTCGACGCGGTGGTGGTCGCGCTCAAGTCGCGCACCATCGCGCCGGCCGAGGCGGTCGCGCAGTCGCTCGAGGCGCTGCGCTGGCTCCAGGCGCAGGGCGCGCGACAGATCTACTTCAAGTACTGCTCCACCTTCGACAGCACGCCCCAGGGCAACATCGGCCCGGTCACCGAGGCGCTGATGGAGGCGCTCGGCTGCGACTTCACGATCGCCACGCCGGCCTTCCCCGACAACAAGCGCACGGTCTTCAAGGGCTACCTGTTCGCGGGCGAGGTGCTGCTCAACGAGAGCGGCATGCAGAACCATCCGCTCACGCCGATGACCGACCCGAACCTGGTGCGCGTGCTGCAGGCGCAGTGCCGGCGCCGCGTGGGGCTGATCGACCATGCGGTGGTGGCGCGCGGCGCGCCGGCGATCGCCGAGCGCATCGCGCAGCTCCAGGCCGAGGGCGTGGGCATCGCGATCGTCGACGCGGTCTCGAACGACGACCTGCTGCGGCTCGGGCCGGCGCTCGCGCGCATGCCGCTGGTCACGGCGGGTTCGGGCGTGGCGATCGGGCTGCCGGCGAACTTCGGCCTCGCGCCGTCGTCGCAGGCCAGCGCGCTGCCGCCCGCGCGCGGGCGCCGCGCGGTGGTCTCGGGCAGCTGCTCGCTCGCGACCAACCGGCAGGTGCTCGACTTCATCCAGCGCGGCGGCGCCGCCATGGCCATCGATCCGCTGCGCATCGCGGCCGGCGTCGACGTCGCGGCCGAGGCGCTGGCCTGGGCCGCGCCGCTGGTCGAGCAGGGCCCGGTGCTGGTCTATTCCACCGCCGAGGCCGGCGCGGTCAAGTCGGTGCAGGGCCGGCTCGGCGTGGAGGAGGCCGGCGCGATGGTGGAGCGCACCATCGCCGCGATCGCACGCGGGCTGGTCGAGCGCGGCGTGCGCCAGCTCGTGGTGGCCGGCGGCGAGACCTCGGGCGCCTGCGTGCAGGCGCTCGGCATCGCCCAGATGCAGATCGGCCCGCAGATCGACCCGGGCGTGCCGTGGTGCCATGCGCGCACCGGCGTGGCGGACGGCGCGTCCGTGCACATCGCGCTCAAGTCGGGCAACTTCGGCAGCGACGACTTCTTCACCAAGGCCTTCGAGGTCCTGGCATGACCGAAGCCGAAGCGCGCGAGGAGATCTGCCGCGTCGGCCGCAGCCTGTTCGAGCGCGGCTACGTGCATGCGACCGCCGGAAACATCAGCGTGCGGCTCGACGACGGCTTCCTGATCACGCCCACCGACGCCTGCCTGGGCTTCCTCGATCCCGCGCGGCTCGCGCGGCTCGATGCCCAGGGCCGGCAGACCGGCGGCGACCGCGCGAGCAAGACCATCGCGCTGCACATGCGCATCTATGCGGCCGCGAGCGCCTTCGACGCGGGCACGGCCTGCGTGATCCACACGCACAGCACGCACTGCGTGGCGCTGAGCCTGGCCCCGCAGGGCGACGAGCTGCTGCCGGCGCTCACGCCCTATTTCGTCATGAAGGTCGGCCACGTGCCGCTCGTGCCCTACCATCGGCCCGGCGCGCCCGAAGCGGCCGAGCGGGTGGCCGAGGCGATCGCGCGCTACGGCGCGGCCGGCACGCCGATCCGCGCGGTGATGCTCGAGCGGCTCGGCCCCAACGTCTGGCACGACACCCCGGCCGCGGCGATGGCCGTGCTCGAGGAACTCGAGGAGACCGCGAAGCTGCGCCTCCTGACGGGCGGCGCCGCGCCCGCGCCGCTTCGCCCCGACGCGATCGATGAACTGCGCCGCGCCTTCGGCGCGCGCTGGTAGGAGTACAAACACGCCATGCCCCAATTCGCCGCCAACCTCTCGATGCTCTACCCCGAGCTCGACTTCCTCGACCGCTTCGAAGCCGCCGCGAAGGACGGCTTCGAGGCCGTCGAATACCTGTTTCCCTATCCCTACGAACGCCGCGAGCTCGCGGCGCGGCTGCAGGCCCACGGCCTGCGCCAGGTGCTCTTCAACGGTCCGCCCGGCGACTGGGACCGCGGCGAACGCGGCCTGGCCTGCCTGCCGGGGCGCGAGAGCGAGTTCCGCGAAGGCATCGCGAAGGCGATCGACTACGCGGTCGCGCTCGACTGCCCGCGCATCCACGTGATGGCCGGCCTGGTGCCCGAAGGGCGCGAGCGCGAGGCGGTGCAGCCGGTCTACGTCGAGAACCTGCGCTGGGCCGCGGCCGAGGCCGCGAAGGCCGGGCGCGACCTGCTGATCGAGCCGATCAACACGCGCGACATCCCGCGCTTCTTCCTCAACCGCCAGGACCATGCGCACGAGATCCTCGACCTGGTCGGCGCGCCCAACCTCAAGGTGCAGATGGACCTCTACCACTGCCAGATCGTCGAGGGCGACGTCGCGATGAAGCTGCGCAAGTACCTGCCCACCGGCCGCGTCGGCCACCTGCAGATCGCGGGCGTGCCCGAGCGCCACGAGCCCGACATCGGCGAGCAGAACTACACCTACCTGTTCGACCTGATCGACGAGCTCTCCGCGCAGGGCGGCTGGCAGGGCTGGGTCGGTTGCGAATACCGGCCGCGGCGCGGCAGCGAGCCGGGCGGCACCTCGGCCGGGCTCGGCTGGCTGCGCGCGCGCCGGCAACAGCAGCAGCAGCAGCAGCGGGCATGAAGCTCGCGTCGCTGCGCATCCCGCCGCGGCTGCGCGGCTTCGCGGCGGACGGGGCGGGCGAGGCGCAGCTCTTCGACGTGACGCTGGCCGGCGACCGCGTGCAGGCCGTCGTGCCGAGCGCCTCGCAGGTGCAGGCCCGCGGCACGCTGCTGAGCGCGCTGGTCGAGGCGCATGCGCACATCGACAAGAACTACACCGTGCAGGACGTGGGCGCGGCCGAGGGCGACCTGTTCACGGCCATCGCGCGCATGGACCGCCACCGCGCGGGCTGGACCGGCGAGACCCTGCGCCTGCGCATGCAACGCGCGCTCGACGAGGCCTGGCGCGCCGGCACGCGCGCGCTGCGCACGCACATCGACTGGGTGCAGCCCGAGGCGCCGGCCGCGCTCGCGGTGTTCGAAGCCTTGCGCGACGAATGGCGCGGCCGCATCGAGCTGCAGTTCGTCTCGCTCACGCCGCTCGACCTGTTCGCCGACTTCGAGGCCGGCGAGCGCATCGCGCGGCAGGTGAAGCGCGCCGGCGGCACGCTCGGCGCCTTCATCTACCGCAACGACGGGCTGCTGCACAAGCTCGGCCGCGTGTTCGATCTCGCCGAGGCCCATGGCCTGGGCCTGGACTTCCACGTCGACGAGGGGCTCGACGCCGACGCGAGCGGCCTGCGCAGCATCGCGCAGCTGATGCGCGCGCGCGAATTCCACCGCGGCGTGGTCTGCGGCCACTGCTGCTCGCTCGCGGTGCAGGACGACGCGGTGGCGCAGGAGACGCTCGCGCTGTGCGCGGGCGCCGGCCTCCACCTGGTCGCGCTGCCGACCACCAACCTCTACCTGCAGGGCGCCTGGGACCGCACGCCGGTGCCGCGCGGCATCACGCGCATCCGCGAGGCGGCGGCACGGGGCTTGCGTGCGAGCCTGGCGACCGACAACGTGCAGGACGCCTTCTATCCCTACGGCAGCTACGACCTTCTCGAGACCTTCGGCCTCGGCGTGCAGATGGCCCATCTCGCGCCGGCCGGGGACTGGCTCGACACGATCACCGTCGCGCCCGCGCGGGCCCTCGGGCTCGCCTGGGACGGGCGCATCGCGCCCGGCTGTCCCGCGGACCTGGTGGTGCTCGCGGCGTCGGGCGAACACGAACTCATCGGACCGCGCGGGCGCGAACGCACCGTGATCCGCGCCGGTCGACTCCTGGAGCCAACATCATGAGCATGGGCACGCCGATGGCCAACTATGCCGCCGCCAAGCGCGTCGGCGATTTCGTCTTCCTGAGCGGCGTGGTCGCCGTCGACCCCGCCACGCGCCGCGCGGTCGCGGGCTACGACGCGATTCCCGACGCGGCGCGCGCCGCGCTGCAGGGCCTGGGCTACGCCACCGGCCAGATGTCGGTCGACGTCTTCGAGGCGCCGATCGTCGCGCAGAGCTGGTTCGTGCTCGAGCGCATCCGCGAGATCGCGGCCGAGCACGGCGGCACCATGGAGGACGTGGTCAAGCTGGTGCAGTACTTCCGCCACCTGCCGCACTACGCCTTCTACAACCGCGTGCGCGGCCTGTTCTATCCGGGCGAGCCGCCGGTCAGCACGGTGGTGGAGGTGTCGCGCTTCCTGCCGGGCGACGAGGTGCTGGTGGAGGTCGAGGCCACCATGTACCTGCCGCAGCAGCCGCGCGTCATCTGACGCCCGCGCCTTTCAGCAGGAAGGCCGTGACCTGCTCGATCAGGTAGCGCCGGTCGCGCTCCTGGTCGCGTTCGGCGCCCTGCTGCGCGGTGTCGCGGAAGTACGCGGCCTGGGTCGCATGGTCGGCGTAGAACTGCGTCACGGCCCAGATGTGGAACAGCACCAGCATCGGGTCGGCCGGGTCCATCAGCCCCTGGTTCATCCAGTTGCGGATCACGGCCGCCGCCTGGTCGGTGCGCTGCTTGCTCGTGTCCATCATGCCGCCGAGCACGGGCGCGCCGCGCATCATCTCGGCGGTGAAGATGCGCGAGCGCAGCGGATGCTCGAACGAGAACATCATCTTGCGGTGGATCAGGTCGCCGAGCACCTTGCGCGGGCCGAAGGCCTCGTCGGCGAAGCCGAACACCACGATCCAGTCGTTGAGGATGTCCTGCAGGATCTGCCGGTAGAGCGCCTCCTTGCTCTCGATGTAGTAGTGCAGCTGGGCCTTCGAGAGCCCGGCCTTGTCGGCGATGGCCTGGGTCGAGGCGCCGGCGAGCCCTTCGCTCGCGAACACCTCGATCGCCGCCTGGTGGATCAGGCCGAGCACCTGCGTGTACTTGCGCGAGCGCCCGCGCGTGGCGGGCGCCTCGGCCTCGCCGGGGTCCCCGCTCGCGGCGCCCGGGCGTTCGCTCACAGCGCCAGTTCCAGCTCGAGGCCGCTCGCGCGCGAGCAGCACAGCGCGACCTTGTGGCGGCGCTCGCTGGTCGTGAGGCAGAAGTCGCGGTGCTCGGCGGCGGCGCCGTCGCCCTCGACCACGCAGGTGCCGCACAGGCCCTGCTGGCACGACACCGGGATGTGGCGGCCGAGGTGGGGCCGCGCAGCGACCGGGGTGGGGTCGGCCGCCCCCGGCACCGGGAGGCCGGGGCGCGCGAGGTTCCGCGTGACGGGCGCGCCGGGGGCGGCGCCCGCGTCGGCCGGCGCGGCGAAGTACTCGGCATGCAGCGCGTCCTCGGGCCAGTGGGCGGCCGCTTCGCGCACCGCCTGCATGAAGCCCGCGGGGCCGCAGACGTAGAGCTGCGCGCCGGGCGCCCGCTCGGCGAGCAGCGCGCGCAGGTCGATGCGCTGCGAGGCGTCGCCCTGGTCGAGGTGGAGCCGCAGGTGGGGCGCGAGCGCGGGCTCGCGCAGCGCCTCGGCGAAGGCGAGGTGCGCTTCGCTGCGCGCGAAGACGCAGAAGGTGAACGGCGCGCCGCGCGCCGCGAGCACCTGCGCCATCGCGAGCAGCGGCGTCATGCCGATGCCGCCGGCGAGCAGCAGGTGGTGCGTGGCTTCCGCGCGCAGCGGAAAGGTGTTGCGCGGCGCGCTGATCGCGATCAGGTCGCCTTCGCGCACGCGCTCGTGCATCGAGGCCGAGCCGCCGCGGCTCGCGGCCTCGCGCTTCACGCCGATCAGGTAGCGCCTCGCGTCCGAGGGCGCGCGCGCGAGCGAATACTGGCGCGAGAACCCGCCGGGCATGTGCACGTCGATGTGCGCACCGGCCTCGTAGTCCGGCAGCGGCCGGCCCCAGGGGTGGGCCAGCTCGAAGGAGAGGATCTCGGGCGTCTGGCGCGCGATGCGTTCGACGCGGACGGTGAGGGTGCGTTCGAGGCTCATGGCGTGGGTTCCTCCTGTCAGATGTTCTGCAGCTTGCGCGCGACGCGCTCGATGAAATGCGTGCGGTCGTGCGCGGTGACGGCGTTCATGTCGTGCAGCTGCAGCCACGTCACCTTGCAGCGCCATGCGAACAGCGCCCGCAGCGCGCGCGTGAAGAGACGCCGCCCCGGGTCGCCGATCAGCATCACGAACCAGCGCGGCGAGCCGCCCGTGGTCACCACCGTGAGGCGCCGGATGTGCCGCATGCCCGACTTCGCGAGCTGGCCCTTGCGCTCGGCCGGCAGGAAGGCCACGCCGGGCAGCCAGACCCGTTCGAGCCAGCCCTTGAGCATCGAGGGCGGGCCGTGGAACCAGGTCGGGTAGACGAACACCAGGTGTTCGGCCCAGAGCAGTGCGTCGACGTGGGGTTTCACGCGCTCGCGGATCAGTCCGGGGTTGTCGAGGTAGGCGATGCGCTCTTCGCGCGTGAGCGTCGGGTCGAAGCCCTCGGCGTACAGGTCGATGGCCCGGACCTGGTGGCGGGGTTCGAGGGCGGCGAGCGCCGTGCGGTAGAGCGCGTGGTTGAAGCTGTCAGGGTTCGGATGGCAATGAACGACGAGCGTTTTCATGAGAGGGCCGGTCCGCCGGCGCATGCCGGCGATACGGGGTCAGAGCCCAGGAACGAAGAGCCGCGCAGTGCCTTATGGCAACCCAGGCGCCGGCATCTGACCCCGGCGCAAGCCCCGCGCGGCCCGCGGGAAAAAAAAGATGAATCGAAGGCGCGCTTACTTGCCCGTGAGCTTCTTGCGCACGTCCAGGCCAACGCCCTTGTTCACGAACTGCGTGGTCACGACCTTCGAGAGGTCGATCTCGCCGGGCTTGTAGAGGCCGGCCTTGACCATCTTGTCGTAGAAGTCCTTCACGCGCGCCTCGTCCATCGCGCCGATGCCCTTGGTGAGCGATTCGCCGCTGTCGACGATGCCCATCTTCTTGATCAGCTCGATCGAGCCCTGCGAGGCGGCCACGGGCGAGTCGGGGTTGAGCTTGGCGATCATCTCGTTGGCGGCCTTGTTGTCGCCGTAGAGATAGTTGTTCCAGCCGATGATCGAGGCCTCGACGAACTTGCGCACGGTCTCGGGCTTGTTCTTCACCAGGTCGGCGCGGGTCTCGATGGTGGTCGAGTAGGTCGAGAAGCCGTTGTCGGCCAGGAGCTGCACCACCGGGTCGAAGCCGGCCTGGGCCTTGATCGACAGCGGCTCGGAGATCGCGTAGCCCTGCTGGATCGACTTCTTGTCGGCGAGGAAGGGGCCGACGTTGAAGGTGTAGGGCTTGAGCTGCGAATCCTTGAAGCCGTGCTCCGACTTCATCCACTGCCAGAAGCTGAACTGCCCGTCCTTGCCGATGAAGGCGACCGGCGCCTTGGCCATGTCCTTGAAGGTGTCGAAGCCCTGGCCCGGATGCGCGAACATCGCCTGCGGGTCCTTCTGGAAGAAGGCCGCGACCACCACCGTGGGCACGCCGTTCTTCACGTTGTCGAAGGACTGCAGCAGGTTGCCGGTCATGAGGAAGTCGATCTTGCCGGCCGGCAGCATCGGCCGGTTGTTGACCATCGGGCCGCCCTGCTGGATCTCGACGTCGAGGCCGTACTTCTTGTAGGTGCCGTCGACCAGCGCCTGGTAGAAGCCGCCGTGGCCGGCCTGCGCCTTCCAGTTGGTGGCGAAGACCACTTTTTCCTGCGCCTCGGCGGCGAAGGCGAAGGCGCCGAGCGCGAGGCCGAGGGCCAGCGGGCGGAGGGAGAAGGCGGGAATGCGCATGGAACGGAACTCCTCAGGTGGTTGTTCGGGAAAGGTCGGGACGCGAAGCCTAAAGCTTTTCGGCCGCGCTGTTCAGCGCTCGACGGCCATCTCGGGCGACCAGCCGCGCGTCTTGCCCGGATTCATCAGGCCCATCGGATCGCTGCGCTTCTTGAACTCGATCTGCTGCGTGTCGATGGTCTTCATGCCGCCGTCCTCGATCGTGACGACGTGCGGGTTGAAGATCTTGCAGCCGCCCTGCGACTCGATCTCGCGGATCACCTCGTACTGGTGGGCCTCGCCCTTCCAGCGCACGAGCAGGATGCCGAAGGTGCCGCACTGGCCGCCCGCGCGCGCGAAGTCCTGGTGCTGCAGCACGTCGTCGCCGAAGATCGCGAGGTGGCGCTCGACCACCGCCGGATCGAAGGGCTGGGCGTAGGCCACCTGCAGGTAGGTCCAGCCGCGGTCGGCCTTGAGCGCCTGCAGCGTGGTGTGGTTGAACGCGCATTCGTAGGCCGGCGGCAGGCCCTGGGCGAGCAGCTCGGCCTCGGTGCCCGCGACCGAGATCATGCCGCCGCGCGCCTCGGCGAGCGCGCGGAAGGCGGCCATCGACTCGGGCGCGACCATCGCGAACACCGCATGCCGGTCGGGCGGGAAGCGGTCGCGCATCGCCGTGTAGTAGGGCGAGAAGCGCGCCTCCACGGTCGAGAGCAGGAAGATGTCGAGCGTGGGCGCCTCGGCCGCGATGCCGAAGTCGAGCGCGCCGCGGTAGGTGTCGAACAGCACCGTGCAGTGCACCCACTCGACGGCCGGGCTCAGCGCGACCTCGACGTCGAGGATCACGCCGTTGGTGCCGTAGGCATGGTGCACCTGCTGGATCTCGTCGCCGGCGAGCTCGATCACGCGCGGCGTGCGCTCCACCGTCATGACGCGCGCGCGCAGCAGGTTGCCGGGGTCGCGCAGGATGCCGTGGCGGAACGAGCCGATGCCGCCGAAGCCGCCCGCGATGAAGCCGCCGATCGAGGCCACGTGCCAGGTCGAGGGCCACATGCGCAGCGCCTGCCCGGTCTCGCGCGCCGCGAGGTCGATGTCGTGCATGCGCGCGCCGGCCTCCACGCGCATGCGCCCGGGCTGGATGTCGAGCACGCGGCACATCTGCGTCACGTCGAGCACGATGCCGCCCTCGAGCGGCACGCACTGGCCGTAGTTGCCGGTGCCGCCCGCGCGCACCGTCAGCGGCAGCTTCCACTTCGCGGCCGCGGCCGCGGCCTGGCGCACGTCGTCCTCGGTGCTGACCTTCACCACCAGGTCGGCCACGCAGCCCGCGAGCTGCGCCGTGAGGATCGGGCTGTACCAGTAGAAGTCCTTCGACAGCTGCTTGCGCTGCGCGGGCGCGGTGACGAGGTTGAGGCCGCGCAGGTCCGCGCGCACGGCGTCCCAGTCGACCGCGCGCGCCGGGTGTTCAGCGTTCACGGCGCATCTCGCTTTCGTGCCAGTGGCCGAGCACCAGGCGCGACAGGGCCGCGAACACGATGAAGATCGCGATGCCGAGCAGCGACACCAGCAGCAGCGCCGCGAACATCATCGGGATCTCGGTGCGGAAGCTCGATTCGAGGATGCGCGAGGCGAGCCCGGTCTCCTTGCCGGCCGTGCCCGCGGTGAACTCGGCCACCACCGCGCCGATGAGGCTCAGGCCGCCCGCGATCTTCAGGCCCGCCATGAAGTACGGCAGCGCGCTCGGCGCGAGCAGGTGGCGGAAGGTCTGCCAGGGCGAGGCCTTGTAGAGCTGGAACAGGTCGCGCAGGTTGCTGTCGGCGCTCTTGAGGCCCACGACGGTGTTCGACAGGATCGGGAAGAAGGCCACGATCCAGGCGCACAGCAGCAGCGCCGCGGTGGTGCTCGAGACGTAGATCAGGATCAGCGGCGCGATCGCGATGATCGGCGTGACCTGCAGGATCACCGCGATCGGGAACAGCCCGATCTCGACCCATTTGAACAGCGCGAACGCGATCGCGAGCAGCACGCCGCCGACGATCGCGGCCGCCAGCGCGAGCAGCGTGAGCCGCACCGTGAACCACAGCGCGCTCGAGAGCGTGCCCCAGTTGTCGACCAGCGTCTTCAGGATCAGCGAGGGCGCGGGCAGGATGTAGTGCGGGATGCCGTTGGCGCGCACGGTCCATTCCCAGAGCAGCAGCAGCGCGACGATCACCGCCGCGGGCACCGCGATGCGCAGCATCGCTTCGCGGCGCCGCGCGCGGTCCTCGTGCGCGCGCAGCGCCTCGGCGGAGGGCGCGGCGGCTTCGGCCGCGGGCGCGGCGGCGGCGGGGCGCTCAGTGATCGACGTCATGCAGGGCTCCATGCAGCGAGCGCGACACCGCGGTGCAGTAGGCGTTGTAGCGGCTCGAGGTGCGGAAATCCTCGCCGCGCGGATAGGGCTCGTCGACGCGGATCTCGTCGATCACGCGGCCCGGGCGCGCGGCCATCACCACGATGCGGTTCGAGAGGTACACCGACTCGTAGACGCTGTGCGTGACGAACACCACCGAGAAGCGGTGCTCGCGCCAGATCGCGAGCAGGTCGTTGTTGAGCTTGATGCGCGTCATCTCGTCGAGCGCGGCGAAGGGCTCGTCCATCAGCAGCAGGCGCGGACGGGTGACCAGCGCGCGCGCGATCGACACCCGCATCTTCATGCCGCCCGAGAGCTCGCGCGGGTAGACGCCCGCGAAGCGCGACAGGCCCACCATCTCGAGCGCCTGCTCGACCACCGGCGCCGCCGCGTCGCGGCCGGTGCCCGCGAGCTTGAGCGGCAGCCAGACGTTGTCGAACACCTTGGCCCAGGGCATCAGCGTGGGCTCCTGGAACACGAAGCCGAGGTCGCGGTCGCTGCGGCCGTCCTTGGCCGCGGCGCCGGTCCACTGGATCTCGCCCGCGCTGAGCCGGGTCAGCCCGGCGATCAGCCGCAGCGCGGTGCTCTTGCCGCAGCCCGAGGGGCCGAGGAAGCTGATGAAGTCGTGCTCGCCGATGTCGAGCGTCATGTCCTGCAGCGCCAGCGTGCCGTTGGCGAAGCGCTTGCCGACCTGGCGCAGGCTGACCAGGGGCGTGGCGGCGGTGGATGCGTTCATTGCCATGCCGGCGTGTTGGCGAGGCGCGCGAGCGGGAAGCGGTCGATCTCGTGCAGCAGCTCGACGAAGCGCCGTCCCACGTGGTCGAGCACCGCGGCGCCCTTCTCGGCCGTGGCGCGGGTGGCGTCGCCGGCCGCGCCCATCGGGTTGATGTCGTGCATCTGCCAGCCGAGCTTGCCGCTCGGCGTGATCGAGAGGAACTTGTTCTCGGCCGCGAGGTCCTCGGTCATCGAGTGGAAGTTCTCGAAGCGGTCGGCGCGCACGTGGCCGGGCGCGAGGTGCAGCATGACCGAGCTCTCGAGGTCGCCGGCGTGGATGCCGTGGCGGCCCTCGTGCGCGGTGAACAGGCCCTCGGGCAGGCCCAGGGTGTACCAGTTGGCGGCCACGACCATCATGCCGTGCGCCTCGCGCAGGTCGCGCGCCACGATGTCCATCACGCTCATCTGGCCGCCGTGGCTGTTGTAGAGCACCAGCTTGCGCACGCCGGCGCGCGCGACGCTGGCGCCAATGTCGGTCCACATCGCGATCAGCGTGGCGGCCGAGACCGTGAGCGTGCCCGGGTAGCGCGAATGCTCGTTGCTCTTGCCGTAGGCCACGGTCGGCAGGAACAGCACCGGCAGCTCGTCGGGCAGGTGCGGCAGCGCGGCCTGCACCATGCCGTCGATGGTGGCCGTGTCGGTCGACATCGGCAGGTGCGGCCCGTGCTGCTCGGTGGCGCCCACGGGCAGCACGGCGATCAGGCGCTCGCGGTCGAGGCGGGAGAACTCTTCGCTGGTCAGGTCCGACCAGAAGCGGCTGCGCAGGGGGGCGGATGTCATCGGGGGTACCTCGTGGTCGACGGGCGGGATGATGAGCTAAATTGTCCGATCGGTCAAAAAAACTTGGGATAGGTGCTAACCCACACCCCGGGGCAGGCCGGCAAAACCGACCAGACGGTCAAATCTAGCGGCGCACCACATAGCGCGTGACCACCGGCGGCGACTCGCCGACGTGGAACGCGAGCCGGCGCTCGCGCAGCGCCATGTCGGCCGCCGTCGCGCGCGTGAAGCGGCGCAGGTGGTCGGTCCAGCTCTCGTCCACGATCTGCTCCACGTAGCGGCCCGGCTCCGAGATGTCGTGCAGCAGCTCCCAGCCGATGGCCCCCTGGCCGAGCCGCGCGCGCCGGGTCTGCTGCATCACGAGGTGGAAGGCGGCGGCGCGCGCGGGATCGATCACGTACTCGATGGTGATGACCACGCGGCCGGTCTCCTCGGGCGTCTCCGCGGGCGGGCCCGCGGCCCAGCCCGCGCGCGCGGGACTCATGTCGAGCTCCTCGGCCGAGACGTCGGTGACCCAGCGCAGCGCGGCCAGCATCAGCAGCGTGCCGCTCGCCGCGGCGATCTCGAGGCTGGCGCGCAGGTCGGTCACGGTCGCGACCTGGCCCCAGAGCGCGGCGCCGATCGCGCTCGCGCCCATGATCGCCATCTGGTAGGTCGACATGCCGCGCGCGCGCACCCAGTCGGGCAGCGCGAGCTGCGCCGACACCGAGAGCGAGTTGGCCACCGTGATCCAGGCCATGCCGCCGAAGAACATCGCGGGCACGGCGACCCAGGCGTTGGGCGCGAAGGCCATCACGGCGGTCGCGGCCGACTGCAGCGCCGTGCCGCGCAGCACCAGCTGGTCGCGCCCGAGCGCCTGGCGCAGCCGCGGCAGGAACAGCACCGCGATGATCGCGCCCGCGCCCATCGCCGCCAGCAGCAGCGTGAAGGTGCCGGCGCCGCCGCCCTGCAGGTTGCGCGCGAGCAGCGGCAGCAGCGC
>CBHTTS010000078.1:0-19020 GCA_966095775.1 uncultured Variovorax sp. | reverse complement strand
TCACCTTGACCGCGTTGGCCAGGATGTTCACGCCTTCGACCATGCGCGCGCGGGCATCGCCGCCGAAAATCACGTCTTTAGCTGCCATTTGAAAACTCCGAAAGATTTGAAGGGATGTCTAGTCAGTTGAGGACAGAGCAGCGGAGCTGGTCTGTCCCCAAGATCACTTGGCTTCGACGACCGCGAACAGGTCGTCTTCCTTCATGACCAGCAGTTCGTCGCCTTCGACCTTGACGGTCTGGCCGCTGTACTTGCCGAACAGGACGCGGTCGCCGACCTTCACGGTCAGCGCGGTCAGTTCGCCCTTGTCGTTGCGCTTGCCCGGGCCCACGGCCAGAACTTCACCCTGATCGGGCTTCTCGGCCGCCGCGTCGGGAATGACGATGCCCGAGGCGGTCTTGGTTTCGCTGTCAACACGCTTGACGATCACGCGATCGGCCAAAGGACGAAGTTTCATTGCATCTCCTGGATAAGAAACGGGGTTGGGGTCGGGCGCCGGCCGGGCCGGCTGCCCTTCGACTGAGGCGAGGCTGGGTTGTTAGCACTCGTCCGTAGCGAGTGCTAATCATAAGGCCATTCGGAGCCGTTTCAAGCCCGCGCGGGCGGGCTCGATGCTCAGAACTTGGCGCGCAGCGTCAGTTGCACTTCGCGGCCGGGGCCGGGCAGGACCAGGTTGTCGACCGAGCCGTGCGCCGAGACGTAGTACTTGCGGTCCGCGATGTTCTTCAGGTTCAGCGCGATCTCGTAGCGCTCGGTCTTGTAGCTGGCCGCGAGGTCGGCGGTCAGGTAGGACGGCAGCGTCACGAGGTTGCTGAGCGAAGCGTAGCGCGCGCCCACGTAGTTCAGGCCGCCGCCGAGACTGAAGCCGTTGCCGAGGTCCTTCATGGCCCAGACGAAGGCCGAGTGGCGCGGCGTGAGCGCGGCCGTCTTGCCCTGCACCGGGATCGCGGCCCCGACGGGCAGCTGCAGCGAGCTCACCGTGGCGAGCGACTTGGTCATCTTCGCGTCGAGGTAGGCGTAGCCGGCGCTCACATCCCAGCGGCCCGGCAGGCGGCCGTTGAGCGCGAGCTCGAGGCCGTTGGTGCGCTGCGTGCCGACGTTGATCTGCCGGCGCGGGTTGTTCGGGTCGGTGTTCTTGATGCCCGAGCGCTCGAGGTTGAACAGCGCGGTGGTGAAGTTCAGCGCGCCGTCGAGGAAGTCGAACTTGGCGCCGATCTCCTTGTTGACCGTGATCTCGGGCGCGTTGTCGATGTTGCTCGTGGACAACGCGAAGTTCTCGCCCGAGGGCTGGAACGAGCGGCTGTACGAGACGTAGTACGACTGCATCGCGTCGGGCTGCCACACCAGGCCGGCGCGCGGGCTGAACTTGCGGTCGGTGCGCTCCAGCGGCGTGAGCTTGCGCTCGAAGGAGGTCTCCTGCCTGAACACGTCGTAGCGCCCGCCGACGAGCGCCTTCCATTGCGGCGCGAGCGTGATCTGGTCCTGGACGTAGAGCGCCGCGGTCTTGAATTCGCTGTTGCTCGGGATCGCGCTGTCGGCGAGGTAGCTCGCGAGCGGGATCGGGCGCGGATCGGCCACCGGGTTGAACAGGCTCACGCGCTCGTAGCCGACGGCCGACGACACGCTGTAGAGCCGCTTGCGCTGCAGGCCGAACTCGGCGCCGACCAGCCATTCCTGCTTGAAGCCGCCGAGCTCGTTGCGCCAGGTCAGGTCGGTCTGGTTGAACCAGCCGCTCTCGTCGCGGTCGACGAAGCCGCGCGTGCGCCCGACGGTCAGCCGCAGCGGGTCGGTGGTGCCGCTCGGCAGGGTGTTGTTGCGGTCGAGGTGGTAGCTCGAATAGCGCGTGGTGTTGCGCAGGCTCAGCGCCTCGCTGAAGCGGTGGTTCAGCGTGGCGGTGAAGGTCTGCACCTTGCTCGTCACGGTGTCGTCGCGCCGGCCGTGCGCCGAGCCGTAGTAGGCGCCGATCGGCACGTCGACCGGGCGGCCGTCGAGGGCCGGGATGCCGAAGTCGGTGAGCCGCTGGTCGCGCAGGTTCGTGTACTGCAGCAGGAGGTCGGTCTGGGGCGTGAACTTGATCGCGAGCGAGGGCGCGATGTTGTAGCGGTCGGTGAACTGCTGGTCCCGGTAGCTGTCGGACTTCTCGCGCGCCAGATTGAGGCGGAAGGCCATGTTCTCGCCGATCGGCGTGTTCAGGTCGGCGGTGGCGCGCCGGTAGCGGTCGGTGCCGAGGCCGACGGAGACCTCGCCGAAGCGGCGGTCGAACACCGGCTTCTTGGTCACGCGGTTGATCAGGCCGCCCGAGGAGCCGCGGCCGTAGAGCACGGCCGCCGGGCCCTTGAGCACCTCGATGCGTTCGGTGTCGGACAGGTCGCGGAAATAGAGCGCGTCGTCACGCACCCCGTCGACGAACCAGTCGGAAATGCCGCTGAAGCCGCGGATCACGACCTGGTCGCGCTGGCCGTCGCCGTGGTTGAAGCTCACGCCGGGCGCGTTGCGCAGGGCGTCCTGCATCGAGACCGCGCCCTGGTCGCGCAGCAGCTGTTCGGTCAGCACGTTGACGGCCTGGGGCACGTCGCGCAGCGGCGCGCTGCCCTTGGTGGCGGTGCTCGCGGCGGCCGGGGCGTAGCCCTTGTCCTCCTCGGCGCTGACGGAGACTTCCTGGAGGGTCGCCGGCTCGGCGGCGGGCCGGGCGTCCTGCGCCAGCGCGACGCCCGAGAGTGACGCGATCGCCGCGCCGGCCAGGAGGGAGAGCGGCCACTGCGGGCGCGCGCAAAGAGAGAGGGATTTCATTGTGTCGAGGTTTTTTCAGGTGTTGCCTCGCACACGCGGCCGCACGCACGGCACGCCTTCGTCGCGGGGACGAAGAGGTGTCGTGCCTTGCCTGGGATGAGATCTGGGTGAGGCGGGGCGGCAGGCGCCCTGGGTGACAGCCGCGGGAGCGGCGGTCCGCATTGTAAAGAGCATGTAAAGCGGACGAATACCAAAGCTTCCGTTCCGTTGCCCATGCGCGACAAACAGGCTTCGGTCCCGGGCGGGGCGGCGCATATCATGGCGCCGCTGTGCGTCCCGAAGGGACCGCGAGGAGGTCGCATGTTCAGCCTTGTCCGCCAGTTTCTCGTTGCCTGCATCGTCCTCGCGGCGGCCATGTACGGCGCGCCCGCCTCGAGCGCCGACCACCAGTGGCTGGTCGGAACCTGGGAGTTGACGCGCGACCCCGACGGCCACCGCAAGGACTGGATGGAGTTCAAGGCCGACGGCCAGACCATCAGCATTTCCGCCGAGGGACGCCGCGTGCCCGGCGTCTACACCGTGTCCGACGGCGCGATCGACCTCGTCTACGCCTTCAAGGGCAAGACCGTCCCGATCCGGCTTTCCTACAGCGAGGACAAGACCACCCTGTTCGCGCGCTCGCCCCGGACCGGCAGCCTTTCCGAATACAAGAAAGTCCAGCGCTAGGCAAATCGCCAATTCGCCGGGCGCAATTCGCCCGCGCTTAAATTTGCAAATAATCTCGCCAGTCGGCGCGAGAAACTTTTTTGCGTGCAATTCTGAACTGCGGTGCGCGATATTCATAAATTTCGTGCACGTATTCTTATGGGCTAATTCATTCTGTTGCAATAACGTTGGGAACCGTCCACCTCGGGCGCGTGTGTCCCATGTCCCGGCTGGCGCATCGCGGTCGAGCACCGCAGGGTGGGCTTCGAACCATCCACCGCCAGAACCGCCTTTTTCATGTTCCAACGCCCAGCGCGGGTGCAACGATTCAGCACACGGGAGCTGCCCGCCGAAGACCGATTCGCCCACTGGTCGCGCGAGTTCGGCCGCACCCTCGGCTACGTGCGGCTCGAGAGCCCCGAGGCCGCCGATTTCCGTCAAAGCCTCACGCAGGTCGATCTGGGGCTCACGCGCTTTCTCCGCATGCGCGGCAGCGCCGTGGCCTCGCATGCGGCGGCCGGGGACGTGGAAGGGGCGGATCTGCGGCCCTTCCAGCTGCTGATCCGCACCGGGCCGGGCTCGACCACGCTGGTGCAGGACAGGGAGGCGGAGATCACCGCCGGCGACATGGTGCTGCTCGACGCGCGCCGCGAATTCCGGCTGCACTCGCAGCCGTCGACGGACCTGCTCGCCGTCGGCTTTCCGGAGGCGCTGGCCGCGCGCTGGTTGCCGTACGCGCGCGACGCCGTGGCCTGGCGGCTCGAGGGCGGGGCGGGCTGGGCCGCCACGCTGTCGGCGTACCTGCGCACGCTCGACACCAGCCTCTTGGAGCACATCACCAGCGCGTTCGAGGAAGAGCTGGTCGGCGAGCACATGCTCTCGATGCTGTCCTTCGCACTGGCGCAGCGCGGCTTCGCGGCGTCGGCCGAGGAACGCGTCCCGCCGCGCGACCGCGTCATGCATGCGCGCATGTGCAACTGGATCCGCGACAACTACGGCAACCCCGAGATCAACGCCGCCAGGCTCGCGCGCGACTTCAACGTCTCGGTCCGCTATGTCCACAAGGTGTTCGCCGGCGCGGGCCAGGGCGTGACCTTCGGCGAGGCGCTCAAGCACGAGCGGCTCGAAGCGGCGGTCCGGATGCTGCGCACCGCCAGCCTGTCGCGCACGCTGGTGGCGCAGATCGCGGAGCGCTGCGGCTTTTCGGATCCGGCCTATTTCGGGCTGGTGTTCCGCAAGGCGTACGGATGCTCCCCGGGAACCTTCGCGCAGCGCGTGCGATCGGGTCCGGAAGCCCCCTCGGACGACAAAGCCTAGGGTTTTTACTGACATCTAATCCCGGTTGCGATCCGAACCCTAGGTTGTGAAAATCGTAAATAGGATGGCAGCAGAGCAGCCAGTGAACACCTTTTCTCCTCCTCGACATCCAGGCGCCGGCAGGAAGCGGGGGGAATTGCAGACCTGGACGCAAGAGTTCGAGGAGCAGGCGAGCGCCTGGCAGGCCGACGAGGCCTCGCCGAGCGCGGTGCACCTGAAGCTGGTGCTTCTGGACCCGAACGGACTGGCCTTCATGCGCTCCCAGGGCGGTGCGGTCGACATCCACCGCCCGAAGACGGCCATGTCGCTCGAAGGCCGGATGTACCCGTTCCATCTGCTGTTGAAGATGTCTTCGGGGCTCACCGTGGTCGAGCAGAACGACCGGGTCGCGACGCTGCAGACCGGCGACATGGCGCTGCTCGATTCGAACGAGGCCATGCGGGTGCGCTCCTCCGAACACAACGACGCCTGGATCATCGGCCTCGCCGGGCCGCTGGTGGCCCGGTGGCTGCCTCACGCACACGACGCCACCGCGCTGCGGCTCGACGGAAACTCGGGCTGGTCGGGGGTGCTGTCCAACTACATCCGGGCGCTCGACATCGCCCAGGTGCAGCGCCATGGCGGCAAGTTCCAGCGCGAGTTCGTGGCCGAGCACGTGATGTCGATGCTCTCGTTCTCGCTGGCGCAGACCTCGGTCGTGCCCTGCGGCACCTGCAACGATGCGGTGCCGCCGCGGGACCGGGCCATGCACGCCCACATGCACGACTGGATCCGCGACAACTACGCCGATCCGGAACTCACCGTCGCGAAGGCGGCGGCGCACTTCAATCTCTCGACCCGTTACGTGCACAAGGTCTTCGCCAACGCCGGCCGCGGCGTGACCTTCCGCGAGGCCGTGCAGCACGAGCGCCTCGAGGCCGCGCGGCGCATGCTGCGAACCGCCGCCACCTCCAATGTGCCGATCGCGCAGGTCGCCTATGCCTGCGGCTTCTCGGATCCGGCCTATTTCGGCGCCGTGTTCCGCAAGAAGTACGGCTGCCCGCCGGGCGCTTTCGCCCAGGCGCAAGGCCCGGCCGACGCGGCGCGCGCAGCCAGCGCGGGCTGATCTCGCCCGAGACGGCGGCGACCCCGGCGCGTCGCCCCGAATTCCCACCGTTCACGACGGCCTCGACGGCCCTCTTCGGAGGCTCCGGCGCACCCGCTGGCGTGCGCCTCGCGCGGGTCGCTAACAAATGCCAAGGAGCATCCGTGCATTGTTACCTCCATGTGCGCTTGAGCAACATCAGGTAAGCAGAAATTTAATATCGAAGATCTGGGTTCATTACTAAAGTCCTCCAAATCTCGTTGCGTCTCGAAAACAAATGTGAGCTAGTGGTTTGTAAAGAGCAACGATTTAGAGGGCTGGCAAATTTTTTTAATTTGCAGCCATTCTTTATTGCCATTTGAAGACTGGAGTGCGCAGCAATGAACAAGGCTTACCGAAGCATTTGGAACGAGGTTCTCGGCGCCTGGGTGGCCGTGCCTGAAAACGCCCGCCCGCGCGGCAAGTCCAGCCGCGCCGCGCGCAGCGCCGCGACCCGGCTCGCCCTCGCCTCGGTGGTCGGCATCGCGGCGCTCGGGGCGGGCGTGGCGGGGGCCGGCACCTCGATCCAGATCGACGAGATCGGCAACGGCACGGCCACGGGCACCGGCGGGACCGCGCCGGCCACGTCGGACCAGTTCTCCATCGCCATCGGCGGCGGCAGCGGTGCGACGGCGCAGAACGCCAGCGTCGCGATCGGCGACGAGTCGAGCGCGACCGGCCAGGATTCCGTGGCCGTGGGGCGCCGGACCACGGCCTCGGGCTCCAAGGCAGTGGCGGTGGGCGCCGCTGCGATCGCGGGAGCCCCTTCGTCGGTGGCTATCGGCGACGCCGCCATCGTGCCCAGCAACACTGGCGGGCGAAACAACATCGCGATCGGCACCTCCGCCACGACCGGCATAGTCTTCTCGGGCGGCAATGGCGGCAGCCAGATCGCGATCGGCCGCGCAGCCACCACGCAGGTCTATGGTGCCATCGCCATCGGCGACAACGCCCGCGCGACCGGCAACAACCACAACATCGCGGTCGGGACCGATGCCAACGCGGTCGGCAACAGCGCCCTCTCTTTCGGACGAGCCTCGGGTGCGTCCGGCAACTTCAGCACGGCGCTGGGCTTCTTCGCGCAAGCCACCAATGCGAATTCCGTCGCGCTGGGCTCCGGCTCGGCCACGGCCGCGCCGGTGGGCACTGCGAGCGCCGAGATCGCCGGCGTCACCCACACCTTCGCGGGCACCGCGCCGACCAGCACGGTCAGCATAGGCAACGCGGGCTCCGAGCGCACGCTCACCAACCTCGCGGCCGGTCGCGTGAGCGGGAGCAGCACCGATGCGATCAACGGCAGCCAGCTGTTCGCGGCCAACCAGGAAATCACGGCGCTCGACACGCGCGTGGACACGCTGGGCACCGGCATCGCGGACAAGCTCGGCACCGGCGCGGCCTACGACCCCGCGACCGGCACCCTGACCGGTCCGACCTACAACGTCGGCGGCAACAGCTACACCACCGTGAAGTCGGCCGTGGAAGCGGCGGGCGCGGGCTGGAACCTCAGCGCCGACGGCGGCACGACCAGCGACAACATCGCGCCCGGCGAGACGGTGGACTTCGCGGCCGGGACCAACGCGACGGTCGCGCGCTCGGGCAACACCATCACCTACGGCGTGGTCGACAATCCCACGTTCTCGGGCACGCTGACGGCCAACGGCGGCCTCGTGGTGGGCGCGAACCAGACGGTCGACATGGGCGGCAACCGGGTCACCAACGTGGGCGCCGGCACGACCGGCACCGACGCGGTGAACCTGAACCAGCTGAACGCGGTGAGCAACGTCGCCAACGCGGGCTGGAACCTCAGCGCGCAGGGCGCGAACGCGACCAACGTCGGGCCGAACAGCACCGCCGGCAGCGCCGTGGACCTGAACAACACCGACGGCAACATCACGGTCACGAAGCCGGCCGACAGCAACAGCGTCACCTTCGGCCTGTCCAACGACCTCACGATCGGCAACAGCATCGCCGTCGGCGGCGTGGGCGGCACGGTGATCAACGCCAGCGGCGTGACGACCGGCGCCGGCACCGGCCCGAGCGTCACCACCAGCGGCATCGATGCCGCCGGCACGCGCATCGTCAACGTCGCGAACGGCGTGGACCCGTCCGATGCGGCCACCGTCGCGCAGTTGACCAGCGCGACCGCGGCCGTGCAGACGCACTACTACAGCGTCAACGACGACAGCGTGCAGGGCGGCAACTACGACAACAAGGGCGCCACCGGCATCAACAGCCTGGCCGCGGGCGTGAACGCGAGCGCGGGCGCGCTCGATGCCACCGCGCTGGGCTCCGGCGCCAGCGCGCAGGTCGCGGGGGCGGTGGCGCTGGGTTCGGGCTCGGTGGCCGCCACCGGCGCGGGCGTCGCGGGCTACGTGCCGCCTTCGGCCGGCGCGACGGAGCAGGCCGCGATCGCGGCCACGCTCGGCACGCGCGGCGCGGTCGCGGTCGGCGATGCGGGCAACGGCATCTTCCGCCAGATCACCGGCGTGGCCGCGGGCACGGCCGACAGCGACGCGGTGAACGTGTCGCAGCTGCGGGCGGTGGCCAACGCGGTGTCGACGGCCGGCTCCAAGTGGATCGCCGGTTCGCAGAACGACGCCCAGTACGTGGCGCCCGCAGCCAGCGGCAGCAACAGCACCGCGGTCGGCTCCGGCGCCTCCGTGGCCGCGAACAACAGCGTGGCCGTGGGCACCGGCGCGAAGGCGACGGTCGACAACAGCGTGGCGTTGGGCAACGGTTCGACCACCGAGGCCGCCACGCCGACGGCGAGCGCCACCATCCAGGGCACTACCTACAACTTCGCCGGGGCCGCGCCCGTGGGCGTGGTGAGCGTGGGCAGTGCGGGCGCGGAGCGCCAGGTCACCAACGTGGCGGCCGGCGAACTCAGCGCGACCAGCACCGATGCGGTCAACGGCAGCCAGCTCTACGCGACCAACCAGGCGATCAACAACATCACCACGGGCGGCGGCGGCATCAAGTATTTCCACGCCAACTCCTCGAGCCCCGATTCGCAGGCCGCGGGCGCGGAGAGCGTGGCCTTCGGCCCGGCCGCCATCGCGCTGGGGACGAACTCGATGGCGGGCGGCGCCAACGCGCGGGCCGGCGCTGCCGGCAGCGTCGCGCTCGGTGCCGCGGCGCAGGTGACGGCGGGCAACGGCGTCGCGCTCGGCAGCGGCGCGGTCGCGGACCGCGCCGGCATGTCGGGCCAGCGGGAGCTGTTCTCGAACCAGGCCGTGCAGTCGGCGCAGGGCGCGCTGTCGATCGGCAGCGCGGGCGGCGAACGCCAGATCACCCACGTGGCCGGCGGCACGCAGGACACCGACGCGGTCAACGTGCGCCAGCTCCGCGCGGTGCAGGACCAGGCCGCGAAGTACGACACCCATGCCGACGGCAGCGTCAACCACAACAGCATGACGCTCCAGGGCAGCGGAGGCACCACGATCCACAACGTGGCCGACGGCGTGGCGGGCTCCGACGCCGCCACCGTGAACCAGGTCAACCAGGCGGCGGCGGCCTCGACGGCGTACACCGATGCGCGCGCCGGCCAGTTGCGCGACGACATCCGCAACACGGCCAAGGACGCGAGCGCCGGCACCGCGGGCGCGATGGCGATGGCGGGCATGCCGCAGGCCTACATCCCGGGCAAGAGCATGGTCTCGGCCGGCGTCGCCGGCTACGACGGCCAGGCCGCGATCGCGATCGGCGTTTCCAAGCTGTCGGACAGCGGGCGCTGGGTCGTCAAGTTCAGCGGCTCGGCCAACTCGCGCGGCAAGGTCGGCGTGTCCGCCGGCGTGGGCATGCACTGGTGATCGCAACCATGGGACGACGCATCATGAACAGAACGCTTCTACGTCACTCGGCCGTGGCGCTCGGCGCCGCGGCGCTGCTGGTCCTGCAAGGCTGCGGCTCGGTCAGCAAGGGCATCGACGACGACGGCCGCGCCGCCGAGGTCGTGTTCCCGGACAAGGACCGGGACGCCTGGCTCAAGGAGGGCACCTTCCCCAACCCGGACAACCTGCGGGCCGTCGCGCCCGGCGTGACCAAGGATCAGCTCTACGCCCTGCTGGGACGCCCGCACTTCAACGAAGGCCTCGCGGGCGTGCGCGAGTGGGACTACATCTTTCATTTCCGCCGACCCGAAGGCGGGGTGGCCAGCTGCCAGTTCAAGGTCATCTTCGACAAGGACTACAGGGGCCGCAGCTTCCACTGGCTGCCGGCCGACTGCGGTGCCCGACCGCTCGAGAGGAGCTGAACGCCAGACTGTTCGCCTGCAACCAATCGCCTCCAGGGACGCGGGTCCGGGGGCGAGCACATGAGGAAAAAATCAAAATGGGAGTCGATGCAAACCTGAGCGCTTCGTCCGAGCGAATCGCCATCCTGGGCCAGGAAAGCCGCACGCGGGAGGCCGCGCGGCGGATCATCCGCCGGCTCGGCCATGAGCCCGTCGTGCTGTCGGGCAGCGGCGCCGGCCGCGACGGTACGGAACCCTTCAAGATGCTGCTTCTGACCGGCGAGAGCGACAGCCTCTCGTCGATCGCGCTGGTCCGCGAGGCGCGGGCGCTGGGCGGTCCGGAGGCGCCCGTGCTCTGTGTCGCGGCCAGAGAGCAGTTCGACGACCTGAGCGCGCTGCACCGCGGCCCGGCCGACCAGTTCGTGGCGAAGCCTCCGTCCTTCGGCGAGCTCTTCGGCATCCTGCGACTCTTTCTCGGCAGGCTCGCCGCCGACCTGCCGCCGCTCGAGCGCGAATGGGGCGACTACCGGTTCCTGATGGCGAGCAACACGGTCGAGTTCGGCGGCAGGCGCGTGCAGTTGCGGCCCGACGAGTTCGACCTCGCGATCGAGCTCTTTTCCAACGAAGGCTGCACCCTCGGGCGCGACCTGCTGTGGTCGGCCGTCTGGGCCAGGGCGTGGGACGGGAAGTCGCGCATGCTCGACACCTGCGTGTCGGTGCTGCGCCGGGCGCTCAAGCTGGCGTCCAACGGCTGGGAACTGCGGGCGGTCTGGGGCTCGGGCTACCGGCTCGACAACGCGTCGGCGGCGGAGCGGCCCTCGATGCTGCCGTCCTGGGCGGCGCCCTCGCCGATGTAGTGCGCGCGCGGGCGGGCGCCCGCGCCAACTAGAGCTGGTCGGTCGGCACGAACCACGAGAACAGCAGCAGTTGCAGCCGCGTGAGCAGGCTCGAATCGGGTTCGCTGTCGAGCACCTCGTTGTCCACGTCGCCGGTGCCGATCCACTGCACGTTCCGGCCGTCGGGCATGAGCACCACGCGGTAGACGCCCTCGATGTCGTCGAGCTGGTAGGCGTAGAGCAGCGCCTGGGCGAGTTCGAAGCTGCGCACGCGGACGCCGAATTCGGTGTTGAGCCGCGCGGAGCGAGGGTCGAGGTTCATCGAGCCCAGCAGCACCCATTCGCGGTCGACCAGCGCGAGCTTCGCATGCAGGCGGCCGCGCGCCTTCTTCAGCAGGTCGCGGATCTGGCGGTTGCGCTTGAGCTGCTGCGTGCTGACCTCGTACAGGTTCACGCCCAGCTTGAGCATGTCGACGCGGTAGCGGTTGTAGTTGATGTTGACCAGCGGCTCATCGCTGTCGGCGAGCGAATTCGTGACCACGCTGATGCGCACGCCGCGCGCGCGGCCCTCGCGGATGCGCGCCATGCCTTCCTCGCCGGGAATGAAGTACGGCGAGATCACCACCACGTCCGAGCGCGCGCTCGCCGTCATCTCGTGGAAGCGGGCCGCGAGCGACTCGGAGGGCGGGGCGGTGACGCGGCCGAGCGCCTTGTGCGGGCTGTCGGCCGCGGCATGGGCCTCCGCGCGCATCCATTTCGTGCGCGCGAGGTCGGCCAGTTGCGTGCCGAGCGGCGGATCGCCGAGCAAGTCCGTGCCCGCGAGGACGGGCGGCGGCGGCGCGTGGGCCGGCGAGGTGGCGGCCTCGAAGGCCGCCTTCAGCGCCTCGGGCGAGGCGCCGGCCGCGTGCGCGACCTGGCCGACCGGATAGACCACGTCGCTGTTCCAGTAGGTGTCGAAGATGCGTGCCGCCTCCGGCACCACCGGACCCGCCATGAGCAGCTCGAAGTCGATGAAGTTGGCGCCTTCCGCGCGCAGGAAGTACTCGTCGGCCAGGTTGCGGCCGCCGGCGATCGCCATCGCGCCGTCGGCCACGAAGAGCTTGTTGTGCATGCGATGGTTGAGGCGGCGGAAGTCGCCGAAGAACTCCATCCACCGCGTGGCCGAGTGGTCGCGCGCATTCACGAAGGGGTTGAACAGGCGCACCTGCGCATTCGGCTCCGCGGCCAGCGCGAGCAGCAGCCGGTCCATGCCCGCGGTGTAGAAGTCGTCGACCAGCAGGCGCACGCGCACGCCGCGGCGCGCGGCATCGCGCAGTTCGCGCAGCAGCAGGAGGCCGGTCTTGTCGTTGCCGAGCTGGTAGGTCTGCACGTCGAGTGAGGCCTGTGCCTGGCGCATCAGCTCGAAGCGCGCGTCGAGCGCGAAGGCGGCCTCGACGAGCGGGCGCACGCTCGAGAGCCCGTCGCTCCCCTCGCTGAGGCGCTCGGCCGCCCGGCCGAGCAGGGTGGCGGACGAGGCGGGCAGCGAGAGCGTCGGCGGCTCGGGCGCCCGCGCCGGCAGCCCCGCGCAGCCCGCGAGCGCCAGCGCGAGGCCGACGCCGGCGCACCACAGCACCAGGCCGCGCAGCGCGGGAAACGAAGAAGCAAGGAGCTGGAGCATGGGGCCTGCCGAGGCACGGGGCGTGCGCGCGGATCGTAGCCGCTTTGCGCGGTGTCGGCCGAGGGCCGCGGGGCCCCAACGCCCTTCCACCTGCTACGGGAAATGTAAACAGTGAGACTTTATAACTATTAGAATGCGAATCGTTCTTAGTGAGTTTTGAAGTGGAGAAGGAATGACGAGGATCATGGCGCCGCGCAAGCTGGTATCGGTTCTGGCGGGATGCATGGCGATCTACGCGCAGCAGCATGCCGTGGCGCAACAACCACCCGCGAGCACCGGTTCGCTGCCCGAAGTCCGGGTCGACGCGAGCGCCGAGGCCGAGACCGCCACCTCGCCGGTCATCGGCTACCGCGCGCGCAATGCGGCGACGGCGACCAAGACCGACACGCCGCTGGCCGAAACGCCGCAGTCGGTGACGGTGGTGACGCGCGATCAGATCGTCGACCAGGGCGCCACGAATCTGCAGGATGCACTCAACTACGCCGCCGGCGTCCGCTCCGACGCCTACGGCATCGATTCCCGCGCCGACAGCTTCCTGGTGCGCGGCAGCGAACCGTCGGTCTATCTCGACGGTCTGCAGCTCTATTCGTCCGGCTGGTACACGGCGACGGCCCGGCCCGATCCGTACACGCTCGAGCGCCTCGAGGTGCTGCGCGGCCCGGCGGGCATGCTGTTCGGCGCCGGCACGGCCGGCGGCGTGGTCAACATGGTCAGCAAGCGGCCGCAGCGCGAGACCTACCGCGAGGTGGGCGTGCAGCTCGGGTCCTTCGGCCGCAAGCAGGTCCAGACCGACCTCACGGGCGCGCTGACCGCCGACGGCGACTGGTCGTACCGACTGGTGGCACTGCACCGCAAGTCCGATACGCAGGTGGACTACGTGCCCGACGACCGCTCGCTCATCATGCCGTCGCTGACCTGGCGGCCGAGCGCGGCGACCTCGCTGACGCTGCAGGGGCTGTGGCAGAAGGACAAGACGGGCAGCACCGCGCAGTTCTTCCCGTGGCAGGGCACGATCCTGCCGAACATCAACGGCCCGCTGCCGCTCAGCCGGTTCATCGGCGAGCCCGGCGACGGCTACGACACCGAGCGCAAGACCTTCGGCTGGCTGTTCGAGCACCGCTTCAACGACCAGTGGTCGTTCCGCCAGAACTTCCGCGCGTCGCGCACCTTCAACGACTCGCACTACCACTATGCGGACTTCTTCAGCCTGCCGGGCGGCTGGGCGGCCGATCCGATCGGCCAGCGCCTGCTGGGCCGCGTCAACGACAAGTCGCTGACCTGGACGCGCATGGCGGGCATCGACAACCACGTCGAAGGCCATTTCGACACCGGCCGGCTGCGCCATACGCTGCTCGTGGGTGCCGAGTATTCGCGCCAGCGCCAGAGCAAGCGCGAAGGCTCCGCGTACAGCTACATCGATGCGTACACGCCTGTCTACGGCATCGGCTACGTGCCGGTGACCGAGTTCACCGACCGTGCCCGCACGACGCAGCGCAACGCCGGCGTGTACGTCCAGGACCAGATGAAGCTGGACAACTGGATCTTCGTCGCGGGCCTGCGCTACGACCGCAGCACCGCCGGCGTCGAGGGCAGCGCTTCCGAGACGACGACCGCGACCTCGCGCCGGTTCGGCGTGATGTACACGCTGCCCTCGGGCTGGTCGCCGTACCTGAGCTACACCGAGTCGTTCACGCCGCAGGCCGGCACGGACGCTGCCGGCAACCTGTTCAAGCCGCTGCGCGGCGAGCAGGTGGAGGCCGGCGTCAAGTACCAGCCGGCGGGTTCGGCGACGAACTTCACCGCCTCGGTGTTCTCGCTCAAGGAAAAGAACCGCACGGTCTCCGACAGCACGAACCCGAACTACGGCCGCCAGGTCGACTCGAGCAAGAACAAGGGCGTGGAGCTCGAGCTCAAGACCACCGTCGGCCGCGACCTCGACCTCATCGCCAACTACACGTACATCGAAGTCGACCGCAAGCTCACCGACATGCCGCGCAACCAGCTGTCACTCTGGGGCAAGTACCGCTTCTCCATCGGCGGGGTGAACGGCTTCTCGGCGGGCGCCGGCCTGCGCTACATGGGCGGCTTCCGCGACATCGAAGGCACGAGCGCCGGCCCGCGTATTCCCGCGGTGGCGCTGCTGGACCTGATGCTCGCCTACGAGTCCGACAAGTGGCGCTATGCGCTCAACATCAACAACGTGGCCGACAAGACCTACTTCAGCACCTGCCTCGCACGTGGCGACTGCTGGTACGGCGCGCGCCGCAACATCGTGGCGAGCGCAACCTATCGCTTCTAAGATCCCGCCTTCGAACGGAGCCGCAGCGAGATGAACAGCCGAAAGATCAAGACCTGGGCGTGGGTGCACAAGTGGAGCAGCCTGGTGTGCACCGTGTTCATGCTGCTGCTGTGCATCACGGGGCTGCCGCTGATCTTCCACCACGAGATCGGCCACCTGCTGGGCACCGAGGTCGAGGCGCCGAAGATGCCGGCCGGCACGCCGCGCGCGAGCCTGGACCGGGTGATCGAGGTGGCCCATGCGCTGCATCCGGAGCGCGTGGTGCAGTTCGTCTCGCAGCCGGAGGACGACGACGGCCTCTGGTTCGTCACGCTCACGCCCACGCCCGCGCCCACGGATGACTTCAAGTCGGTGGCGGTCGATGCACGCACGGGCCAGGTGCTGGCGCAGCCGAAGTTCGACGAGGGCTTCATGTGGGTGATGCTCAAGCTGCACGTGGACCTGTTCGCCGGGCTGGCGGGCAAGCTGTTCCTCGGCTTCATGGGCCTGCTGCTCCTGGTGGCGATCGTCAGCGGCGTGGTGCTCTACGCGCCCTTCATGCGCAAGCTGGACTTCGGCACCGTGCGGCGCGAGCGCCGGCCGCGCCTGAAGTGGCTGGACCTGCACAACCTGCTGGGCATCGTGACCCTGGTGTGGGCCTTCACCGTGGGCGCCACCGGCATGATCAACACCTGGGCCGACCTGCTCATCAAGTACTGGCAGTACGACCAGCTCAGCACGCTGCTCGCACCGTACAAGAACGAGCCGACGGTGCCCGTCGCCGAGCGCGCCTCGGTGCAGCGCTCGATGGAGGCCGCGCTGCGGCAGACGCCGGACATGAAGCTGTCCTTCATCGCGTTCCCGGGCACGGCGTTCTCGAGCCCGCACCACACCACCTTCTTCATGCGCGGCAACGAGCCCTTCACCTCGAAGCTGCTCAAGCCGGTGCTGGTCGATGCCAAGACCGCGCAGGTCACGGCCGCGCCCGACCTGCCCTGGTACCTGACGGCGCTGCTGGTCTCGCAGCCGCTGCACTTCGGCGACTACGGCGGCATGCCGATGCAGATCATCTGGGCGCTGCTCGACATCGCCACCATCATCGTGCTGGGCAGCGGGCTCTATCTCTGGCTCAAGCGCGGCAATGCCGTGCCCAAGCCTTCCGACGCGCCGGTCGCGGCGGGCAGCGGCCCGCAGCAGCCGGAGCCGGCGCCGGCGATGAAGGTGCAGGCATGAAGCCGCATCGCCCGACGCAGTCGTTCTGGCGCATGTGGGGCTGGCCGATCGTGCTGGGCCTGCTCACCGCCCTCGGGCTGGTGTCCGCGCTGTTCAGCGAAGGCGGCGCGGGCGACGTGCTGGCCTGGTTCGCGCTCGGCATTCCCGTGGCCGCGTGCGCCTGGTTCGGCTGGCGCAAGCGAAGCTGACCCCGGCCCGCTCGGGTTGTTGCTAGCGGCCCGTCGCGCCCGCCGACGCAGAATCGGCGCGATGAAGTCTGCATTCGCCGCTGCCGTCCCCCTCACTGCCGTCCGCTGGGTTTTGCTGGGGCTGCCGCTCGCCGCGGGAGCGCAGCAGCCGGCGACCGCGCCCGGCGTCGACCGCGGCAGCCTGCCCGAGGTCACGGTGTCGACGCCGCGCGGCGAGGTGGTGCCGTTCCAGGTGCCCGGTTCGGTCGATCGCGTCGAAGGCGCCGAGATGCGCGAGAACCGGCTGCAGGTCAACCTGTCGGAAAGCCTGGGCGGCATCCCCGGCCTGCAGGTGCAGAACCGCTTCAACTATGCGCAGGACCTGCAGCTCTCGATCCGCGGCTTCGGCGCGCGCTCGACCTTCGGGGTGCGCGGCGTGCGGCTCTACGTCGACGGCATTCCGGCCACGCTGCCCGACGGGCAGGGCCAGACCTCGAACATCGACATCGGCTCGGTCGATCGGGTCGAGATCCTGCGCGGACCGTTCTCGGCGCTCTACGGCAATTCCTCGGGCGGCGTGCTGCAGGCCTTCACCGCATCGGGCGAAGGACCGCCGCGGCTGTCCTATTCCGCCGCGGGCGGCAGCTTCGGCACCTGGCGGCAGTCGCTGCAGGCCAGCGGTTCGCAGGGCGCGGTCGACTACCTGCTCGGCGCGAGCCGCTTCCGCACCGACGGCTGGCGCGAGCACAGCGCGGCCCGGCGCGACCTGGTGAACGGCAAGCTCGGCATCGCGCTCGACAACGGCGATCGGCTCACGCTGGTGGTGAACAGCGTGCGCATCGACGCGCAGGACCCGCTCGGCCTGACCGCGAGCCAGTACGCGCTCGCGCCGCGCGAGGCGGCGCTCGCCACGCAGTACGACACGCGCAAGACGGTCGATCAGGTCCAGCTCGGCCTGCTCTACGAGCGCCGCATCGATGCCGCGCAGGGGCTGCGCCTGATGGTCTACGGCGGCGAACGCAAGACCACGCAATACCAGTCGATCCCGCCCGCGGCGCAGCAGAACCCGCTGCATGCGGGCGGGGTGATCGATCTCTCGCGCCAGTACAGCGGCTTCGACCTGCGGTGGAATGCGGCCTGGACCCTCGCCGGCCGGCCCTTCGACGTGGTCGCGGGCCTGGGCTACGACAGCCTGCGCGAGCGGCGCCGCGGTTACGAAAACTACCTCGGCCCGGTGTCGGCGGCCGTGCTCGGCGTGCAGGGACGGCTGCGGCGCAGCGAGCGCAACGAGGTCTGGAACCTCGACCCGTACGCGCAGGCGACCTGGCGCTTCGCCGAGCGCTGGACGCTCGAAGCCGGCGTGCGCCGCAGCCGCGTGCACTTCGACTCGCGCGACCGCTACATCGTCGGCGCCAACCGCGACGACAGCGGAAGCGCGCGCTACGGCAAGACGCTGCCCGTGGCCTCGCTGCGCTACCAGGCCACGCCCGACCTGGCGCTCTACGCCTCCGCGGGGCGCGGCTTCGAGACGCCGACGCTCAACGAACTCTCCTACCGCGCCGGTGGCGCCAACGGGCTCAACTTCGCCCTGCGTCCCGCGGTGAACGACAGCCTGGAGGTCGGCGCCAAGGCACGGCTCGGCGGCGGCCTGCTGACGGCGGCGCTGTTCCAGACGCGCACGCGCGACGAGATCGTGACCGACACCAACAGCGGCGGACGCGCCACCTTCCAGAACGCGGGGCGCACGCGGCGCGACGGCTTCGAGCTCGCCTGGCAGCATGAAACCGCCGGTCACTGGCGCACGCAGATCGCCTACACCTGGCTCGACGCGCGCTACCGGGATGCCTTCTGCTCGCCTTCGCCCTGCGCGGTCGCGAACCGCGTGGCGGCGGGCAACCGCATCCCGGGCATCGCGCGGCAGTCGCTGTTCGCCTCGCTCGGCTGGGTGCCGCCCGAGGGCTGGCGCGCGGGGGTGGAGCTGCGCGCGCTCGAGCGCATCCAGGCCAACGACGCCAACAGCGCGAGCGCGCCGGGCTATGCGGTGGCGGCGCTCTACGCCGGCTACCTGAAGAAGTGGGAACGCTGGGAGTTCGATGCCTTCGCGCGCGTCGACAACCTGTTCGACCGGCGCTACGCGGGCTCGGTCATCGTCAACGAAGGCAATGCGCGCTACTACGAGCCCGCGCCGGGCCGCAACTGGACGGTGGGCCTGAGCGGCGCGTACCGCTTCTGAGGGCCCACCGCCGCGCCGTGCCTTACTTGAGGCCGGCCGCCGCGCGCAGCGCCGCCGCCTGGGTGGTCGCTTCCCAGGTGAACTCGGGCTCCTCGCGGCCGAAGTGGCCGTAGGCGGCGGTCTTCGTGTAGATGGGACGCAGCAGGTCGAGCATCTGGATGATGCCCTTGGGGCGCAGGTCGAAGTACTCGCGCACGAGCTCGGCGATCTTCTCGTCGGGGATCACGCCGGTGCCTTCGGTGTAGACCGTGATGTTCATCGGCTGCGCCACGCCGATCGCGTAGGCGACCTGGATCTGGCACTGGCGCGCGAGGCCGGCAGCCACGATGTTCTTGGCGACGTAACGCGCGGCATAGGCGGCCGAGCGGTCGACCTTCGACGGATCCTTGCCCGAGAACGCGCCGCCGCCGTGCGGGCAGGCGCCGCCGTAGGTGTCGACGATGATCTTGCGCCCGGTCAGGCCGCAGTCGCCCTGCGGACCGCCGATGACGAAGCGGCCGGTCGGGTTGA
>CBHTTS010000077.1:0-19096 GCA_966095775.1 uncultured Variovorax sp. | reverse complement strand
CGATGCTGATCTGCGTCGACAGCCGCGCGCCCTTGGTGCCGATCGGGTCCTTGATGACCTGCACCAGCAGCGACTGGCCCTCGAACACCTGCTTCTCGATCGGCACCATCGCCGCGCCGTTGCGGTGGTCGCGCTCGGGCGCGAGCGTGGCCGGGCGCGAGCCGGGGGTGAACGGCGCCACCAGGTCGGCCACGTGCAGGAAGGCCGTGCGCTCGAGGCCCACGTCGATGAAGGCCGACTGCATGCCCGGCAGCACGCGCGAGACCTTGCCGAGGTAGATGTTGCCCACGAGCCCGCGCTCGAGCGTGCGCTCGACGTGCAGTTCCTGCACCGCGCCGTGCTCGACCACGGCGACGCGGGTCTCCTGCGGGGACCAATTGATCAGGATGTCTTGCATGAGGTCTTAAACGGTGAAGCCCGCGCGCCGAAGCAGTTGCGCGGTCTCGAACATCGGGAGTCCCATGATGCCCGAATAGGAGCCGCTGATGTGCTCCACGAACGCGGCCGCCGCGCCCTGGATCGCATAGGCGCCGGCCTTGCCGAGCGGCTCGCCGCTGGCGGCATAGCGCGCGACCTGCGCCCGGCTCAGGGCGGCGAAGCGCACGCGCGACACGCTCAGCGCCGCATGGCGCCGTCGCCCGTGCTGCAGCGCCACCGCCGTCAGCACCCGGTGCGTGGTGCCCGCGAGCCGCGCGAGCATGCGCTCGGCGTCGCGCGCGTCCTCGGGCTTGCCGAGGATGCTGCGGCCGAGCGCCACCGTGGTGTCGGCGCAGAGCACCGGCGCCTCGGGCACGCCCAGGCGCGCGCGGCGCGCGACCGCGGCGTCGAGCTTGAGCGCGGTGACGCGCTGCACGTAGGCCGTCGGCGATTCGTTCGGCCGCACGGCCTCGAGCGATTCGGCGTCCTCGTCGGGACCGGCGAGCAGCAGTTCGTGGCGGATGCCGAGCTGGCCCAGCAGCTGGGCGCGGCGCGGGCTCTGCGACGCGAGGTAGATGAAGTCAGGCACGTGGGGCTCTCCGTGCGGGCCGCCGGCCCGCGCTCATTCCCGGTGGTAGGGATGGCCGGCGTTGACCGACCAGGCGCGATAGAGCTGCTCCACGAGCAGCACGCGCGCCATCGCATGCGGCAGCGTCAGGTCGGACAGGCGGATGCGTTCGTGCGCCGCGACCTTGAAGGCCGGGTCGAGCCCGTCGGGCCCGCCGATCACGAGCGCGACGTCGTCGCCCTCGCCCTGCCAGGCCGCGAGGCGCGCGGCCAGGGCCTTGGTGGTGAGCGCGGTGCCGCGCTCGTCGAGCACCACGATGCGCATGCCGCGCGCGATCGCCGCCTCGATGCGCTCGCGCTCGGCCGCATAGAGCGTCTCGAGCGACTTCGAGCCGCGCGGCTCGGTCTTGACCGCGCGCAGCTCGAGCTTGAGCTCGGGCGGAAAGCGTTTGGCGTAGTCGTCCCAGGCAGTCTGCGCCCAGTCGGGCATCCGCTGCCCGACGGCGACCACCAGCAGCTTCATGCGCGGCGCGCTGGCGCCTTCTTGGCAGGCGCCTTCTTGGCCGCGGCCTTCTTCGCGGCCGGCTTGCCGACGACCTTGACGGGCACGCGCGCGGTCGTGGCCTTCTTCGCGGGCGCCTTCTTGGCGGCGGGCTTCTTCGCCGCGGCCTTCTCGGCCTTGGCCTCCTGCTCGGCCGCGCGGATCGCGGTCTTGGCGGCGCTCGCGCGGCGCAGGCTCGGCGCCTTGGCGGGCTTCTTGTCCTCGTCGCCCGCGGTGCTCTTCGCGGCCTTCGCCGCGGCGGGCTTGGTGCCGCCGAGCTTGGCGCGCACCGGCTTGTCGCCCCAGATCTCCTCGAGGTGGTAGTACTGGCGGATCGCCGGCTGCATGATGTGCGCCACCGCGGCGCCGCAGTCCACGATGATCCACTCGCCGTTGTCCTCGCCCTCGACGCGCGGCTTCGAGAAGCCGGCCTCGCGCACCGCGTCGCGCACGCTCGCGGCCAGCGCCTTGGTCTGCCGGTTCGAGGTGCCCGAGGCGACGATCACGCGCTCGAACAGCGGCGAGAGATGCTCGGTGTCGAATACCTGGATGTCCTGCGCCTTGACGTCTTCGAGGCCATCGATGATGGCCCGCTGGAGTTTCTGGATGTCTTTCTTGGCGGCTGCTTCAGTGGTCATCAGGCGGAGCGGTAGAGGTGGTGTTGGTCAATATAGCGTGCAACCGCGGGCGGAACCAGCGAGGAAATGTTCTCGCCGAGCGACGCGCGCCGCCGGATCTCGGTGGCGCTGGTGTCCATGGCAGGCAGTTCGAGCGCCTCGAAACGCGCGCCGGGCGGCAGGCCCGGCAGCAGCTTCGGATCGAACGGGGCGGTGCCGCCCGTCGACAATGCGCGATACGCTACAGAAACAATAGCAATGCCGAGTATAGCCTGCCAGCCGTGCCAGCTCGGCAGCGCGCGCGCCTGGTCGGCGCCCATGATGAGCACGAGCTGGGCGCCGGGCTGCTCGCGCTGCAGTTCGTGCAGCGTGTCGAGCGTGTAGGTCGGGCCGTCGCGCAGCACCTCGCGGCTGTCGACGACCACGCGGCCCGGCAGCCCCGCGAACGCCAGCCGCGCCATCGCGAGCCGGTCCTGCCCCGGCGTGAGCGCGCGGGCCTTGTGCCAGGCCTGCCCCGTGGGAATCACGTGCAGCTCGGCGAGGTCGAGCTGCGACAGCGCGGCCCCGGCGAGCGCCACATGGGCGTTGTGCGGCGGATCGAAGGCGCCGCCGAAGACGCCGATGCGCGGCGCCCGGTCCGGCGAGGGACGCGCGCTCACAGCCAGTCGCGCCGCACGATGAAGTCGCGGTAGAGCGCCGCCTCCGGGCTGCCCGGCTCGGGCTCCCGGCGGTAGGCCCAGCTCGCGAGCGGCGGCATCGACAGCAGGATCGATTCGGTGCGCCCGCCCGACTGCAGGCCGAAGTGCGTGCCGCGGTCCCAGACCAGGTTGAACTCGACGTAGCGGCCGCGCCGGTAGAGCTGGAAGGCGCGCTCGCGCTCGCCGAAGGGCATGGCGCGGCGGCGCTCGACGATCGGCAGGTAGGCGCCCAGGAACGCGTCGCCGACCGAGCGCAGCAGCGCGAAGCCGTTCTCGAAGCCGCCTTCGGAGAAGTCGTCGAAGAAGATGCCGCCGATGCCGCGCTGCTCGTTGCGGTGCTTGAGGAAGAAATACTCGTCGCACCAGGCCTTGAAGCGCGGGTACTTGTCGTCGCCGAAGGCCGCGAGCGCGTCGCGGCAGGCGGCGTGGAAGTGCACCGCGTCCTCCTCGAAGCCGTAGCACGGCGTCAGGTCCATGCCGCCGCCGAACCAGCACACCGGCGCGCCGCCCTCGGGCAGCGCAGCGAGCATGCGCACGTTCATGTGCACGATCGGCACGTAGGGGTTGCGCGGATGGAACACCAGCGACACGCCCATCGCCTCGAACGGCGCGCCCGCGAGCTCGGGCCGGTTCTGCGTGGCCGAGGGCGGCAGCTTCGGGCCGCGCACCTGCGAGAAGCCGCAGCCCGCGCGCTCGAACAGTTCGCCGTCCTCGAGGATGCAGGTCAGCCCGCTGCCCTGCAGCGCCTCGCCGGGCGCCTTCTGCCAGGCGTCGCGCGTGCATGCGCCGCCGTCGGCGGCCTCGACGGCCGCGACGATGCGCTGCTGCAGCTGTCGCAGGTACTCGCCGACCGCCGCGGGATCCGTCTGCTGCATCAGGCCTGGGGCGGATTGCGCGACTGCACCGCGCGGTGGCCGATGTCCTTGCGGTACTGCGCGCCGTCGAAGCGGATACGCGCGGCCACCTCGTAGGCGCGCTGCTGCGCGAGCTTGACGCTGTCCGCGAGCACCGTCACGCAGAGCACACGGCCGCCGCTGGTCTTGAGCTCGCCGTCCTGCTGCGTGGTGCCGGCATGGAACACCACGGCGTCGGGCGCCTCGGGCGGGATGCCGGTGATGCGGTCGCCCTTGCGCGGCGAGAGCGGATAGCCGTGCGCGGCCATCACCACGCCGAGCGCCACGCGCCGGTCCCACTGCAGCTCGACCTGGTCGAGCGTGCCGTCGGTGGCGTGCCAGAACACCTCGAACAGGTCGGACTTGAGGCGCATCATGATCGGCTGCGTCTCGGGGTCGCCCATGCGGCAGTTGAATTCGAGCGTCTTCGGCTGGCCGGCCGCGTCGATCATCAGGCCGGCGTAGAGGAAGCCGGTGTAGGGAATGCCGTCCTTCTCCATGCCGCGGATGGTCGGCAGGATGATCTCGCGCATCGCGCGCGCATGCACCTCGGCCGTGACCACGGGCGCGGGCGAGTACGCGCCCATGCCGCCGGTGTTCGGGCCCTCGTCGTTGTCGAGCAGGCGCTTGTGGTCCTGGCTGGTCGCGAGCGCGGTGACGTTCTTGCCGTCGCACAGCACGATGAAGCTGGCTTCCTCGCCCTGGAGGAACTCCTCGATCACGACGCGCGCGCCGCCGTCGTTGTGCGAGACGCCGAACTTGTTGTCCACGAGCATGAAGTCGACCGCCTCGTGCGCCTCCTGCACGGTCATCGCGACCACCACGCCCTTGCCGGCCGCGAGGCCGTCGGCCTTGACCACGATCGGCGCGCCCTTGGCGTCGATGTAGGCATGCGCGGCGGCCGCGTCGGTGAAGGCCTCGTACTCGGCGGTGGGGATCCTGTGGCGCTTCATGAAGGCCTTGGAGAAGGCCTTGGAGCTCTCGAGCTGCGCCGCCTGCCGCGTCGGCCCGAAGATGCGCAGGCCGTGGGCGCGGAACTCGTCGACCACGCCGGCCGCGAGCGGCGCCTCGGGGCCGACGACCGTCAGCGCGATCTTTTCCTTCTCGGCCCATTCGCGCAGCGCGGCGGGCTCGGTGATGTCGATGCAGTCGTAGCGCTCGTCGCTCGCCGTGCCGCCGTTGCCGGGCGCCACGTAGACGCGGCTCACGCGGGCCGATTGCGCCAGGCGCCACGCGAGCGCGTGCTCCCGGCCCCCTCCCCCGATTACCAGTACCTTCATTCGCAGGCCTTCATCTGTCTGTCTGTCATTGGGAAAGCGCCGCGTTGTGATAGACCTCCTGGACGTCGTCCAGGTCCTCGAGCACATCGAGCAGCTTCTGCATCCTGGCCGCGTCCTCGCCGGTGATCTCGACGGTGTTCTCGGCGCGCATCGTGACCTCGGCCACCTCGGGCTTGAGCCCGCCCGCCTCGAGCGCGCCCTTGACGGCCTCGAAGTCGGCGACCGCGGTCAGCACCTCGATCGCGCCATCGTCGTCGGTCAGCACGTCCTCGGCGCCGGCCTCGAGCGCGAGCTCCATCACCTTGTCCTCGTCGGTGCCGGGGGCGAAGATGATCTGGCCGCAGTGCTTGAACTGGAAGGCCACCGACCCTTCGGTGCCCATGTTGCCGCCGTGCTTGGCGAAGGCATGGCGCACCTCGGCCACGGTGCGCACGCGGTTGTCCGTCATGGTGTCGACGATGATCGCCGCGCCGCCGATGCCGTACCCCTCGTAACGAATTTCCTCGTAGTTCACGCCCTCGAGGTTGCCCGTGGCCTTGTCGATGTTGCGCTTGACGGTGTCGGCGGGCAGGTTGACCGCCTTGGCCTTCTCGACCGCGAGCCGCAGCCGCGGATTGGCGCTGAGGTCACCGCCGCCGGCGCGCGCGGCCACCATGATCTCGCGGATGGCGCGCGTCCAGAGCTTGCCCCGTTTCTCGTCCTGGCGGCCCTTGCGGTGCTGAATGTTTGCCCATTTGCTGTGTCCGGCCATGACTCTCTCTTACGTTTTCAAAGCAGGCTCCGAGTTTACTGTCCGGCGCGCACAACGGCCGGCGCCGCGGCGCCGAAAGCGGTCATGTCTTTTGGTGATAATCCCTCGATGACGCCATCGCAACACCGATTGCCGCTCAACGACAACAAGAACCAGGCGGCACACCAGGCCCCCATGCAGCGCACCGCCGAGGCCGAATGACCGTGGAATCCACCGCCCCCGCTACCCCGCTGCGCGTCGAGCGGCTCGCCCTGCCCGACAGCCTCGCGCTCGCCGACCGCGCGAGCGCGCCCTTCGCCGCGCTCGGCTACGGCACGCCGCACGGCGTGGCCTGGATGCCGACCGTGAACGCCCGTGTCCTGTCCGGACAGGGGCCGATGGCCGACGTCTGGCAGGTGGGCGGCGGCCGGGCGGTCGAATCGGGCACCACCGGCATCGCGCGCTGGCGCAGCAACGGCGAATGGCTGCTCGGCGCGATCGACCTCGACGAGGCGGCCGAGCGCCAGGGGCTGGCCGAGCTCGCCCACCGCGCCTACCGCGACCTGTTCAAGACCCTCGACCAGGCCGGCACGCCCCATCTGCTGCGGATCTGGAACTACCTGCCGCGCATCAACGCCGACGGCGGCGGCCTCGAGCGCTACCGCCAGTTCAACCTGGGCCGCCAGGAGGCCTTCTTCGAGGCCGGCCGCGCCGCCTTCGAGGGCGCGCCCGCGGCCTGCGCGCTCGGCATCCACCAGGGCGCGCTGTCGATCCGCTTCCTGGCCGGCCAGGCCGCGCCGCTGCCGGTCGAGAACCCGCGCCAGGTCTCGGCCTACCGCTATCCCGAGACCTACGGTCCGCGCTCGCCCACCTTCTCGCGCGCGGCGCTGGCCGAGATCGGCGACGGCGAGGTCGCGCTCTTCATCTCGGGCACCGCGAGCATCGTGGGCCACGCCACCGTGCACCAGGGCGACGTGCTCGAGCAGACGCGCGAGACGCTGCGCAACCTCGAAGCCGTGATCGCGGCCGCGAACGGCCGCTCCAGCGCCGCCTTCTCGCTCGCGATGCTCGACTGCGTGGTCTACGTGCGCCACCCGGCCGACGCCGAGAAGGTGCGCGACGTGATCGTGCAGGCGCTCGGCGCCGACGCGCCGATGGTGCGCCACGCCGTCTACCTGGAGGCCGACATCTGCCGCAGCGACCTGCTGGTCGAGATCGAGGCGCATGCGGTCGCGCCGGGCCGGCTGCGGGCCTGAGCCGGTGGGGCGACCGACCGGACGGCGGACAGCGATGAACCGCGTGCTGCGCATTCTCACGACGATCCCGCTCGCGTTGATGCTCTACGCGCTGCTGGCCTTCCTGGGCCTGATCTCGCTGGTCTGGAACCTGATCGCGATGCTGCTCTACCCGGTGATGCCGGAGGCGCCGGCGCGCACCCTCGGGCGCCTGACCATCGCCTTCGCCTACCGCATGTTCTGGGGCCTGGCCTCGGTGACCGGCATGATGCGCATCGACGCGAGCTGCCTGGACCCGATGCGCAACGAGCCGGGCGTGATCTTCGTCGCCAACCATCCCACGATGCTCGACGCGCTGCTGCTGGTCGCGCGGCTGCCGCGCAGCGCCTGCATCATGAAGGCCGACCTGCTGCGCAACATCTTCCTCGGCGCGGGCGCGCGGCTCGCGCGCTACATCAGCAACGAGTCGGCGCGCACCATGGTGCGGCTCGCGGTCGACGACCTGCGCAACGGCGGCCAGCTGGTGATCTTTCCCGAGGGCACGCGCACGGTCACTCCGCCGCTCAACCCCTTCCGGCCCGGCGTGACGCTGATCGCCAAGCTGGCGCAGGCGCCGATCCAGACCGTCTTCATCGACACCGACTCGCCCTACCTCGGCAAGGGCTGGCCGATCTGGCGCGTGCCGCCGCTGCCGATGGTGTTCAGGCTTCGGCTGGGCCAGCGCTTCGCCCCGACGCAGGACAGCGAAGCGCTGCAGTGCGAACTCGAACAATACTTCCGCCAACATATGGAACAGCGCGCCTCCGACGCGTCCCCCGCATGCCAGACGCCTCGCGCACACACCTTGTCCTGATCCCCAGCTACAACACGGGCGAACGCCTGTTCTCGACGGTCGAAGCGGCACGCGCGCAGTGGAACCCGGTCTGGGTGGTGGTGGACGGCAGCACCGACGGCACCGGCGAGCGCCTGCAGCAGATGGCCGCCGGCGATCCCGGCCTGCGCGTCTGGCTGCTGCCGCAGAACCAGGGCAAGGGCGCGGCGGTGCTGCACGGCCTGCGTGCGGCGCGCGAGGCCGGCTTCACCCATGCGCTCACGATGGACTCCGACGGCCAGCATCCGGCCGACCTGATCCCCGCCTTCATGGCCGCCTCGCAGGCCCGGCCCGAGACCATGGTGCTCGGCCGCCCGGTGTTCGACGCCTCGGCGCCGCTGCTGCGCGTGCGCGGGCGGCGCGTGTCGAACGGCTGGACCCAGCTCGAGACCCTGTTCGCGGGCGTGGGCGACTCGCTCTACGGTTTCCGCGTCTACCCGGTCGCCGACCTGATCGCGGTGATGGAGCGCCAGCCCTGGATGCGGCGCTTCGACTTCGACACCGAAGCGGTGGTGCGGCTCGCCTGGCGCGGCGTGAAGCCGGTCAACATCGACGCGCCGGTCAAGTACCTCACGGCCGAGGAAGGCGGCGTCTCGCACTTCCGCTACGGGCGCGACAACGTGCTCCTGACCTGGATGCACACGCGGCTCGTGATCGAGTTCGTGCTGCGCCTGCCCGCCCTGCTCTGGCGCCGGCTGCGGCGGCTGCCGCCTTTCCAGCCTTAGTACATGCCGCCGTTGACCGAGATCACCTGGCCGGTGATGTAGGCCGCCTCGTCGCTCGCGAGGAAGGCCGCGAGCGCGGCGACCTCCTGCGGCGTGCCGGCGCGCTTCATCGGGACCATCTGCTGCACCACGGCGGGATCGAACACCGCGTCGGCCATCGGCGAGGCGATGATGCCCGGCGCGATCGCGTTGACGGTGACGCCGCGCGAGGCCACCTCGAGCGACAGCGCCTTGGTCGCGCTGTTGAGCGCGCCCTTGGCCGCCGCATAGTTGACCTGGCCGCGGTTGCCCGCGAGCGCCGCCACCGAGGAGATGTTGAGGATGCGGCCCCAGCGGGTGCGCATCATCGGCAGCAGCAGCGGCTGCGTGACGCGGAAGAAGCCGTTGAGCGAGACGTCGATCACCTTGTGCCACTGCTCGGCCCGCATGCCGGGCAGCACGGCGTCGTCGTGCACGCCGGCGTTGTTGACCACGATCTGCACCGGTCCGTCCGCGAGCAGGCGTTCGCAGGCGGCCTGGCAGGCCTCGTCGCTGCGCAGGTCGAACACGTGGCACTCGGCCTTGCCGCCGGCGGCGGCGATGCGGTCCGCGAGCTGCGCCACGGCGTCGGGCCGCGAGTTGGCGTGCAGCAGCACGGTGGCGCCGTCGCGCGCGAGGCGCTCGGCCATGGCGGCGCCGAGCGCGCCGCTGGCGCCGGTGATCAGCGCGCGTTTTCCTTCGAGGCTCATGGTGTGGGGGCTCCGGTTGCCAGCGGCGTGTTCAGCACCACCACCGCGCGGCCGTCGGCGAGCATGCGGCCCGCGCCGTCCCGGACCGCGAATTCATAGAGGACCTGGTTCGCGTCGCCCGACAGCCGCCGCGCCTGCACCTGCAGCGCGCCGGGCACGTCGTCGAGCCGCGCGACCGCGAAGCGCACCTGGCGCGCGCTGGCGAGAAAACCCGCCGAGGGCGTGCTGCCCTCGGCCGCGAGCAGCCCGCCGTGCAGCGCCATCGCCTGCGCGGCGTACTCGATCGCGTTCGGCGCCAGGAGCCCGCTCGCGCTGCGCAGCGGGTTGTCCGCCAGCGCATGCGAGCGCGTGCTGCATTCGATGGACTCGGCGTCCCAGCGCTCGAGGCGGTCGAGCAGGCACATGCTGCCGGCGTGCGGGATGCGTGCGGCGATGCCGGCGCGGTCGAGCGTCTGCGGCGACGCCGTCATGCGGCGGGCTCCAGGTCGGCCACGAGCAGCACGTTGGCGAACGGCGTGCCTTCGCTCATCGGGATGCTCTGCACCCGGAAGCCCAGCCCCTGCAGCACCGCCACCCAATCCGCGAGCGGCCGGCCCCAGGTCGGCGACACCTTGTGGCCGCGGATGCGCGTGACGGTGCGGTCGACCCACTGGCTGATCGCGAAGCCGCGCTTGCTGGCGGCGTCGCCCACGCGCAGCAGCAGCCGCGCCTCGGGGTTGCCGCCCTCGCGCAGCGCGTCGCGCACGCGCCGCAGCACGTCGTTCTGCGCCGCGATGTCGACGTAGTGGAGCACGTCGAGGATCACGACCAGGTCGCAGGCGGGCAGCGGCGCCGAGCACATGTCGGCGCAGACCAGCCGCGGCGCCGGCTGCAGATGGCCGATGGAGGCCTCGGCGCGCGCCACGTCCTTGGGCATCAGCTCGATGCCGGTGTAGTCCGCCGCCGCGGGCGTGCGCTTCCAGGCCGCGGGCCAGCGGCCCTCGGCCTGCATGCGGCTCATCGAGGCCAGCAGGCTCGCGAACAGGCCCTGGCCGCAGCCGATGTCGACCACTCGGCGATGCGCCTCGCCGACCAGGCCGCGCTCGAGCAGGCCGCGGAACACCGGGTCGCGCCCGAGCTTGCCGCGCGCGAAATGCCAGGCGAAGTTGCCGCCCTTCTTGTAGGGAATGGTGGCGGCCTCGTGCAGCTCGCGCCAGGCGCCGTCGGTCGAGGCCGAAAGCACGGTGGCGCTCACGGCTTCATTCCTTCGGGCAGTGTGACGGCGCGCAGTCCATCGGCGCGCAGGCGTTCGAGCAGCAAGGGCAGTACCTCCAACAACACGGGATTTCCGGACGGGGTGCGCGCGGCGTTGCCGTCGTGCAGCAGCAGGATGTCGCGCGCGTCCAGCCGGCGCACGAGGCGCGCCAGTACCTTGGCCGGATCGCCCTCGCGGGTGTCGAAGCCGCGGCGGGTCCAGCTCACGAGCGACAGGCCGAGCCGGTGCAGCACCGGCTCGAGGAAGGGGTTGCGCAGCCCGGCGGGCGCGCGGAAGCAGGTCGGGCGCTCGCCGGTGGTGTCGGCGAGGATCTGCTGCGCCCGCGCGATCTCGCGCGCGAAGCCGCGCGGGCCGAGGAACGAGAAGTCGTGGCGGTGCCGCGCCGTGTGGTTCTGGATGCTGTGGCCGCGCGCCACGATCTCGCGCGCCAGCGCCGGATGGGCGAGCACGCGCTCGGCGATGCAGAAGAAGGTGGCGCGCTGGCCGTGCGCGTCGAGCAGGTCGAGCACCTTCGGCGTGACCGCCGGGTCGGGCCCGTCGTCGATGGTGATCGCGATTTCGCGCCGCGCACCGGCCGCCGCGGGCAGCCGCGTCACGTTGGGCCCGAGCAGGCTGCTGCGCGGCGTGAGGCCCGCGCCCGTGATCAGCGCATGGTTGAGCACGATCGCGCCGACCGCCCAGGGCATGGCGCCGGGCACCAGCGCGCCGGCGCCGATCGCCGCCACGTGCAGCGCGGCGCTGGCGCGGATGGCCGGCGGCCAGGGCCAGGAAGCGGGAGCGGCGGCGGAAGCGGAGGCGGCGGGCATGGCCTGCGATTTTCCCATCCCTCAGCCGCGAGCGGGCGCCGGCCCGAGGCGGCGCGCGAAGGCGGCCGAGAGCAGCAGCGCGAGCAAGGCGCCCGGCGCGACCACGCGGCCGATCGACGAGAGCGCCGGAATGTCGGAGATCGCAATCAGGCCGAAGGACACGACCGTGGTCACGTTGGCGAGCATCAGCGAGGCCAGCGTGTCCTCGTCGGCGCGCCCCGAGACACGCAGCTGGTCGAAGAACAGCGCGTAGTTCGAGCCCACCGCCACGATCAGCAGCAGCCCGACGAGGTGCAGGATGCCGAGCGGCACCTGCAGCACCGCCATGCCGCCGAGCGTGAGCACCACCGCGACGACCAGCGGCTGGCACACCGCGACCAGGCGCGCGCCCGAACGCAGGTAGACGCCGAGCAGCACCACCACCGCGAGCGCGCCCAGCAGCACCTGCACGAAGGCCTCGTGCAGGTAGCGCTGGTAGAGCCCGGCCAGCTCGCGCCCGACGTCGACCACCTGCACCTCGGGCGCGCCGGCGAGCGCCGCCTCGAGCCGCGCGCCGTCGAAGGCGGGCCCCGGATGCAGCACCACGAGCGTCGACCAGCCGCCGCCCGTGCGCGGGTACATCAGCGTGTTGACGATCGCAGCCAAGGGGCCTTCGGCGAGGTCGGCGCGGCGCACCGGCGCCAGCTTGCGCGCGGCCTCGATCTCGGCCAGGAAGGGTTCGAGCCGCGAGGCCGGCAGCGGCGAGCCCGCGGTCGCCTCGGCGAGCCGCGTGCGCAAGGTCGCGGCGTCGGGAATGCTCGCGAGCCGCGACTGCTGCGCCGCCACGCTCGGCAGCACGCGCGTCACCGCTTCGTAGCCGGCGAGCTCGCCCTTGTCGACGAGCGCGTCGAGCCGCGCGGTCGCGGCCTCGGTGCGGCGCAGCGCGGCCTCCTCGTCGGCGCCGTGGACCACCACCAGCGTGCCGCCGTCGCCGGTGCCGAGGTCGGCGCGCAGCATTTCGTCGAGCTGCTGGGCCGACTTGGGCACCGGGCTCATCGCGCCGAGGTCGGCGCGCCAGAGATGGCCGCCCTGCCAGACCACGATCGCGAGCGCCGCCACGCCGAGGCCCGCGAGCACCCAGCGCAGCCGCGGCAGCCCGCGCACCAGCATGCCCGCCAGGCGCGCCATGGCGCGGCGCATGCCCATGCCGCTGGCGCCGTCGGGCGCGAGCATCGGCAGGCCGTGGCGCGTGGCGATCGCGGCCGCCGTGAGGCCGGCGATCGAGAACACGCCGAGCTGCGCCAGCCCCGGAAAGCCCGAGAACACCAGCGCCGCGAAGCCGCAGACCGAGGTCAGCAGGCCGATCCGCACCGTCGGCCAGTGCACCTCGCGCCAGCGCGCCCAGCCGGTGCCGGCGACAGTGGCGCCGCGCGCCTGGATCAGGTAGTAGATCGCGTAGTCGACGGTCTCGCCGATCAGCGTGCTGCCGAAGCCCAGCGTCATGCCGTGCACCGAGCCGAACACCAGGCTGACCGCGGCCGTGCCGACCACCACGCCCGTGGCCACCGGCAGGAAGGCGATCACCAGCGCGCGCGGCGAGGCGAAGGCCAGCAGCAGCAGGATGCCCATGACGATGCCGCCCACCACCGCGAGATGCACGGCCTCGGTCTTGATCTTGTCGCGGCTCAGCACCGAGAACACCGGCGGGCCGCTCAGCAGCAGCCGGGGCCGCGCCTCGGCGCCCATTTCGCGCGTGGCGGCGTCGAAGGCGCTGCGCACGCGCTCGATGGCCACGGCCTGCGCATCGAGGTCGCCGCCGGCCGCGCGCGTGGTGGCGATCAGCAGCGCGCGCGGCGCATCGCGCGCGGTCCACACGCCGTTGTCGCTGCGCGGCGCGCTCGCGGGCACCAGCTCCATCGCGATGCGCTGCGTCTCGCCCGTCGGGTCGCGGTCGAGCAAGGGCTTGATCGCGTTGCCGGCCGGCGTGCCGAGCATCGACAGCGTCTCGTAGATCGCGTCGCGCAGGCCTTCGACGCTGAAGTGCTCGGGCCGCATGCCCGGCGAAAGCTGGTAGCGGTGCTCGAAGACCCAGGTGCCGGCCGCGCTCCAGTCGCTGGTGTCGCCGTTCTGGACCAGGTCGAACAGCCGGCTCTCGCGCATCGCGTTGGCCACGGCGCGCGACACGGTCGCGCGCTGCTCGGCGGAAGCGCCGCCCTCGATGCCGAGCATCAGGGTGCGCGAGGCGACGCCGCTTTGCAGTTGCTCGATCAGCACCTGCTGCCGCGCGTCGGGGCTCTTGGGCAGGAAGGCGGAGAGGTCGGCGCTGAAGGTGGTGCGCGCGATCTGCAGCGCGCCCGCGACCACCACGAGCAGCCAGGCCAAAAGCACCAGCGTGCGGCGCCGCAGGCTCGGCGGTCCGGCCTCCGTCCCGCGCACGCTCACGGCGTGGTGCGCCCGGCGGGCGCGGCGCCGCCGCGCTCGGGCGAGATGCTCATCACCGAGCGGTCGCCGCCGACGAATTCCATCTCGAGGCCGAGCACCTCGCTCGCGCGTCCGCTGATGCGGATGCTGCGCATCTGCGCCGCGAGCCGGCTGTCGACCGGCGCGAGATCGAGCGTCCAGTTGGCGGCCGTGCCGCCCACGGTGCTGCGGAAGTAGCGCTGCAGGGTCGCGCCGTCGCCGTTGAGGGTGCCGCGCATGGCCTCGACCAGGCCGAGCAGCTCGGGCATGCTGTCGAGCGTGAGCACGCGGTTGCGGCCGCCGCGCGAGAGCGTGAGCGTGTTGCCGTCGACCGCCATGGTCTCGACGCGCGGCGAGAGCGTGCGGCGCACCAGCTTGTCGGGCGACTCGAAGCTCAGCGTGCCGCGCGCATCGAGCGGCCCCTCGAGGCCGTGCACGAAACGCTGCTCGGTGAAGCGCGCCTCGCCGCTCTTCTGCTTCGCGAGCAGCGCCATCAGCTCGTTCAGGTCGAACGCCCAGGCGGGCGCGGCGCACAGGCAGGCCCACGCGGCCAATGCCATCAGCAGGCCCCTGCAACGCCGGGCCGGGCTAGTCTTCGAGCCAGAAATCATGGAAGTTGAACCAGTTGTACGGGTGGGCGCGGCACAGCGCTTCGAGCCGCGCCACATAGGCTTCGACGGCCGCGCGGATGCGGCGTTCCCGCTCCGCGGGGTCGGCGACGCGCTCGCCGAAGTCGGCCAGCAGGTCGAAGCGGACATCGTAGCGTGCGCCGCCGGCATAGACGCCGGCCATGAAGAAGACCTTGCGCCGCAGCAGCGCGGCGAGCCGGAACGGTCCGTCGTCGAAGCTCGCGGGATGGCCCAGGAACGGCAGCACGATGTTGTTGCCGCGCTGCTGCGCGGGCTGGTCCTCGCTGCCGGGCAGCGTGCGGTCGGCCAGCATGCCGCCGAGCCCCCCGCCGTCGAGCCAGTCGCGCAGCGCGAGCATCGAATGCGGCCGGCCGAGCGCGATCACGTGCGGCCGCCGCTCGGGCAGGCTGATCGCGTTGAGGATCGCGGTGATGCGCTGCGCGTTGTCGGGGTACATCAGCATCGCGAGCTGGAGCTGCTGGCGGTGCGTGCTGTGGTGCTTGCAGGCGCCCAGCGCCTCGAAGCTGCCGAAATGGGCGCCGAGCAGGAACGCGCCGCGCCCGGCGAGCACCTCGGCCTCGAGCGGCTCGCCGCCCTCGATGCGCACGTCGAACAGGTCCATGCGGCCGCGCAGGAAATAGACGCGGTCGAGCACCGTGGAGGCGAAGGCATGCAGCAGCCGGTAGCCGTCGCGCCAGCCCGCCTGCGGCCCGATCGCGCGGAACAGGTAGCGCTTGATGTGGCGCCGCGGCGTCGGCGCGAACAGCAGGAAATAGAGGCTGATCGGCGCCAGCAGCAGGCGCGTGACGCGCCGGCCGCACAGCAGCGCCATGCCGCAGATGAAGCGCAGCGCGAGCATGTTGCTGCGCTCGGGCGCGCGCGCCCAGTCGCCGCGCTGGCCGGCCTGCGCCGCCTCGTCCACGGCGCGCGTCTCCACGTCGGTGTGCTTCATCACGCGGACTCTGCCGCGGCGATCCAGCGGCCGGTGACGGCCACCGCCCCGTCGCAGCGCACGTCGAATCGCACGCCGCGCGCGGCGCCCGCCTCGGGCGTCAGCGCGATCGCGAGCAGGCTGCCCGGGCGTACCGGCGCGAGGAACTTGGCGGCCGCGAGCGTGGGATGGCCGCCGAGCCGCGCCGCGAGCGCGGGCACGCGCTGCACCGCCTCCATGACCTCGGCCAGCAAGAGCGCGCCGGGCACCAGCGGCTGGCCCGGGAAATGGCCCGCGAAGGCCGGATGGTCGGCCGGCACCCGGTGGGCGAGCTCGACCGGCGTGCCGTCCTCGGCCAGCTGCGCGAGCGCGAATTCGCGCAGCGCGCGCACGGTGAGCTTGCCCGTGCCCTCGCGCGGGAAGCCCTTCACCTGGACCACGCGCCGCGGCACGAAGACCGGTTCGAGCCGCTGCCGCAGCGCGGCGATGATCTCGTTGGCCGACAGCGTCGGCGCCACCACGAAGGCCACGGGACGCACCACGCCGTCGGCCACGTCGTCGGGCAGCCAGAAGGCGCCGTCCTCCACGCCCGGAATGCTGTTGAGGTGGTAGTTCAGGTGGCCGAGCGAGCTGCGCCGGCCCGCGACGTGGATCAGGTCGTTGGCGCGGCCCAGCAGCCGGAAGCGGCGCGCATCGAGCAGCTCGAGCACGTCGGCCATCGGCGTGGGCTCGGGCACGAAGTCGCCGCTGAAGACGAAGCGCTCGGGGCCGTCGCCCTCCCCCGGCTCGGCATGCACGCGGATCTGGCCGAAGTTCTCCCAGACCTCGCTCTGCGTGGTGCGCCGGGTGGCGACCTGGCCCGATTCGGTGCTGCCGTAGATCTCGATCAGCACGCCGCCCATCGCCTGCTCGGCCTGGGCAGCGAGCTGCGGCGACAGCGGCGCCGTGGCCGAGAGGATCAGGTCCACGGGCGGCAGCGCGATGCCCGACAGCAGCAGCGTCTTGAGATGGAACGGCGTGGTGACCAGCGCGCGCGGGCGCGGCACCGCGGCCAGCGTGCGCGCCACGTCGGCCGGGAAGAACGGGCGACCGCTCTCGAAGGCGGCGCCGCCGAGCATCGCCAGCAGCACCGAGGATTCGAGGCCGTAGCTGTGCTGCACCGGCACCGTCGCGACCAGCGTCAGGCCCGCGAGCGAAGGCCGGCCGAGCAGCCCCGAGAGCCGCTCGACCGCGACCGCGACGTCGCCGACCAGCGTGTCCCAGCGCTTGGCGTGCGGCTGCGGCGCGCCGGTCGAGCCCGAGGTCAGCAGGCTCACCGCATGCATGCGGGCGTCGACCATCGGCACCGCGGCGGCCTCGCCGCCCTCGGGGCTGGAGCGGTCCTCGAGCAGCACGCGCGGCAGGCCGGGCGTCGCGAGCGCGGCGTCGTCGGTGAGCGCGAACAGCGTCTGCGCGTCGGCGCCGCGCAGGCGCGCGAGCGTGTCGGGCCGCGCGTCGGGCGGCAGCAGGCTCGGATGGCCGCGCACCAGCGCGGCGGCGAGGCCGACCGCGAAGGCATAGCGGTCGACGCAGAGATTGATGGCCGGCCCCTGCGCCGGCAGCACCGGCGCGAAGCGGGCCACGTCGGCCAGGAACTGGCGCGCGCTGACCGGCACGCCCGCGCGCCAGGCCAGCGGCGCATCGAGGTCGCGTTGCGCGATCAGCGGCAGCAGGCGGGTGTCGGCGGTCAAGCGGGCCTCCCGTGCCTCAACGGTGGCCGCCGCGCTGGCCCATGGAACTGCCCTGGAAGGCGCGCACCGCGTCGATGAGGCGCGTGCGCTCGAACTCCGGATGCAGCCGGTAGCGCAGCAGATGCTCGCCGACGAACAGCAGGGTCACCGACAGCGGGGTCAGCACGTTCGCGAGCAGCGACCAGGCCGAGAACGGCAGCGTGAGATAGACGACGATCGAGGCCAGCACCACGACCGCGAAATACGCGGTCCAGACGCGCGTGAGCGCCGTGGTGTAGGCCAGCATCTGGCCCTTGAGCGGATGGACGCGCTGCGCGAACTGGGTGATCAGCGGCAGGCCGGGGCCGCGCAGCGAGGCGCCGAACCAGCCGCACAGCAGCCCGTTGATCGCGACGTGCTGGAACACGTAGAGCCGGTTGGGGTCACCCGCCTCGCCCATGAACACGAGCGCGAAGCCGACGATGCCGAGCAGCAGCGCGCCCGCGAAGCCGAGCCGTCCGAACTTGCTGGCCGCGAAGCCGAGCGCGGCGAGCCACAGCGGTCCGAGCAGCACCACCACCGCCCACGGTTCGGTGGGGTGGTACAGCATCATCCAGTGCGAGAGGCCGGCATAGGCCACCCCCACCAGCAGCAGGAGCGCCAGTCGCCATCGAGACATGGATCAGGAAGCGCTGCGGTGCTGGGCGACGTGGGCCGCGAGCGTGCGCAACGACTGGAAGATCTGCTGGTTGCGCTCGTCGTCCGAGCGCAACTGGAATCCGTAGCGGCGCGACACCTCGAGCGCGACCTCGAGGATGTCGATGGAGTCGAGGCCCAGGCCTTCGCCGTACAGCGGATCGGTGGGCACGATGTCCTCGGGGGCGACTTCGAGATTGAGCGCGTTCACCAGCAGGACGGCCAACTCCTTTTCCATCGGCGACTGTTCAGGGGAATCGCCGGCGGCGGGGATGGGGGGCTGAGCAGTCGATGACAAGGAAAACCTCCTGAAACTTTTTGGGTTACTACCTCGGGGGCGGTGGATTATAGGAGCGCGGCTTGATTAGACTGCCCGCTTCGACAAGACCCCCGGAGCCCCTCATGGCCGACCCCCTGCTGATCGCACGCCACGACACCATCGAGTGCACCCTGCTGCCCCATCTCGCCAACCGCCACGGCCTGATCACCGGCGCCACCGGCACGGGCAAGACCGTGACCCTGCAGACCATGGCCGAGAAGCTCTCGGGCATCGGCGTGCCGGTGTTCATGGCCGACGTCAAGGGCGACCTCACGGGCATGAGCCAGCCGGGCAGCATCGGCGAGAAGATGGCGGCCACGCTCAAGGAGCGCGGCATCGAGCTGCCCGCGCCCGGCGCCTGCCCCGTGACCCTCTGGGACGTGTTCGGCGAACAGGGCCATCCGGTGCGCGCCACCGTCTCCGACATGGGGCCGCTGCTGCTCGGCCGCATGCTCGACGTGAACGAGACCCAGGCCGGCGTGCTGAACCTGGTGTTCAAGATCGCCGACGACAACGGCCTGCTGCTGCTGGACCTGAAGGACCTGCGCGCCATGCTGCAGCACGTGGGCGAGAACGCGAGCCAGTTCACCACCGAGTACGGCAACATCAGCGCCGCCAGCGTGGGCGCGATCCAGCGCGGCCTGCTGCAGATCGAGACCCAGGGCGGCGACAAGTTCTTCGGCGAGCCGATGCTCAACATCGCCGACTTCATGCAGACCGTGGGCGGCAAGGGCGTGGTCAACATCCTCGCGGCCGACAAGCTCATGAACTCGCCGCGGCTGTACGCGACCTTCCTGCTGTGGATGTTGTCGGAGCTGTTCGAGCAGTTGCCCGAGATCGGCGACCCCGAGCAGCCCAAGCTGGCCTTCTTCTTCGACGAGGCGCACCTGCTGTTCAACGAGGCGCCCAAGGCGCTGATCGAGCGCATCGAGCTCGTGGTGCGGCTGGTGCGCTCCAAGGGCGTGGGCGTCTACTTCGTGACGCAGAACCCGCTCGACATCCCCGACTCG
>CBHTTS010000076.1:0-19130 GCA_966095775.1 uncultured Variovorax sp. | reverse complement strand
CCAGCCCGACCAGCCCCTCGTCGGTGTGGATCCGCACCCAGAGGATGTTGGGGAACTCGCCGAGGCGGATGGTTTCGAGCCGGGTGATCTTCATGTGAGTCAGCCGCCGCGCGCCTTCTTCAGGTCGTCCAGCACCACCTTGACGGCTTCGGCGCCGATGGTGGGCACGTTCTTGTCGTAGACCGGCTTGACCTTGTCGAACATGCGGCGCTGCTCGGCCGGCGTGATCTCGTTGACCTGCATGCCCTTGGCCTTCAGGCTGGCCAGCGACTTCTCGTTCAGCTGGCGGTTGGCCACGCGCTGCACCTTCTGGCCTTCGATCGCGGCTTCGCGCAGCACGGCCTGCTCCTGCGGGCTGAGCTGGTCCCACAGCTTCTTGCTGTACAGCACCAGGAACGGCGTGTAGGCATGGCGGGTGACCGACAGGTACTTCTGCACCTCGTTGAACTTCGAGGTTTCGATGGTCACGAAGGGGTTCTCCTGGCCGTCGATGGTGCGGGTCTCCAGCGCGGTGAACACCTCGCCGAAGGCCATCGGCACGGCGTTGGTGCCCAGGGTCTTGAAGGTGTCCAGGAAGATGTTGTTCTGCATCACGCGGACCTTCACGCCCTCGAAGTCCTCGACCTTGGCGACCGGGCGCTTGCTGTTGGTGAGGTTGCGGAAGCCGTTCTCCCAGTAGGCCAGGTTCACCAGGCCCGCTTCTTCCAGCTTCTTGTTGAAGTACTGGCCGGCGGCGCCGTCCAGCACCGTGTCGGCTTCCTTCTCGTTGGCGAACAGGAAGGGCAGGTCGAACACGCCCAGTTCCTTGACGATGCCCACCAGCGGCGAGGACGAGGTGCACACCATCTCCTGCGTGCCGGCGCGCAGCGCCTGCGTGGCCTGCAGGTCGCCGCCGGCCGCGCCGCCCCAGAAGGCCTGCAGCTTGAGCTTGCCGCCGGTCTTGGCGTTGAGCACTTCCTGCATCTTCTTGACGCCCACGCCGACCGGGTGGTCCTCGTTCACGCCGTTGGTGAACTTGATGGTGCGCTCCTGGAACTGCGCGAAGGCGGGCGCGGCGGCGAGCAGCGCGCCGGCCACCAGGGTCACGAGGGTGCGTCGTTTGAACATGGCTTGTCTCCTTGGGTGACGACGGTTGAAAAAAAAGGAACAGCGGCTCAGCGCATGAAGAACTTCAGCGGCACGAGCACGATGTCGGGGAACAGCACCAGCAGGAACAGCACGGCCAGCTGGGCCAGCAGGAAGGGCATCACGCCCTTGAAGGCATCGTCCATGGTGATGCGGGCGACGCCGCACACCACGTTGAGCACGGTGCCCACCGGCGGCGTGATCAGGCCGATGGCGTTGTTCATGATGAACAGCACGCCGAAGTACACCGGGTCGATGCCGGCCTTGAGCACCACTGGCATCAGCACCGGCGTGAGGATCAGCACGGTGGGCGTGAAGTCGAGCGCCGTGCCGACGATGACCACGATCACCATCATCACGAACATCAGCATGATCTTGTTGTCGAGGAAGGGCTGCAGCAGCGCCACCACCTCGGTCGGGATGTTCGCGACCGTGATCAGCCAGGCGCTCACCATCGCGGCGGCGACGAGGAACATCACCACGGCCGTGGTCTTGCCGGCCGCGAGCGTGAGGCGGTAGAGGTCCCGCACCTTGAGCTCGCCGTACACGAAGAGCCCGACGAGCAGCGAATACACCGCCGCCACCACGGCCGCCTCGGTGGGCGTGAACACGCCGAGCTTCATGCCGCCGATGATGATCACCGGCAGCGCGAGCGCGAGGCTGCCCTGCGCCGTCACCTTGAGCCGCTCGCCCCAGGGCACGCGCGGCGAGGACTTGACGTTCTCCTTCTTCGCCACGAGCCACCAGGCCACGCCGACCGCGAGCCCCATCAGGATGCCCGGCACGATGCCCGCGAGGAACAGCTTGGTGATCGAGACGTTGCCGGCCACGCCGAACACGATCAGGCCGATCGAGGGCGGGATCACCGGCGCGATGATGCCGCCCGCGGCGATCAGGCCCGCCGAGCGGTTGATCTGGTAGCCCGCGGTCTTCATCATCGGGATCAGCAGCGCGGCCAGCGCGGCGGTGTCGGCCACGGCCGAGCCCGAGAGCGAGGCCATGATGATCGCCGCCAGCACCGCGACGTAGCCCATGCCGCCGCGGTAGTGGCCGACCCAGGCCATCGCGAGGTTCACGATGCGCCGGCTCAGTCCGCCGGCGTTCATGAACTCGCCCGCGAGCAGGAAGAACGGCACCGCGAGCAGCGGGAAGTTGTCGGCGCCGTCGACGAAGCGCTGCGCGATGATCTGGCTGTCGAAGGCCGGCAGGCCGCCGGTGCCGGCGAGCCAGGCCATCAGCGCGACGCCGCACACGAGCAGCGAGTAGGCGATCGGGATGCCCAGCGCCATGGCGCCGAGCAGCGAGGCGACGAAGATCGTGACGGTCATTGCGCCACCTTTCCGTGCGCAGCCACGTCGAGCACCTGGTCCTCGGACTCCATCACCTGGATCAGCTCCTGCTCGGAGAGCCTGCCCGTGAAGAGGCGCCAGAGCTTCTCGATGTTGATCAGGCCCATCACGACCGCGACCACGTAGCCGATGCCGTAGATCCAGATCATCGAGATGCCGACCACGGGCGAGACGTTGGTGACCTGCAGCTCGTGCATCTCGTAGGTGCCCATGAAGAACAGCACGTTGCAGAACAGCATCAGCGACTGGCTCAAGAAGAAGCAGACCTTCTTGCCGGTGCGCGGCAGGTGCTTGATCAGCGTGTCCACGCCCAGGTGCGCGCCTTCGCGCATCGCGACCATGGCGCCGATGTAGGTGAGCCAGATGAAGCAGTAGCGCGACATCTCGTCGGACACCGAGATGCCCGAATTGAACCCGTAGCGCAGCACCACGTTGCCGAACACCATGACGACCATGGCCACCATGCACACGACCACGAGGAACTCCAGCACGTGGAAGAACCCGTCGATTGCTCTCTTCATCACCATCTCCTAGTGTTGTTATTCGGGGGGACCGGGTCGGCCGCGCTCAGAGCGGGAAGGCCTTGAGCTGCGTGGCCGGCCGGCTGATGCGCGGCAGTTTCCTGCGCGAGGCGAGCACCTGCTCGATGTCCTCGCGCGCGCCGTCGATCAGCACCAGCACGGCCCGTTCGGCGCCGGCGGAATCGCGCGCGATCACGGCGTCGAGCACCGCGCGGTGCAGCGGCAGCGAAGTCGCCGGGCCGTTCTTGCGGCTGGTCGAGATCTCGAAGCTGGTGCGCAGCAGCGCGCCGAGCGCGCGGCTCATCTGCACCAGCATGCGGTTGTGGCTGGAGCGGATCAGGCCCTGGTGGAAGCGCAGGTCGGGCGTGATGTAGTCGCCGCCGAACTCGATCGCGCGCTTCATGCCCGCATAGGCGTCCTCCATGTCGGCGATGTCCTCGGCCGTGGCGCGCTTGGCGGCCAGCGCCACCGCGGCCGGCTCGACCACGCGGCGCAGGTCCTGCAGGTCGCGCAGGAACTCGGCCGACAGCCCGGCCTGGGTCTGCCACACGATCACGTCGGCGTCGAACCAGTTCCACTGGTCGGGCGGCTGCACGCGCGTGCCCACCTTCGGCCCGCTGGTCACGAGCCCCTTGGCGATCAGCGACTTGATCGACTCGCGCACCACGGTGCGGCTCACGCCGAGCTCCTCGCACAGGAGCGGCTCGGGCGGGATCGCGGCGCCGGGCGCATAGCGGCCCGCGACGATGTCGCTGCCGATGCGGTCGACCGTGTTGCCGTGGACGTTCTTGATCATGCCTGCCTGTGTTCTGTGTCGGGTGCCCGTCCCTGTGCCGGCCGCTCGGAAACCCTGAATGCGGGACGTTGTGTCGCGCTTATCATATGATGATTGAAAATTCATTCCGGCAGGAAAAACCCTGAGCTGCCGGACACACTTCCAGCCACGGAGACGACGATGAGCACCCAGCCGAAGAAGAAGAAACCCGAAGACCTGCGCAGCCAGCAATGGTTCGGTCGCCACGACCGCGACGGCTTCATCTACCGCAGCTGGGTCAAGGGCAAGGGCGTGCCGCACGACCAGTTCGACGGCCGCCCGGTGATCGGCATCTGCAACACCTTCAGCGAGCTCACGCCCTGCAACTCGCACTTCCGCACGCTCGCCGAGCAGGTGAAGATCGGCGTCTACGAGGCCGGCGGCTTCCCGCTCGAATTCCCCGTGATGTCGCTCGGCGAGACGCTGCTGCGCCCGACCGCGATGCTCTACCGCAACCTCGCGAGCATGGACGTGGAGGAAAGCATCCGCGGCAACCCGCTCGACGGCGTGGTGCTGCTCATGGGCTGCGACAAGACCACGCCCGCGCTCATGATGGGCGCGGCCAGCGTCGACCTGCCGACCATCGGCGTCTCGGGCGGGCCGATGCTCTCGGGCAAGTGGCGCGGCCAGGAGCTCGGCTCGGGCACCGGCGTGTGGCAGATGAGCGAACAGGTGCGCGCCGGCACGCTCAAGCTGCAGGACTTCTTCGAGGCCGAGAGCTGCATGCACCGCAGCCACGGCCACTGCATGACCATGGGCACGGCCTCCACCATGGCCAGCATGGTCGAAGCGCTGGGCGTCGGCCTGCCGGGCAACGCGGCCTATCCCGCGGTGGACGGCCGCCGCAACGTGCTCGCGCGCATGGCGGGCCGGCGCATCGTCGACATGGTGCACGAGGACATGAACATGTCGAAGATCCTCACGCGCCAGGCGATCGAGAACGCGATCAAGGTCAACGCCGCGATCGGCGGCTCGACCAACCTCGTGATCCACCTGCTCGCGATCGCGGGCCGCATCGGCGTCGACCTCACGCTCGACGACTTCGACCGCCTCGCCTCCGAACTGCCCTGCCTCGTGAACCTGCAGCCCTCGGGCCAGTTCCTGATGGAGGACTTCTGCTATGCCGGCGGCCTGCCGGTCGTGATGAAGGAGATCGCCGAACACCTGCACAAGGACGTGATCACCGCGAGCGGCCGCACCTTGTGGGAGAACGTGAAGGACGCCGAGAACTACAACCCGCAGGTGATCCGCACGCTCGCCGAGCCCTTCAAGGACAAGGCCGGCATCTGCGTGCTGCGCGGCAACCTCGCCCCCAACGGCGCGATCATCAAGCCCAGCGCCGCCACGCCCGAGCTGCTGGTGCACAAGGGCCGCGCGGTGGTCTTCGAGAGCGCCGACGACTTCCACCGGCGCATCGACGACGAGGCGCTGGACATCGACGAGCACTGCATCATGGTGCTGAAGAACTGCGGCCCCAAGGGCTACCCCGGCATGGCCGAGGCCGGCAACATGCCGCTGCCGCCGAAGGTGCTGCGCAAGGGCATCACCGACATGGTCCGCATCAGCGACGCGCGCATGAGCGGCACCGCCTACGGCACCGTGGTGCTGCACACCGCGCCCGAGGCCGCCGCGGGCGGGCCGCTCGCGCTGGTGCAGGACGGCGACATCGTCGAGCTCGACGTGCCCAACCGCCGCCTGCACCTGCACGTGAGCGACGAGGAGCTCGCGCGCCGCCGCGCGAACTGGGTCGCGCCGAAGGCGCCGCTCGCGTCGGGCTACTGGAAGCTCTACGTCGACACCGTGCTGCAGGCGGACCAGGGCGCCGACCTGGGCTTCCTGCGCGGCCGCCGCGGCGGCTTCGTCCCGCGCGACAATCACTGAATGGACAAGAGGCTGGTCGCGATCGACTGGGGCACGAGTTCGCTGCGCGGCGCGCTGCTCGACGCCGGCGGCCGCGTGCTCGAGGAACGCAGCGATGCGCGCGGCATCCTGCAGGTGCCCGCGGGCGGCTTTCCCGCGGTGTTCGCGGCGCTGTTCGGCGACTGGATGCAGGCGCCGGCCACGCGCTGCCTGATCTCCGGCATGGCCGGCAGCAAGCAGGGCTGGGTCGAGGCGCCCTACTGCGCCTGCCCGGCGGGGCGCGTCGAGGTGGGCCGCCGCATCATCGACGTCGACGACGCGCTGCCCGGCATGCGCATCTCGATCGTGCCGGGCCTGAGCGACGAACACGACGGCGTGCCCGACGTGATGCGCGGCGAGGAGGTGCAGATCCTCGGCGCGATGACGCTCATGGACGTGGACGAAGGCGTCTTCGTGCTGCCCGGCACCCACAACAAGTGGGCCACGGTCCGCAAGGGCCGCGTCACCGGCTTCCGCACCTTCATGACCGGCGAGTTCTATGCGCTGCTGAGCCGGCACTCGATCCTCGCGCGCACGCTCGAGGCCGACGCGCCGCTCGACGAGGCCGCCTTCGTGCAGGGCGTGGCGCGGGCCGACAACGGCCAGGGCCTGCTGCACAACGCCTTCGGCGCGCGCACGCTCGCGCTGTTCGAGCGCATGCCCGCGCAGGAGCTCTCGAGCTACCTGTCGGGCCTCCTGATCGGCGAGGAGCTGCGCACGCAGTCGCTGCAGGCCGCCGGCGAGGTGGTGCTGATCGGCGCGCCCGCGCTGACGCAGCGCTATGCGCTCGCGCTGCGCGCCACCGGCGTCGCCACGCGCACGCTCGGCGCCGAAGCCACCTGGGCCGGACTGCATGCGCTGTCGGCCTTTCTCGATACCGACCGGAGCGCCAACCCATGACCACCCCCCGCGAAAAATTCGAGGCCGCGATGCGCGAGCTGCCGCTGATCGCGATCCTGCGCGGCCTCACGCCGCCCGAGGCGGCCGGGGTCGGCGACGCGGTCGTCGGATCGGGCTTCCGGCTGCTCGAGGTGCCGCTCAATTCGCCCGAGCCCTACGCGAGCATCGCGCTGATGCGTGCGCGCTTTCCCGATGCGCTGGTCGGCGCCGGCACCGTGCTCGACGTGCAGCAGGTGCGCCATGTGCACGACGCCGGCGGCGAGCTCGTGGTGGCGCCCAACTTCGATGCCGCGGTGGTCGCCGAATCGGTGCGGCTCGGCATGGTCTGCCTGCCCGGCGTGATGACGCCGACCGAGGCCTTCGGCGCGCTCGCCGCGGGCGCGACCGGGCTCAAGCTGTTCCCGGCCGAGCTCGCCTCGCCGCCGGTCGTGAAGGCCCTGCTCGCGGTGCTGCCGGCCGGCACGCCGCTGATGCCCGTGGGCGGCATCACGCCCGCCAACATGGGCGAGTGGCGCGCGGCCGGCGCGGCCGGCTTCGGCATCGGCTCGGCGCTCTACAAGCCCGGCAAGTCCGCCGCCGAGGTGCGCGCGGATGCCGAACGCTTCGTCGCCGCGTTCACCGGCACGGTGCGCGCCTGACCCCTTCTTTGTCTCCACGTTCACGAGGAACCTCGATGTCCGCAGATTCGGAATACGCCAGCCCTGCCGTGCGCGCCCTGCGCGAAGACCTCGCGCTCGCGCTCCGCGCCGCCGCCCACCACGGCCTCTCGGAGGGCGTGTGCAACCATTTCAGCGTGATGCTGCCGGGCGCGCAGGACCGCTACCTGATCAACCCGCGCGGGCTGCACTGGAGCGAGGTCGGCCCCGACGACATCGTGCTGATCGACGTCCATGGCGAGGTGCTCGCCGGCCGCCACCGCGTCGAGCCGACCGCCCTCTTCATCCACGGCGCGGTGCACCGTCTCACCGGCCATGCGGTCGTGCTGCACTGCCACATGCCCTATGCCACCGCGCTCACGCTCACGTCCGACCGCGCGCTCGATCCCACGCTGAGCCAGAACGCGATGCGCTTCATGAACCGCATCGCGATCGACGCGGTCTACAACGGCCTCGCGCTCGACGACGCCGAGGGCGAGCGCATCGCGCGCGCGATGGCCGGCAAGGACGTGGCCTTCCTCGCGAACCACGGCGTCGTCGTGGCCGGCGCCACGATCGCCCATGCCTACGACGACCTCTACTACCTCGAACGCGCCTGCCTGCACCAGGTCATCGCGCAATCGACCGGCCGGCCGCTGGTGCCCGTCGACGAGAAGATGGCCGCCCACGTGGCGGCCCAGATCCAGGGCGAGCGCGAGCAGTCCGACCTGTTCTTCGAGGCGCTGCGCCGGCTGCTGCCCGCGCCGCGCTGAAGAAAACCGCACGGCGCGGCGGCTTACAGGTCTTCATCGGATTTCGCTCCAGCCTTACAAAGCGTTCACATGGCGGCACGAACATAGGGCTTCCAACCACTCCATCGGAGTCGCCATGAAAAAGCTCGCATCCGCCATCAGCGCCGCCGCCCTGCTCTCGCTCGCCGCGCTCAGCGCCCCGGCCCAGGCCCAGACCGGAGGCAGTTTCATCCAGGCCCAGGTGTACGTCGTGCCCGCGCCGCCCCCGCCGCCGCGCCATCACTACTACGCGCCGCCGCCTCCGCCGCACCACTACGGCGGCCCGCGCTACTACCACCGCGACCACCACCACCGCCGCCACTGGGAGCACCGCCACTACGGCCGGCGCGACTACGACCGCGACGGCGTGCCCGACCGCTGGGACCGCCGCCCGGCCAACCCGTATCGCTACTGAGCCGGCACGGCCGCATAGGCCGGCGCGTCGCTCGAAAGGCTCTGCTTGAGCTGGCGCGAAACCGCGTCGGCCAGCACCTCGGGCAGGCCGGCCTCCACGCCCGCGAAGGCCAGCGCGGCCACCTCGTCGGGCGAGGTCTTGGGCCCCGGCACGTGCGAGGCCATGTCGGTGTCCATGTAGCCGACGTGCACGCTCGTGACCCGCGTGCCCTGCGCCGCAAGCTCGTTGCGCAGTCCGTTGCTCAGCGACCAGGCGGCCGACTTGGTGGCGCTGTAGGTCGCCACCGAGGGAAAGGTGGTCCAGCTCAGCGCCGACAGCACGTTCACGATCGCGCCGCCGCCGTGCGCCGCGAGCACCGGCGCGAAGGCCCTGGACAGCGCCCACACCCCGAAGAAATTGGTCTCGAACTCCGCGCGCGCCGCCTCGATCGAGCCTTCGCCCAGCAGGTTCGCGCCGCGCGAGATGCCGGCGTTGTTGACCAGCAGCGTGACGTCGCCGCAGGCACGCGCCGCGGCCTCGACCTGCGCCGGCTGCGTCACGTCGAGCGCCACCGGCACCACGCCGGGCAGCGTGACCTGCTTCGGATCGCGCGCGGCCGCATAGACCTTGCGCGCGCCCGCGGCGAGCGCGGCCTTGGCGAACGCGAGGCCGAGGCCGCGGTTGGCGCCGGTGACGAAGACGACGGAATCCTTGAGTTTCATGGCAAGCCTTTCGGGAACAAGAGGAGGAGGAAGAAGAATGAAGCAGCCGTTCACGCCTGCGCCACGCGCCGCAGCAGGCTGCCGGGCGTGCGCGGCCAGCCCACGCGGCCGAACCAGGCGCCGCCCGCGATGGCCGAGGCGATCACGATGCCGTAGACCGCGAGCGCCGCGCCCTGGGCCGCGAACACGCCCGTGAGCCCGCCGCCCCAGCGCAGCGCCAGCCAGCCGCCGATGCCCGCGACCGCGAGCCGCGCCAGGTTGCCGAGCACGGGCCAGAGCAGCCGTCCCGCGCCCTGCGAGGCGAAGTACAGCACCAGGCCCACGCCGAAGAAGCCGTAGAGCGGCCCGACGATGCGCAGGTAGTGCGAACCGGTCTCGAGCATCGCGGCGTCGTGGCCGAACAGCAGCAGCCAGGGCCGCGGGAACAGCGCCGCGGCGAGGCCGATGGTCTCGGTCATCGCGAAGGCCAGCGCCGCGCCGGCCCAGGTGGCGCGCAGCGCGCGTTCGCGCTGGCCCGCGCCCATGCAGGTGCCCACCATCGCGACCAGCGGCGCGCCGAGGCCGAACACCAGCGGCACCAGCAGGTACTCGAGCCGCGACGCGGTGCCGTAGCCGGCCAGCGCGCCCGAGCCGAAGTGGCCGGTCAGCGCGGTCGCGATGCCGATCGAGAGGTTGGTCGCGACGGTCGAGACCGCGCCCACCAGCCCGATGCGCAGGATGTCGCGGAACAGCGGCCAGCGCAGCCGAAGCGCGGCCAGCGTCGGGCGCAGCAGGCTGCGCGGCGAGCGCAGGTAGACGATCAGCGCGATCGAGCCAAGCAGGTAGTACAGCAGCAGCGCCATCGCCCCGCCCGCGATGCCCATGCCCGGCAGCGGCCCCCAGCCGAAGATCAGCAGCGGCGAGGCGGGGATCAGGAAGAACACGCCCGCCACCGTCACGTTGGCCGGCACCGCCATGTTGCCGGTGCCGCGGATGATGGCCGACAGCGAGTTGAACAGCCACACCAGCACCGCGCCCGCGAACACCCAGTTCGAGTAGGTCAGCGCGGCCTCGAGCGCCGCGCCCGTGCCGCCCATCAGGCCGTAGAGCCAGCGGCCGCCGGCGAGCAGCGCGAGCGAGAAGGCCAGGCCGAAGCCGATCGCGATCACGACCGCATGCCACACCAGCGCGTCGGCGTCGCCGCGGCGGCGTGCGCCCAGCGCGCGGGCGATCGACGAGGCGATGCCCCCGCCCATCGCGCCGCTCGAGGTCATCTGCATCAGCATCACGATCGGGAACACCAGCGCCATGCCCGCGAGCGCATCGGTGCCGAGCTTGCCGACGAAGTAGGTCTCGATCAGCCCGACCGAGGCCTGCGCCACCATCACGAGCACGTTGGGTGCCGCGAGGCGCAGCAGGGTGGGCACGATCGGCGCCTCGAGCAGGCGGCGCGTGCGGGGGTCGAGTTCGGCGGCGGCGGGAGCGCTCATGGTGCGTTGCCTCCTGCGGTTCAGGCGCGGGCCGCCGTCGGGGCGATCGCGCCCGCGGCCTTGGCGGGGCGGCGGATCGCGAGCACCACCAGGGCCGCGATCAGGCAGGCCGCGCCCGCCGCGTAGAGCGCCGGCGTGTAGGTCAGCAGCAGCGTGCGCACCAGGCCCGCCCCGTAGGCGGCCGCGGCGGCGCCGAGCTGGTGCGCGGCGAACACCCAGCCGAACACCATCCCGACCTTCGCGGGGCCGAACTCCGCGCCCGCGAGCTTCACCGTCGGCGGCACGGTGGCGATCCAGTCGAGCCCGTAGAACATCGCGAACAGGCTGAGCCCGTAGATCGTGAATTCCGAATGCGGCAGCCAGAACAGCGACAGCCCGCGCAGGCCGTAGTACCAGAAGAGCAGCTTGCGGTTGTCGTAGCGGTCCGAGAGCCAGCCCGAGAGGATGGTGCCCACGAAGTCGAAGGCGCCCATCATCGCGAGCACCGAGGCAGCCGGCACCGCGGCCAGGCCGAAGTCGCCGCACAGCGAGATGAAGTGCGTCTGCACCAGGCCGTTGGTGCTGAGGCCGCAGATGAAGAAGGTGCCGGCGAGGATCAGGAAGGTGCGGTTGGTCGAGACCTCCCGCAGCACGCGGAACGGCGTCGCGAAGTTCATCGCGGCCGGGGCCGCCGCGGGGGCGGCCGGCGCGGCGCCCGGTGCCGGCGGCTTCTCGCCGAAGGGCAGCAGGCCGACGTCCGAAGGACGGTCGCGCACCAGCGCGAAGGCGAGCAGCGCGATCAGCACGGTGCCGACCACGACCGGCACGACGGCCGAGCGCCAGCCCCAGTGCTCGATCATCCAGGCCGCGAGCGGCAGGAAGGCGAGCTGCCCGGTCGCCGCGCTCGCCGTGAGCATGCCCACCACGAGACCGCGCCGCGCGACGAACCAGCGGTTGGCCACCACGGCGCCGAGCACCAGCGCGGTCAGGCCGGTGCCGAGTCCGAGCATCAGGCTCCAGAGCACGAACAGCTGCCACAGCTGCGAGGCCGTCGTGACCAGCGCCATGCCCAGCCCCACGAGCGCGAGCCCGGTGCAGATCACGGCGCGCAGGCCCCAGCGCTCCATCAGCACCGCGGCGAACGGGCCCATGAGCCCGAACAGCGCGAAGCGCAGCGCCAGCGCCGAGGAAATCTGCTCGGTGCTCCAGCCGAACTCCTTGCCGAGCGGCTGCAGCATCGCGCCCGGCAGCCCGAGGGCCGCGGACATCGTCAGCATGGTGAGGAAGGTGATCGCGGCGACGACCCAGCCGTAGTGGATGCCGCGGCGCTGCAGCCATGCGGAGGCGGAATTGGCGAACATGGGATCTCTTTTTCTTCGTGGAGGAGTGGATCGGGGGAAACGGCGGAATTCAGTCCTGGACCTCGGGCCCGTCGTGCGTGCCCAGCAGCTCGAGCGATTCGTCGATCAGCTGGTGCAGCGCGACGACGCGCTCGATGCCGAGCAGCGCATTGAGCTTGTGCTGCGCGGTCTTCCAGTGCGCCTGCGCCTCGCGCCACTTGGCGTCGCCCTCGGCCGTGAGCTCGAGCCGGCGGCTGCGCGCGTCGGCGCCCGCGGCCTGCTCCACCCAACCCGCCGCGATCAGCGGCTGGAGGTTGCGGCTCAGGGTCGACGGCGTCATCTTGAGCTCGGCCGCGAAATCGACCGGCCGCACCGGCGCCAGCCGCTTGAGGTTCGACAGCAGCGAGAACTGCGTGGTCTTGAGGCCGCTTTGCGACAGCTCGGCGTCGTAGTGCTGCGACAGGCGGCGCATGAGCTGGCGCACCTTGAAGCTGGTGCAGCCGCGGGGCTTGGTCTGGGTGTCCATGGCGTATGATTGTAGGTGCAACAGTTGCATATGCAATCAATCACCCGCGGCAATGACCACAGGAGCAACACAGGAATGACCGCCACCCCCAGCCAGCTCGATGCCTGGATCGCCGAAGAGCGCCAGGTCGCAGACCGCCTCGCCAACGGCCCCGGCCCGGGCCTCGCGCGCCCCGAGCAGATCGCCGGCAAGACCGGCCTCGAGATCATGCAGGCCATGCTCGACGGCCAGATCCCCTTCGCCGCGATCGCGAAGACGCTCGACTTCATGCTGCTGTCGGTGCAGCCCGGCGTGGCGGTGTTCCAGGGCACGCCGCTCGCGCAGCACCTGAACCCGCTCGGCACCATCCACGGCGGCTGGGTCGCGACCCTGCTCGATTCGGCGCTGGGCTGCTCGGTCCACACGATGATGCCGCCCGGGCGCGCCTACACCACGGCCGAGCTCGGCGTGAACTACGTCAAGGGCCTCACGCCCAAGGTGCAGCGCGTGCGCGCCGAGGGCCGGGTGATCCACTGCGGCCGGCAGCTCGCGACCGCCGAGGCGCGGCTGGTGGGGCCGGACGGCACCCTCTACGCGCACGCCACGACCACCTGCCTGGTGTTCGAGACCCCGCCCGCGCGCTGAGTAGGCCTGCGCGATGTAAGTGCAAGGATGTAGGCGGGGCGCCCGCTCCAGTGATAATGATTCGCATCGTCACCCGGCGGGTGGCGGTGCCTTTCCCACAACACGCACCCTGCACTGGAGGATCTCCTCATGACCGACCGCTTCGGCATCCAAGGCCGCGCCACGCGCGCACTGCTCGGCGTCAGCGCCGCCTGGCTCGCCGCCGCCGCGCTGCCCGCCCGGGCCGCCAACGACGAACTCACGCTCTACACGACGCGCGAGCCCGGCCTGATCCAGCCGCTGATCTCGGCCTTCAGCGCACAGAGCAAGATCAAGGTGAACACGGTGTTCGTGAAGGACGGCCTGCTCGAGCGCGTCAAGGCCGAAGGCGCGCGCTCGCCGGCCGACGTGCTGATGACGGTCGACATCGGCAACCTGATCGACCTGGTGGACGGCGGCGTGACGCAGCCCGTGAAGTCGGCCGCGCTCGAATCGGCCGTGCCCGCGAACCTGCGCGGCGCCGACGGCCAGTGGTATGCGCTCTCGCTGCGCGCGCGCGTGCTCTACGCCGACAAGAACCAGCCGCTCACGAACTTCCGCTACGAGGACCTCGCGAATCCGAAGTGGAAGGGCAAGGTCTGCATCCGCGCCGGCCAGCATCCCTACAACACCGCGCTGATCGCGGCCATGATCGCGCACGACGGCGAGGCCAAGACCGAGCAGTGGCTGCGCGGCGTCAAGGCCAACCTGGCGCGCAAGGCCACCGGCGGCGACCGCGACGTGGCGCGTGACATCCTCGGCGGCATCTGCGACATCGGCATCGCGAACTCGTACTACGTGGGCCAGATGAAGAGCGCCAAGGAAGGCACCGACGCGCGCAAGTGGGGCGACGCGATCAAGGTGATCCGCCCGACCTTCGCGAGCGCGAAGAGCGGCGGCACGCACGTCAACATCAGCGGCGCGGCCGTGGCGAAGAACGCGCCGCAGCGCGAGAACGCGGTCAAGCTGCTCGAGTTCCTGGTCTCGGAGCCGGCGCAGGCGCTCTACGCCCAGGCCAACTACGAGTACCCCGTGCGCAAGGGCGTGGCGCTCGATCCGATCATCGGCCAGACCATCGGCGAGCTGAAAGTCGACCCGCTGCCCCTGACCGAGATCGCGACGCACCGCAAGCAGGCCAGCGCGCTGGTGGACAAGGTCGGCTTCGACCAGTGAGTCCGCGCGGGCTGCAAGCCGCAGGGCCTGCCTGGCGCCTTGCTTCGCTCGCGATCGCGCTCGCCGTGCTCGCGCCGGTGCTCGTGCTGGCCTGGCTCGCGCTCGGCGCCGGCCTGGCGCAATGGGGCCCGCTGTTCGCGCACGTGCTGCCGCAGGCGGCGCTGAACACGGGCCTGCTGCTCGCGGGCGTCGGCGCGCTGGTGCTGGTGATCGGCACCGGCTGCGCCTGGCTGGTCACGGCGTGCGACTTCCCGGGCCGGCGCGTGCTGCATTGGGCGCTGCTGCTGCCGCTGGCGATGCCGACCTACATCGTCGCCTTCGCCTACCTCGACCTGCTGCATCCGATCGGGCCCGTGCAGGGCGCGATCCGCTGGATGCTGGGCTTCGACAGCCCGCGGCAGTTCCGGCTGCCCGACCTGCGCTCGATGGCGGGCGCGATCTTCGTGCTCGGCTTCGTGCTGTATCCCTACGTCTACATGACGGCGCGCGCGATGTTCATGACGCAGCCCGCGCACCTGCTCGAGGCCGCCCGCACGCTCGGTGAAAGCCGCAGCGGCGCCTTCTTCCGCGTGGCGCTGCCGCTCGCGCGGCCGGCGCTCGCGGTCGGGCTGAGCCTGGCGCTGCTGGAGACGCTCAACGACATCGGCGCCTCCGAATTCCTCGGCGTGCACACGCTCACGGTGGCGGTCTACACCACCTGGATCACGCGCTCCGACCTCGCCGGCGCGGCGCAGATCGCCTGCGCGATGCTGGTCGTGGTGGTGGCGCTGGTCTGGCTCGAACGCAACGGCCGCCGGCACCAGCGCTTCGGCTCGGCCCAGCGCATGCGGGCCGTGCAGCCGCGCCGGCTGCACGGCGGCGCGGCCTGGCTCGCGACCGCGGCCGCGGCGCTGCCGGTGCTGATCGGCTTCGTCGCGCCCGCGCTCTACCTGGTCTGGGAAAGCGCCAAGCGGCTGCGTCAGGGCGGCGGCATCTCGCAGGGCCTGCTCGCGAGCCTGGGCAACACCATCACGCTCGCCGCCGGCGTCACGGTGGTGGCGGTGGCGGCCGGGCTCGTCGTGGCCTGGGCCACGCGCAGCCAGGGCAGCCATCCGAATCGCGCGCGCTGGCAGGCGCGCATGGCGTCGCTCGGCTATGCGCTGCCGGGCACGGTGCTCGCGATCGGGCTGCTCACGCCCGCGCTGGCCTTCGACGCCGCGCTCGCGAGCCTGCTCGGCCTGCCGGGCCTGCCGCTGATGGCCGCGGGCGTGGTGCTGGTCGTGGCCTGCGCGATCCGCTTCCTCGCGATGCCGGTCGGCGGCATCGAAGCCGGACTCGCGCGCATCCCGCCCGCGATCGAGCAGGCCGCGCGCCTGCTCGGCGAGACCACGGGCGGCACGCTGCGGCGCGTGCACCTGCCGCTGCTGCAGCCGGCGATCGCGACCGGCGCGCTGCTGGTCTTCGTCGATGCGATGAAGGAACTGCCCGCGACGCTGCTGCTGCGCCCCGCGAACTTCGACACGCTGGCCACCTGGCTCTACGCCGAGGCCGCGCGCGGCACCTACGAGGAAGGCGCGATCGCCGCGCTCGCGATCGTGGCCGCGGGCCTGCTGCCCGTGGTGCTGCTCGCGCGCCACCAACTCGGCACGCCCTCGGCGCTGCCGCCTCCCGACAAGACATGAGCGTTCCCCTTTCCATCGACTCGATCACGCTCGGCTACGAGACGCCGCGCGGCGGCCTGCACACCGTGGTGAGCGACTTCTCGCTCGCGGTGCCCGCGGGCGACATCGCCTGCCTGTTCGGCCCCTCGGGCTGCGGCAAGACCACGGTGCTGCGCGCGATCGCGGGCTTCGAGCCGGTGCGCGCGGGCAGCATCCGGCTCGGCGAGGTGCTGCTGTCCTCGCCCGAGCGGCACCTGCCGCCCGAGGAGCGCCACGTGGGCATGATGTTCCAGGAGTACGCGCTGTTCCCGCACCTGTCGGCCGGCCGCAACGTGGCCTTCGGGCTGCGGCGCCTGCCGCGCGCGCAGCAGCAGGCGCGCGTGGCCGAGATGCTCGCGCTCGTGGGCCTCGCGGACGCGGGCGAGCGCTTCCCGCACGAGCTCTCAGGCGGCCAGCAGCAGCGCATCGCGCTCGCGCGCGCGCTCGCGCCCTCGCCCGCGCTGCTGCTGCTCGACGAGCCCTTCTCGAACCTCGACGGACGCACGCGAGAACGCCTCACGCAGGAGGTGCGCGGCATCCTCAAGCGCGCCGGCCAGACCGCGATCCTCGTCACGCACAACGAGGCCGAGGCGCATGCGATGGCCGACCGCACGGGCGTGATGCACGGCGGACGCATCACGCACTGGATCGACGACGGCGCGCCGCCGCACTGATCCGCGGCTAGCACAGGTCGCCCATCCGCGGAATGGGCTTTTCGGGAAAAGGTTGTTCGGGCTGGGAAGAATGGCGGCCGTCCGATCTTCCTTGTCTTTCATCCAGGAACGCCACGCCATGCCGACCCCGCCCCTCACCCTCGTCAGCCACCTGCTGTGCCCCTACGTGCAGCGCGCCGCGATCGCGCTGGCCGAAAAGAACGTGCCCTTCGAGCGCGTCGTGATCGACCTCGACCGCAAGCCCGACTGGTTCCTCGCGATCTCGCCGCTCGGCAAGGTGCCGCTGCTGCGACTCACGCGGCCCGACGGCAGCGAGGCGGTGCTGTTCGAGAGCAACGTGATCTGCGAGTACCTCGAGGAAACCCAGCCCGGACCGCGGCTGCATCCGCAGGACCCGATCGCGCGCGCCGAGCACCGCGCATGGATGGAGTTCGGCTCCGCGATCCTCGGCGACCTCTGGGGCTACGAGACCACGCGCGATGCCGAGGTGTTCGCGCAGAAGCGGCGCGCGCTCGCGGCCAAGTTCGAGCGCGTCGAGGCCGCGCTCGGCACGGGGCCCTACTTCGCGGGCGCCGACTTCAGCCTCGTCGACGCGGTGTTCGCGCCGATCTTCCGCTACTTCGAGGTGTTCGACCAGATCAGCGACTCGAAGCTCTTCGCGCCACTGCCGAAGGTCGACGCCTGGCGCCGCGCGCTCGCCGAGCGGCCCAGCGTGCGCAGCGCCGTCGTGCCCGAGTACCCGCAGCACCTGCGCGACTTCCTGCGCAAGCACGAGGCGCACTTGCTCACGCTCGCCGAAGGCCGAGAATAGGCCCTGTTTCCACCCACGACAGAACCACGACAGATGCGACTCCTCCACACCATGCTGCGCGTCGGCAACCTGCAGCGCTCGATCGACTTCTACACCAAGGTGCTCGGCATGAACCTGCTGCGCACCTCGGAGAACCCCGAGTACAAGTACAGCCTGGCCTTCGTCGGCTACGGCAACGGCAACCCCGATCAGGCCGAGATCGAGCTGACCTACAACTGGGGCACCGAAAGCTACGAGCTCGGCACCGCCTACGGCCACATCGCGCTCGGCGTGCCCGACGCGTACGCGGCCTGCGAGAAGATCAAGGCCGCGGGCGGCAACGTCACGCGCGAGGCCGGCCCTGTGAAGGGCGGCACGACGGTGATCGCGTTCGTGACCGATCCGGACGGGTACAAGGTCGAGCTGATCCAGCGCGACGAAGGGGCGGCGGGCGGCGGGTTGCGCTGAGCGTCTATGGATAGAACTCGCTGGCGGGCACCGCCACGAGTTCACTGGCGCTTCGCCCGGACCGCACCATGTGCTCGCCGACGATGGCAAAGCCGAGCGAGTAGCAGCAATGGCGCGGAATACCCTGGTTCCGGTTGCCGAAGACCCAGGACGAGTGGTCGTAGCAGGCGGCATCGAGCGATGGCGCCGTACGCACCCTCGCATCCTGGAGTTGTTCTTCGTTCAGCGCATTGGCGTAGATCGGCGTTCGCCCGGTCACCTCGATCTCGAACTGACAGGCAAGGCCCTCGCTCACCAGCGCCTCGCGAAGACTGCGGCCGTAGCCCGCCGTACCGTCACGCAGGCAATGGTGCATTTCATGCGCAAGCAGGCTCGGCACCGACGTGTCGAAGTTGGCGGCCAGATGGGGGTTGTCCGGATCCAGCTTCATGAACAGGAGGTTCCGGTGCTCGGAAAAACCATTCAGCCCAAGTTCGGGAATCACCGATGTGGAGGCATGACACACGATGTCGACCTGATCGATCGGCATCCATCGAAGTACGTCGTCGATGGCCTTGGGCAGGAGTGCCTGGAGCCGTGGCAGCCAGCCCGCCAGGCGTCCCGCTGCATCGTGGTATGGACGCGGATGCTCATGCTCAAGCGGCTCAACAGCCCAGTTGCTCGGCCAAGTCGAGGATGTCCCGCGCATGCAGGCTGTTCTCGGGATTCGGCGACACGTCCTTGGGCTGCGCGCGGCCGTATTCGTGCGGCCGCGCGATGTACGCGGTCTTGAGGCCGCAGGCGCGCGCGGCGGCCAGGTCCTCGTGGTGCGCGGCCGCGAGCATCACCTGCCCGGGCGTGGCGTCGAACACGCCCGCCACGCCGAGGTAGGTGCGCGGATCGGGCTTGTAGGCCTTGAACACCTCGGCCGAGAGCACGCAGTCCCACGGCAGGCCCGCGCGCTTGGCCATCTCGGTCAACAGGCCGATGTTGCCGTTCGAGAGCGTGCAGATGGTGAACCTGCGCTTCAGCCGCGCGAGCCCCTCGACCGCGTCCGGCCAGGCCGGCAGCCGGTGCCAGGCGCGGCTCAGTTGGCGCTTCGCGGCTGCGTCGAGCCGCTCCGCGGCGCCGAAATCGTGCAGCACGTGGTCGAGCATGCCCAGGTGCAGTTCGTCGAGCAGCGTGAAGCCGCCCTCGCCCGCGGCGATGCGCTCCATCACGGCCTTCATCGCCGGCTGGTAGACGGCGCGCCAGGCGAGCG
>CBHTTS010000075.1:0-19196 GCA_966095775.1 uncultured Variovorax sp. | reverse complement strand
AAGCGGATCAAGCGCCTCGGCGAATCCTCGCAGGAGATCGGCGAAATCACCGAACTGATCTCGGACATTACCGAACAGACCAACGTGCTGGCGCTGAACGCCGCCATCCAGGCCGCGTCGGCCGGTGAAGCGGGCCGGGGCTTCTCGGTGGTGGCGGAAGAAGTGCAGCGGCTGGCCGAACGCTCGGCGGACGCCACGCGGCAGATCTCGGCGCTGGTGAAGGCGATTCAGACCGACACGCAGGACGCCGTGGGCGCCATGGAGCGCTCCACGCAGGGTGTGGTCGAAGGGGCCAAGCTGTCCGACAATGCGGGTACCGCGCTGTCCGAGATCGACCGCGTGTCGCGCCGGCTGGCAGACCTGATCGAGCAGATCTCCCAGTCCGCATCGCGCGAAGCCGACTCGGCCAACGTGGTGGCCGCGAACATCCAGCACATCTTCGCCGTGACCGAGCAGACCGGAGAGGGCACCCGCACCACGGCCCAGCAGGTGCGCGAGCTCTCGCAGATGGCGGAAGAACTGCGCCGGTCGGTGGCCCGTTTCAAGATTGCGTGATGAAGCCTTCCCCCGCGGCGGCCCGGCACATTCGGGGCGCGTGGCGCCCACAGGAACACTGACAGATCAAAGAACGGCGAGCACCTAACGTGTCGACTCCAACCCCTGCCACGGCCCCCCTCGCTGGCAACGTGCCGGCCAACGAAGACCTCGGGCCGCTGGCCTGGGTTCTGGGCGAGATCCAGAAATCCATCGACAGCGTCGGCAAGTCCCTGCGCCGCTTCGTGCGCGAGGCCGGCTCCCCGTCCGAATCCGAGAGCGGCCCGCTGCAGATGGCGCGCCAGCAGCTGCACCAGTCGGTCGGCGCGCTGCAGATGGTGGGCAACACCGCGCCCGCGCTCGTGCTGGGCGCGGTCGAGTTCGCAGTCCAGGGCTTCATCGCCGAGCCGCAGCGTTGCACCGAGAGCGCCGTGCTCAAGATCGAGCGCGCGGGCTTCGCGGTCATCGACTTCCTGCAGGCGCTGCTGGCCGGCAAGCCGGTCTCCTCGGTCGGGCTGTTCCCGCAGTACCGCGACGTGCTCGAGCTGGTCGGCAACGAACGCGTCCATCCGGCCGATCTCTGGAGCGTGAGCTGGCGCTGGGTCGAGGTGCGGCCCGCGCTGACCCAGACCGCGCTCGCGCCCGATCCGGCCGTGCGTTCGCGGCTCGACCGCGAAGTGCTGCAGCTCGTGAAAAGCGGCGATCCCCAGGCCGCGCGCCGCCTGCATGCGGTGTGCCTGGGCCTCGGCCGCGGCGCGCTGCTGCCGCGCGTGGCGAGCTTCTGGACGCTGGCCGCGGGCTTCTTCGAAGGGCTCGCGCTGGCGCTGATCCCGGCCGACACCTACGCCAAGCGCGCCGCCTCGCGCGTGCTGCTGCAGTACGCCACGCTCGCGCGCGGCGACAACACCGTCTCCGACCGCCTCGGCCAGGACCTGCTGTTCTTCTGCGCCCAGGCCGTGCCCGGCGCCGACCAGGAGGCACCCACGCTGCGCACCGTGCGCGCCGCCTGGGGCGTGGCCGGCGAACGCTTCGTCGACTACGCGGTCGAGCAGTTCGGCCGCTTCGATCCGCTGGTGCTCGCGCAGGCGCGCAAGCGCATCGAAACCGCGAAGGAGATGTGGTCGGCGCTCTCGGGCGGCGACATCACGCGCACGCGCCAGGTGGCCGACACCTTCGCGCAGCTCGGCGAATCGCTGCAGAAGCTGCATCCGCCGAGCCTGCCGATGGTCGAGGCCCTGACCCATGCGGTCGAGGCCTCGGTGCGCTCGGGCCAGCCGCCCGACACCGAGCTCGCGATGGAGGTCGCCACCTCGGTGCTGTACCTCGAGGCGGCGCTCGAGGACCTCGATCCGAGCGACCCGCAGCTCACCGCGCGCACGCTGCAGCTCGCGGGCCGCATCGAGCGCGTGCGCGACGGCGGCCATTCGGAGCCGCTCGAGCCCTGGATGGAGGACCTGTACCGCCGCGTCAGCGACCGCCAGACCATGGGCACCGTGGTCGACGAGCTGCGCAGCCACCTGAGCGAGCTCGAGAAGTCGCTCGACCAGTACTTCCGCCGCCCCGCCGAGAAGGCGCTGCTGCGCACCGTGCCGACCCAGCTGCTGCAGATGCGCGGCGTGTTCTCGGTGCTCGGCCTCGACCAGGCGGCCAGCACCGTGCAGCGCATGCGCGATGAGGTCGAGAAGATGCTCGAGGGCCACGCCTCGCCGCTCGAGGAGATGCAGAGCTTCGACGCGCTCGGCAACAACCTCGGCGCGCTCGGCTTCCTGATCGACATGCTCGTCTACCAGCCGGCGCTCGCCAAGCGCCTGTTCGTGTTCGACGCCGAGGCCGGCGAGCTCAAGCCGCTTATGGGCCGCCAGGCCGCCGACAGCGCGGCGGCCGATGCCGTCGCGTCGGGCAGCGCGGCGGTGGGCGCCGAGCCGGTGCTCAGCATCGAGGAGGTCGACGCCCAGATCGCCTCCAAGCTCGCCGCGCTCGCCACGCCCAACCGCAAGGCCAAGGCCTCGCCGATCGAGGAATTCAGCCGCAAGGCCGACAGCTGGACGCAGAAGATCGCCGGTCCCGCGGCACTGCCCGACACCGAGGTCACCGAGCTCGAGGAAGACGACCTGCAGAACATCTTCCTCGAGGAAGCCCGCGAGGTGGTGCAGAACGGCCTGGCCGCGATCGACGAGCTCGGCAGCCACCCCGACGACACCGAGGAACTCACGATCCTGCGGCGCGCGTTCCACACGCTCAAGGGCAGCTCGCGCATGGTCGGCCTGTCCGACTTCGGCGATGCCGCCTGGTCCTTCGAGCAGGTGCTCAACACCTGGCTCGCCGACCAGCGCGCCGCCACGCCCGACCTGCTCGCCGGCACGCGCAAGGCGCTCGAGGAATTCAGCCAGTGGGTCGAGGCCATCGCCGCCGGCACGCCGCACGGCTGGCAGTCGGGCCACTTCAGCCGCGTGGCGAACGCGCTGCTCGCGGGCGAGCCCATGCCCGCCGCATCGTCGTGGGCCGCCGATGCGAACGCGCTCGCGGTCGCGGCGCGCCAGATCGCCGCCGAGCCCGATGCTGCGCCAGCCCCCGCGCCGGCCGCGATGCCCGAACTGCCGCCGCTGCCCGATCTCTCGCTCGAGCCGCCGGCACCGGCCGAACCCGTCGCCGCCGCGCCGTCCGAAGCGCCCGGCACGGTCGACTTCGACTTCGCCGCCGAGCTGCCGCAGCCGGTCGCCAAGGCCGAGAGCGACGACGATTTCGCCTCGACCGACTTCCTCGACTTCGACGCCAAGCCCACCGCCGAAGTCGAGACCTTCGAGTCCCTCGCCGCGGGCGAGGACTTCGATTTCTCGCTGCCCGCCGAGGTGAAGCCGCCCGCGGCCGACGCCGGCGAGACGCCGCACACGGAGCCGCCGCGCGCCGAAGCCCAGGCGCCGGTCGCCGACACGCTGCCCGATACGCTCCCCGACAGCCTGCCCGACCTCGAATGGGCGGCCGACGTGGCCGAACCGCCGGCTGCCGCCGCACCGGCGTTCGAGCTGCCGGCCGAAGCGCCCGTCGCCGCCGCGGCCCTGCTGCGCGAGCCGGAGCAGGCGCCCGAGCCGGAAGCCGCGGAGGCCACCGCGCCGGCTGCGCTCGAAGAGGCGCCGGTCGCGATCGCCGAGGCGCCCCTGCCCGAGATCGAGACCGCGCCCGAACCAGAACCCGAGCCCGAGCCCGAGCCCGCGCAACCGGCCGTCGCCGAAGCCCCGGCCGCCCCCGTGGCCGAGGTCGCGGGCGCCGCGGGCACCGACGACCAGGTCAAGGTCATCGGGCCGCTGCGCATCGGCATCGCGCTCTACAACGTCTACCTCAACGAGGCCGACGAATGGTCGCGGCAGCTCGCCACCGAAGTGGGCGAATGGGCGCTCGAAACGCACGAGCGCCTGTCCGACTCGCCGATCGCGCTCGCGCATTCGCTGGCCGGCAGCTCGGCCACGGTCGGCTTCCACAGCCTCTCGGGCATGGCGCGCCTGTTCGAGGCCGCGCTCCAGCATCTGCAGATGCAGGGCAGCGGCACGCGTGAGCAGGGGCTGGTGCTCGTGGCCGCGGCCGACGAGCTGCGCCGCCTGCTGCACCAGTTCGCCGCCGGCCTGCTGCGCGAGCCGTCGGAGGGCACGCTGCAGGCGCTGCGCGACATCGCCGCCGCGCCCATGCCCGCCGAGGCGGCCGTGCGCATCGAGGCCCAGCCGATCCAGGTGGTGGTGCCCGAGACCATCGCCGACGTGGCGCTCGACGACACCGAAGACGCGATCGACGTCAGCGACGCGGTCGACGTCGACCTGTTCCCGATCTTCGAGGAAGAGGCGGCCGAACTGCTGCCCCAGCTGGGCCAGGCGCTGCGCCAGTGGGCGCACCACCCCGACGACGGCGCGCCGCGCGCCGCGGTGCTGCGCACGCTGCACACGCTCAAGGGCAGCGCCCGGCTCGCCGGCGCGATGCGCCTCGGCGAGCGCGCGCACCGCATGGAATCCGAGATCGAAGTGCTCGGCACCCAGGGGGCGGCCGACCGCGCCGAGATCGAGAAGCTGCTCGCGCGCCTCGACGCACTCCAGGCCACCTTCGACGCGCTGCGCGCCGCCGACGACGCCACCCAGGCCGAAGTGGCCCAGCGCGTGGCGTCGGCCGCCGCGACCTCGCCGGGCGTGCAGCTCGTGCAGGTGCCGGCCGAGAGCGGCGTGCCCGCGAACGATCCGCTGCCCGCCGACACCGACGATGAGGCCGACGAGCCGACGGCCGCCGCGGCGCCTGCCGCCGCCGTGCCGTCGCTGCTGCCGCGCCCCGCGCTGGCGCCGCTGCGCGCCGCCTCGGGCCAGGCGGTGCGCATCCGCACCCAGCTGCTCGACCGCCTCGTGGCCCAGACCGGCGAGGTCATCATCACGCGTTCGCGCCTCGAGGCCGAGCTCGGCCAGCTGCGCGGCTCGCTCGCCGACCTCACGGGCAACCTCGACCGCCTGCGCCAGCAGCTGCGCGACATCGAGGTGCAGGCCGAAAGCCAGATGCAGTCGCGCCTGGCGCAGGCCAAGGATTCGCAGCAGAGCTTCGACCCGCTCGAGTTCGACCGCTTCACGCGCGTGCAGGAACTCACGCGCATGATGGCCGAGTCGGTCAACGACGTGGCCACGGTGCAGCGCACGCTGCAGAAGACCGTGCAGGCGACCGAAGACGACCTCAGCGTGCAGGCGCGCCAGACGCGCGAGCTGCAGCGCGGCCTGCTGCGCACGCGCATGGTGGAGTTCGAGGGCATCTCCGAGCGCCTCTACCGCGTGGTGCGGCAGGCCTCGAAGGACACCGGCAAGCAGGTGCGCCTCGACATCGTCGGCGGCTCGATCGAAATGGACCGCGGCGTGCTCGACCGGATGACGCCCGCCTTCGAGCACCTGCTGCGCAACTGCGTGGCGCACGGCATCGAGGCCGCCGAGCTGCGCGAGAAGGCCGGCAAGGAGACGAGCGGCCTGATCGTGATCGAGCTGCACCACGAAGGCAACGACGTGTCGGTGAGCTTCCGCGACGACGGCGCGGGCCTCGACCATGCCCGCATCGCCGAGCGCGCCCGTTCGCTGGGCCTGATCGAGCCGGGCCAGGCGCTCTCGGAGGAAGAAGCCACCGAGCTGATCTTCAAGCCCGGCTTCTCGACCGCCGGCCAGGTGTCGGAACTGGCGGGCCGGGGCATCGGCATGGACGTGGTGCGCGCGCAGATCGCGGCGCTCGGCGGCCGCATCGAGACGCACAGCCAGGCCGGGCAGGGCACCACCTTCAAGCTGGTGCTGCCGCTGACCACCGCGGTGACGCACGTGGTGATGCTGCGCGCCGGCGAGGTGTCGATCGGCGTGCCGTCGAACCTGGTGGAACTGGTGCAGCGCGTCAGCGGGCCCGAACTCGAGGCCGCCTACCTGCACAACACCCATCCCTTCGGCAGCGAGCAGGTGCCCTTCTACTGGGCCGGCGCGCTGCTGCAGGCCTCCTCGCGCAGCGAACATCCCGCGGGCAAGAACAACACGGTCGTGATCGTGCGAAGCGCGGCGCAGCGCGTCGCCCTGCACGTGGACGAAGTGCTCGGCAACCAGGAAGTGGTGGTCAAGAACCTCGGGCCGCAGCTCGCGCGGCTGCCCGGCCTGGCGGGCATCTCGGTGCTCGCCTCGGGCGCGGTGGCGCTGATCTACAACCCGGTGGCGCTTGCGGCCGTTCACGGCGAGCAGGCGCGCGAGCGCCAGGCCGCCGCGCTGGCGGTGCCGGCGGCGCCCCAGGCCGCAGCGGCGAGCGAACTCGCGGCGCCGCAGGAGCCCACGGCGCCGCTCGCGCCCGTGGTGCCGCAGATCCCGCTCGTGCTCGTGGTCGACGACTCGATCACCGTGCGCCGCGTCACGCAGCGCCTGCTGCAGCGCGAAGGCTACCGGGTCTCGCTCGCGGCCGACGGCCTGCAGGCGCTCGAGCGGCTGCAGCAGGAGCGTCCGGCGGTGGTGCTGTCGGACATCGAGATGCCGCGCATGGACGGCTTCGACCTGGCGCGGAACATCCGCGCCGACGCCTCGATGGCCGGCCTGCCGATCATCATGATCACCTCGCGCATCGCCGAGAAGCACCGCGACTATGCGCGCACGCTGGGCGTGAACCACTACCTCGGCAAGCCGTACTCCGAAGAGGAGCTGCTGCGCCTGGTGCGGACCTACGCGAGCGAGCCCGCGATGGCCGCGGCCGCCTGAGCGCGCCCGCGGCGCGCGCCAAAGGAAAAGGGCCCCGGTCGGGGCCCTTTTTCATTTCTGCAGCGGCTTCGCGCGCGCGACCGCGTAGCGCTGCAGCGTCTTCTCGCGCGCCTCGGCATGGTCGACCACCGGCATCGGATAGGTCTTGCCGAGCTCGATGCCCGCGGCCTCGAGCTCCACGGGCGAGGCGGTCCAGGGCGCGTGGATGGCGGCGTCCGACAGGCTCGCGAGCTCGGGCAGGTAGCGGCGGATGAACTTGCCCTCGGGGTCGAAGCGCTCGCTCTGGGTGACCGGATTGAAGATCCGGAAGTAGGGCTGCGCGTCGCAGCCGCTCGAGCTCGCCCACTGCCAGCCGCCGTTGTTCGACGCGAGCTCGAAGTCGTTGAGGTGCAGCGCGAAATAGTGCTCGCCGCGGCGCCAGTCCAGGCCCAGGTCCTTGCAGAGGAAGCTCGCCACCACCATGCGCAGGCGGTTGTGCATGTAGCCGCTCTGGTTGATCTGCCGCATCGCCGCGTCCACCAGCGGGTAGCCGGTGCGGCCCTCGCACCAGGCGGCGAACAGCTGGTCGGCATGCTTGCCGTGGTGCCACTGGATCTTGTCGTACTCGGGGCGGAAGCTCTTCGATTCGCCGTTCGAATGCACGTGCGGGAAGTGGGCGAGGATCTGGCAGTAGAAGTCGCGCCAGATCAGCTCCTCGAGCCAGGTCGCCGCGCCCGGGTTGCCCTGCAGCGAGAGCTGGTGCGCCACGCCCGCGAGCTGCCGGATCGACACCGTGCCGAAGCGCAGGTGCACGCCCAGGTAGCTGGGCCCGCGCACCGCCGGGAAGTTGCGCGCCGTGTCGTAGCGGTCGATGCGCTGGAAGAAGTCCTCGAACAGCGCGGCGGCGCCCTGGCTGCCGGTGGGCATCTCGAGTTCCGACAGGTTGGTCTTCTCGAAGCCGATGTCCGCGAGCGCCGGCACCGGCGCCCGGTGCGCCGCGGGCGGCGCCGCGAGCGCGTCGGCGTAGGCCCGCACCGGGTAGGGCTTGAGGTAGAAGTCGTCCACCTTCGCGAGCCAGGCGCGCTTGTAGGGCGTGAACACCGTGTAGGGCTGGCCGACCTTGGTCATCACCTCGTCGCGGTCGAACACGTTGGTGTCCTTGTGCGTGTGGAAGCTCACGCCCGCGTTGGCCAGCGCCCCGAACACCCGGGCGTCGCGCGCCAGCGCGTCGGGCTCGTCGTCGCGGTTGGCGAACACGGCCTGCACCTCGAGCGCGCGCGCCAGGGCCGGGATCTCCTCCACCGCGGCCGCATGCCGCACGATCAGGCCGCCGCCCAGCCCCTGCAGCTCGGCGTCGAGGGCGGCCAGCGACTCCCGGATGAACTCCACCCGGCGGTCGGCGCGGGGCAGCGGGTCGAGGATCTCGCGGTCGAACACGAACACGCACAGCACCTGCCGGCACGATCGCAGGGCGTGGTAGAGCGCTGCGTTGTCGTCCACGCGCAGGTCGCGCCGGAACCACATCAGCCCTTTTGGGTAGGTCTTGTCGACGGCCAGTAAAATCGGGGGCATATGGCTGCCGATTCTGCCCCGATGAACCTCACGCATCACTTCCTGATCGCGATGCCGGGGATGGAAGACAAGACTTTCAACCGGAGCGTCGTCTACCTCTGCGAGCACAGCGAGCGCGGCGCGCTCGGGCTCGTGATCAACAAGCCCAGCGACATCAACCTCAAGGTGCTGTTCGAGAAGATCGAGCTCCACCTCGCGCGCCCCGAGATCGGCGACGCGCCCGTGTTCCAGGGCGGGCCGGTCCAGACCGAGCGCGGCTTCGTGCTGCACGAGCCGGTGTTCTCGCAGGCCGAGAAGCCCGACGAGTCGGTCTACGCCTCGACCATGACCATCCCGGGCGGCCTCGAGATGACCACCTCGAAGGACGTGCTCGAGGCCCTGGCCACGGGCGCCGGCCCGCGCAAGGTGCTGGTCTCGCTCGGCTATTCGGCCTGGGGCGAGGGCCAGCTCGAGTCCGAGCTGGCCGAGAACAGCTGGCTCACCGTGAGCGCCGACCCGGCCGTGATCTTCGACACGCCGGTGGAGCAGCGCTACGACAAGGCGCTGATGCTGCTCGGCCTCGAGGCCTGGAAGCTCTCCCCGGACGCGGGGCACGCGTGATGGCTGCTGCCATGCCAGACGCCCCCGTTCCCTCCGCTTCCCCTTCGCCTCCGGTTTCCGTTCCTTCCAGCTTCCAGAGCTTCCTGGCCTTCGACTTCGGCCTCAAGCGCACCGGCGTCGCGAGCGGCAACCGGCTGCTCGGCACCGCGACCCCGCAAGCCACGATCAAGGCCGAGGGCGACGCGCGTTTCGCGCAGATCGAGGCGCGCATCCGCGAATGGCAGCCCGACGCGCTGGTGGTCGGCGTGCCCTCGCATCCCGACGGCGCCCCGCACGAGAACACGCGCCGCGCGCAGAAGTTCGCGCGCCAGCTGCGCGGGCGCTTCCACCTCCAGGTGTTCGAGGTCGACGAGCGCTACAGCACCACCGAGGCGCTTTCGAGCGGCGCACGCGATGCCGATGCCGCCTCGGCCTGCATCATCCTGGAGCAATTCCTGAGGAGTCTTCCGTGAGTTCCACCCCTTCCATTCCCGACGCCGAGGCGCTCTACACCAAGCTTTTGGCCGGCGTCAAAGCGCTGATGCGGCCCGACACCCGGCTCGTGGGCATCACCTCCGGCGGCGCCTGGCTGGTCGAGCGGCTGCAGAAGGACCTGGGCCTTCCCGGCGCGCCGGGCGTGATCTCGTCGGCGATGCACCGCGACGACTTCTCGCGCCGCGGGCTCTCGGCCAGTGCCCAGACCTCGCTGCCCTTCGACGTCGACGGCACCGACGTGCTGCTGCTCGACGACGTGCTCTACACCGGCCGCACCATCCGCGCGGTGCTCAACGAGCTGTTCGACTACGGCCGCCCCGCCAGCGTGAAGCTGGCCGTGCTGGTCGATCGCGGCGGGCGCGAGCTGCCGGTCGAGGCCAACTTCGCCGCCGCGCGCGTCGCCCTGCCCGAGACCCAATCGCTGGAACTGGCGCGCGACGCGCAGGGCCGCTTCAACTTCAAGGTCGCCTGATGCTCTACAAGCGCAACCCGCAACTGAACAAGAACGGCGAGCTGATCCACCTGCTCTCGATCGAGGGCCTGCCGCGCGACATCGTCACGCAGATCCTGGACACCGCGGCCAAGTTCGTCGGCGTGAGCGACCGCGAGGTCAAGAAGGTGCCGCTCCTGCGCGGCAAGAGCGTGTTCAACCTCTTCTTCGAGAACTCGACGCGCACCCGCACCACCTTCGAGATCGCGGCCAAGCGCCTCTCGGCCGACGTGATCAACCTGGACATCGCGCGCTCCTCCGCGAGCAAGGGCGAATCGCTGCTCGACACCATCGCCAACCTCAGCGCGATGGCGGCCGACCTGTTCGTGGTGCGCCACAGCGAATCGGGCGCGCCCTACCTGATCGCGCAGCACGTCGCGCCGCACGTGCACGTGGTCAACGCGGGCGACGGCCGGCATGCGCACCCCACGCAGGGGCTGCTCGACATGTACACGATCCGCCACTACAAGAAGGACTTCTCCAACCTCACGGTGGCGATCGTCGGCGACGTGCTGCACTCGCGCGTGGCGCGCTCCGACATCCACGCGCTCACCACGCTCGGCTGCGCCGAGGTGCGCGTGGTCGGCCCCAAGACGCTGGTGCCGGGCGACATGGCCGGCATGGGCGTGCGCGTGTTCCACAAGCTCGAAGAGGGCATCAAGGACTGCGACGTGGTCATCATGCTGCGCCTGCAGAACGAGCGCATGAGCGGCGCGCTGCTGCCCTCGTCGCAGGAGTTCTTCAAGACCTACGGCCTCACGCCCGAGAAGCTGCAGCTCGCCAAGGCCGATGCGATCGTGATGCATCCGGGGCCGATCAACCGCGGCGTCGAGATCGACTCGTCGGTGGTCGACGGCAGGCAGAGCGTGATCCTTCCGCAGGTCACTTTCGGTATCGCGGTCCGCATGGCCGTCATGAGCATCGTCGCAGGCAACGAAGCATGAAAACACTGATCACCAACGGCCGCGTCGTCGACCCCGCCTCGGGCAGCGACAGGCAGGCCGACATCGCCATCGCCGACGGCCGCATCGCCGCGATCGGCAGCGCGCCGGCCGGCTTCGAGGCCGAACGCACCATCGACGCCGCCGGCTGCCTGGTCGTGCCCGGCCTGGTCGACCTCGCGGCGCGGCTGCGCGAGCCCGGCTACGAGCACGAAGGCATGCTCGAGAGCGAGATGGCCGCGGCCATCGCGGGCGGCGTGACCAGCCTCGTGTGCCCGCCCGACACCGACCCCGTGCTCGACGAGCCCGGCCTGGTCGAGATGCTCAAGTTCCGCGCCGAGAAGCTGCAGGGCGCGCGGCTGTTCCCGCTGGGCGCGCTCACGCGCGGCCTCTCGGGCGGCGTGCTGACCGAGATGGCCGAGCTCACCGAGGCCGGCTGCATCGGCTTCGGCCAGGCCGACGTGCCGCTTTCCGACACCCAGGTGCTGCAGCGCGCGCTGCTCTACGCGAGCACCTTCGGCTACACCGTCTGGCTGCGTCCGCAGGACCGCGACCTCGGCAAGGGCGTGGCCGCGAGCGGCCCGCTCGCGACCCGGCTCGGCCTGTCGGGCGTGCCCGTGTCGGCGGAGACGATCGCGATCTTCACCATCCTCGAACTGATGAAGAGCACCGGCGCGCGCGTGCACCTGTGCCGCATCTCGAGCGCGCGCGGCGTCGCGCTGGTGCGCGAGGCCAAGGCGCAGGGCCTGCCGCTGACCTGCGACGTCAGCATCAACTCGCTGCACCTCGCCGACACCGACATCGGCTACTTCGACAGCCGTGCGCGCCTCAATCCGCCGCTGCGCCAGCAGGGCGACCGCGACGCGCTCTCGGCCGCGCTGGCCGACGGCACCATCGACGCGCTGGTGTCCGACCACACGCCCGTGGAGGCCGATGCCAAGACGCTGCCCTTCGCCGAGGCCGAGCCCGGTGCCACCGGCCTCGAACTGCTGCTGCCGCTCGCGCTGCGCTGGGGCGAGCGCAGCGGCGCCGGCCTCGCGCGCGCGATCGAGGTGATCACGGCCGCGCCCGCGAGGCTGCTCGCGGCCGCCGATGCCGCCAGTGGCGTGGGCCGGCTGGCCGAGGGCGGCGTGGCCGACCTCTGCATCGTCGATCCGGCGCTCGAGTGGCAGGTCACGCCCGAGGCGCTGCGCAGCCAGGGCAAGCACACGCCGTTCGCCGGCTATCCGCTGCAGGGGCGCGCGCGCCACACGCTGGTCGCGGGCCGCGTGGTCCACGGCTGACGGCGAAGAAGAAGGCGCGCGCTTTCCGATGCTCCATTCGCTCAAGGCCTGCTGGCGCCTGCTGCATGCGCTCGGGCATGCGCTCGCCGGCTGGTGGACGATCCGCTTCACCTTCCCGCGCCTCGCGCAGACCGAGCGCAATGCGCGCGTGCAGGCCTGGTCGCTGCGCATGCTCGAGATCATGGGCATCACGCTCAAGGTGCAGGGCACGCCGCCCGCGCACGGGCCGGTGCTCCTGATCTGCAACCACCTCTCGTGGCTGGACATCACGACCATCCATGCCGCCTGCCACGTGCGCTTCGTCTCCAAGGCCGGCGTGAAGCACTGGCCGCTGATCGGCACCCTGTCGACCGGCGCCGGTTCGCTCTACATCGAGCGCGAGCGCCAGCGCGACGCGCTGCGCGTGGTGCACCACATGACCGAGGCGCTGCGCGAGGGCGACATGATCGGCGTCTTCCCCGAGGGCACCACGAGCGACGGCCGCGGCCTGCTGCCGTTCCACGCCAACCTGCTGCAGGCCGCGATCTCCTCGGGCGCCCCGGTCGTGCCCGCGGCGCTGCGCTTCGCCGACGCCGCCACTGGCGAGACCAGCCAGGCTCCGCGCTACATCGACGACGACAACCTGCTGAGCTCGCTCTGGAACACCCTGCGCGCGCCGCCGCTGCTCGCCATCGTCCGCTTCGGTGAGCCGCAGGATTCGCACGGCCGCGCCCGCCGGCCCTGGGCCCAGTCGCTGCACGAGGACGTGCAGCAGCTGCGGCGCGAGACCCACTGACGGCGGCATTCCCCAAAAAAAAGCGCCCCCGAAGGAGCGCCGAACGACGCACGAATGCGCCGTGAGGAGGAAGCGGAAAGTCCGAGCGCCATCGGCCCGGACTTCGTCGCGAGATTGAACGCGCCCGCGGTGCCCGCGTGCGGGAGAACCCAGGTCCTCGGCGTGGGCGAGTGCCTACATCGGGGGCGGCCTGCGGTGGCTGGCTATGCCCGCCATGAAGATTGCCAAACCCGCGCGGGCGCGCGGCGGCGGATCATCGAGGCTTGCAGCAAGGAGCCTCGAATGACGATGAGAAAACTTCGGAAGATCCTGGGCGGCGCGATCTCGCTCGCCGGCGCAGTGGTGCTCGTGGCACAGCATCTGTAGCGATGGCACGGGCGACCTCGGCGGCTGGCCCGCCGTGACGGACTTCAAATGTCACCAGGGTTGACAATTTTGTAAGTCGAGAACGCCATTTGTCGCTTTCGCTAACAAAATGCGTCGTGTAGATGCGACATCCGAGTGCCTTGTGAACACTTTCTAACAACAGGTGGGCGCGTTTACGAGTTGGCACGCGATCTGCGGAGAGATGGACGCCCGGGGGAAGTCCTCCGGTGAATTTCAAACCTCCTCTTCTCCAAGGATTTTTCTCATGAACCGTCGCACTCTCGCACGCCGCGCCCAGGCCGGCTTTACGCTGATCGAACTGATGATCGTTGTGGCGATCATCGGTATCTTGGCCGCGATTGCTATTCCGCAATACCAGACCTATGTCGCGAAGTCGCAAGCTGCTCGCGTGATGGCCGAAACCGGTTCCATCAAGACGGCCGTGGAAACCTGCATGCTGGATGGTAAGACTGTCATCGGAACCGCTGCTGGCCAATGCAACCTCGGTTGGACGAACAGCAACTTGATCGGTCAAGACACTCCCGCCGCTACTGGACCGCAGACCGGCCTCACTGTATCGATCGACGGAACTGCAAACACCGCCAAGATCGAAGCTACTTTTGGTGCTTCCGCAGCTACCACCTTGAAGGGTAAGAAGCTGACCTGGGATCGCACTGCTGACGGCACGTGGGCGTGCACGACTGGTGTCGATGAAAAGTATCGTCCCGCTGGTTGCAAGGCATCTGCGACCTGATTAAAAAACTCGATAAAAAAGGCGCCCAGAGGGCGCTTTTTTTAGCCAGTGAAGAAGATCGATCTCAGAAACTTAGTTTTTCTGCTGCTTTGCGGATTGATAATATTGGCTACGTGGGCTCTTTGGGATACGAGCCCTAATACGGTGCGCCGATGGATCTACCCGATTAACGGACAATTGTCGGCTTGGACGACGAAGTGTACTTCCCGATCTCCGATCTGGATCTCACGCGCAGCGGAAGCCTTGGCAAAAAATTTTGCTTCGCCAGCGAACCAAATCGTCTTCGTCGCAGCATCAGGCGAGCTGCATGAATGTGTCAACGGATGGATTGGCACACCGCTCTTAAGTGAGCGAGTCAACACGGAGACGCGATTCAGATTGGCAAGTCTGTCGAAAGCGGTCAGCTTTGTGGGGCTGGTGCATTCCGATGTGCAGTGGCTTGATGAAAAACTCATTGACTTACTCCGTTTAAAGGGACCTTTCGTGGATCAGCAACTCGCTGATGTACGCATTCGGCACCTACTCGATCATTCGAGCGGATTTGATCGCAGGCGAAGCGAGGATGCGATGGTGATACGAGATAAGAGGCCGTGGTGCCCCTATTCTCCCTTGTCTCTAACTCATGCTCGCCTGGATTTCGAGCCTGGAACTCGTTTCGCTTACGCGAACGTCGGATATTGCTTAGCTGCCTTGGCGTTCGAGCATCGCGTTGGCAAGAGCCTTTGGAGTACTTTGGAAGATGATCTAAAGCTATTTAGCTATGACTTGAATTATCTCGAGGCAGTCGATTCTCCAGTGCAATTCAACTTCATGAACGAAGGCTTTTACGATAAGAACTTCGTTCAATACTTCGATTGGCATGCGTTAAGGGGTTCCATGGGTATGACTGGGAACGCGCTGGGGCTTGCGCGATTCTTAAGGGACAACCGCAGGCAGCTTGAATTTGCACGCCAAATGCACTCCGAGACCGCACGATGTGAGGAAACTCTATCCGAAGGCTGTTATAACGGATTTCTCGAGCGCCGACGCCTGGCGGATGGTAGGCTATTCTGGAATCAGAAAGGCTACCTCTACGGGATGTCAGCAATATTTGTGATGGATGAGAATGGGAATATGATTATTTGGTTGGGGAGTGGGATGGCGCCTGGAGGCAAAGCCTATGAACTTGTTCAGGACAGCTTGGCCGGCGTCTCGCGATGACCGTTTGCCTCCTCTAGGTAATTTCCTACGAATACGATGAATTGCTGCCAAAGCATGCGAGCAGGTTTTGCGCTCATCGAATTAATTGTCGCCATAGCGATCATTGGCCTTCTCGCCGCCTTCGCGATCCCACAGTATCAATCCTACGTCTACAAGTCCCACGTCCAGCGCGTCGTCGCCGAAGCCGCCAGCCTCAAGACCGCGGTGGAACTGTGCATCCTGAACGGCAAAACGACGGTGGGAAATCCAGCCACGGCCAGCAACTGCGACCCGCAAGCCCTCGGCTCCAATCTGCAGGCCACGGCAGGCAACGCCGCGCCGACAATCGAGACAACGTGGACCGCCGCTGGCACCGGCGTCCCGCAGGTCGAGCTATCGACGACCAACCCGTCGACCATCGTCGCCAGCTTCGGCAACCTCGCCGGCACCCCGCTGAAGACGCCGACGGCCGGCACCATCACCTGGACCCGCCAGACCAACGGCAGCTGGTCCTGCCGCGCCGCCAACATCGACCCGAAATACGCGAGCCCGGCCTGCCCGCTGTAACGCGCGACGAGCACGCACAAAAAAGCCGTTGCCGACCAAACGATCGATCAACGGCCGATGGAATCGGAGCAGATGGTGCCTTCGACAGGAATCGAACCTGTATCTGAGTCTTAGGAGGACCCCGTTCTATCCATTGAACTACGAAGACAACAAGGAAAAGGGCGCCGCCGACTTTACCAGTTCACGAGCGCCCCGAGGCCGCCGCTCAGCGCAGCCCGATGCGCGACGCATGCCAGCGCAGCACGGCGGCGCGCTGGGGATCGGTGGCTTCGATGCGGTTGGCGCGGGTCTGGAGGGCGCGCATTTCTTCGACTTCCGCGATGATCTTGCCGGGGCTCAGCAGCGCGTCGAGGAGCACGCCGGCCTCGATGGCAAGCGCCTTGAGCGCGCCAGCCCAGCCACCGGAAGCGCTGGGGTTGGTCGATCGTTCAAGGGTGGACATAAGAAAACTCCTGATGGCGGGGATGGTTGAGGAATTCCCGTTATTTTAGGGTTTACCCCGATCCCGCTCGGAAGGCCTGCCAGAAGCCTTCGCCGGCACCTTCTTTCGGCTCGCTGCAAGAGCGCCGCGACGCGTTCTGACGCCCCGCGCGAGCCGCTCGCGCCTACCGCATCGCGGGCTTACCCCAACACGAAATTCTCGAAAAAGTTGACCGGGGTCAAGCAGGCTAGCTTCTTCCCGCGCGCACCATCTGCCCCTGTTCGCGTCGTGGCTCAGATCCAGAAAAAAGAGCTCAATTCATACAGGAGACAACCCATGAAAAGCTTCTTCTCGCGCGTCCGCACCTGCCGGTCCAAAGTCTTCACGGCAGCCATGCTGGCCCTCGCGGTGGCTGCCCCGGCCGCGGCCTGGGAACCGACCAAGCCGGTGGAGTTCGTGATCCCGGCGGGCACCGGCGGCGGTGCCGACCAGATGGCGCGGCTGCTGCAGGGCATCGTCATCAAGTACAAGCTCATGAAGGAGCCGCTGATCGTCGTCAACAAGTCGGGCGGCGCGGGCGCCGAGGGCTTCCTGGCGGTGAAGGAGGCCAAGGGCGATCCGCACAAGATCATCATCTCGCTGTCGAACCTGTTCACCACGCCGATGGCGACGGGCGTGCCCTTCAACTGGAAGGACATGACGCCGGTGGCGATGATGGCGCTCGACCAGTTCGTGCTCTGGACCAACGCCGAGCAGCCGTACAAGACCGCGGGCGAGTACATCGCGGCGGTGAAGGCGGCGGGACCGAACAAGTTCAAGATGGCTGGCACCGGCTCGAAGCAGGAAGACCAGATCATCACGGTCGCGCTCGAGAAGGCCACGGGCACCAAGTTCATCTACGTGCCGTTCAAGGGCGGCGGCGAGGTGGCGGTGCAGCTCGTGGGCGGGCACGTGCAGTCCACGGTCAACAACCCGATCGAGGCGGTGGCGCAGTGGCGCGCGGGCAAGCTGCGCGCGCTGTGCGTGTTCGACGACCAGCGCATGCCGTTCAAGGCCAAGGTGACCGACACGCAGTCGTGGAACGACGTGCCCACCTGCAAGGAAGCGGGCGTTCCGACCAAGTACACGATGCTGCGCGGCATCTTCATGCCCGCGGGCGTGACGTCCGAACAGCTCGCCTTCTACGTCGACCTGTTGACCAAGATCGCGGCCACGCCCGACTGGAAGGAGTACATGGAGAAGGGCGCCTTCAACCCGACCTTCATGACCGGCGACGCGTTCAAGAAGTGGCTCACCGACGCCGAGGCCACGCACCGCACGCTGATGACGGAAGCGGGCTTCCTGGCCAGCAGCAAGTAAGCCCCGGGCGTCGCGCGGCGCTCTCCGAATGCAACGGGAGCGCCGCCCCACACGGGAGCGGGCGCGGATCGGCAGCTGCGCTCCGGTTTTTCACGGCAGATGGACGAACGATGAGGTCCCCATGGAGCACGACGAGATTTCCGACGGCCCGCGCACGGGCGTAGCGACCTACGTGGTCGAGGCGGTGGTGGCGCTGATTCTGCTGGCCGTGGGGCTGGTGGTGATCTTCGAGAGCCAGCGCCTGGGTTCCGGCTGGACCAGCGACGGGCCCGGCCCGGGCTACTTCCCCTTCTACATCGGCGTGATCATCACGATCTCCGCTGCCGGCATTCTCTACCAGGCGCTGCTCGGCAAGGAGCGCAAGACCGAAGTCTTCGTCGACGGCGTGCAGCTCAAGCGCGTGCTCTCGGTGCTGGTGCCCGCGACCGTCTACGTGCTCGCGATCTCGATCCTGGGCCTGTACGTGGCGTCGGCGATCTACATCGCGCTGTTCATGATCTTCCTGGGCAAGTACTCGTGGATCAAGAGCGTGATCGCGGCGCTCGCGGTCAACACGGTGTTCTTCTGCATGTTCGAGGTGTGGTTCAAGGTGCCGCTCTACAAGGGCGTGCTGGACCCCCTGCGCTTTCTCGGCTACTGAACGAATCTGAACCTCACGGAGCACATGCGAAATGGATGAAATCAGTGCCCTGGTCCAGGGCTTCTCGGTGATCCTCACGCCCATGAACGTCGGGCTGATGTTCGTGGGCATCATCCTCGGCGTGCTGATCGGCGTGCTGCCGGGCCTGGGCGGCGCCAACGGGGTGGCGATCCTGCTGCCGCTCACGTTCACGATGTCGCCGACCTCGGCGATCATCATGCTGTCGTGCATCTACTGGGGCGCGTTGTTCGGCGGTGCCATCACCTCGATCCTGTTCAACATCCCCGGCGAGCCATGGTCGGTGGCGACCACCTTCGACGGCTACCCGATGGCGCAGCACGGCAACGCCGGCGCGGCGCTGACCACGGCCTTCACCTCGTCGTTCATCGGCGCGCTGCTGGCGGTGATCATGATCACCTTCCTCGCGCCGATGGTGGCGAAGTTCGCGCTCAAGTTCGGCTCGCCCGAGTTCTTCGCGGTGTACCTGCTGACCTTCTGCAGCTTCGTGGGCATGGGCAAGGGCTCGCCCTTCAAGATCCTCGCCTCGATGGCGCTGGGCTTCGCGCTCGCGAGCGTGGGCATGGACACGGTCACCGGCCAGCTGCGCCTGACCTTCGGCCAGGCCGAGCTGATGCGCGGCTTCGACTTCCTGATCGCGGTGATCGGCCTGTTCGGCATCGGCGAGATCCTGCTGTCGATGGAGGAGGGCCTGAAGTTCTCGGGCAAGAGCGCGAAGATCGATCCGAAGGTGGTGCTGCAGACCTGGAAGCAGCTGCCGCAGTACTGGGTCACGTCGCTGCGCAGCTCGCTGATCGGCATCTGGATGGGCATCACGCCGGGCGGCGCCACGCCGGCCTCGTTCATGGCCTACGGCCTCGCGAAGAAGATGTCCAAGCGCGGCTCGAAGTTCGGCACCGGCGAGACCGAGGGCGTGGTCGCGCCCGAGACCGCCGCGCACGCGGCCGGCACCAGCGCGCTGCTGCCGATGCTGGCGCTGGGCATCCCCGGCTCGCCCACCGCGGCGGTGCTGCTCGG
>CBHTTS010000074.1:0-19274 GCA_966095775.1 uncultured Variovorax sp. | reverse complement strand
GGTCCGGCAGGTAGCTGCACGGATAGGGCGCCGTCGCGTAGAACTGCAGCGTGTGAAGCGGGAGGTCCTTGAGGTGCGTCACGGCGTTCGGGGAGGTCGTGCGGAAAGGAGTTCCGACCAGTATACGGGCTCGAAATGCCATCGTGGACCCGGCAGTTCGCGTGCCCGCGCCACGTGCGCCACGAAGCGGCTGCGCGCCATTTCGCGCGCGCCGAGGCTCGCGAGGTGGGCGGTGTTCTGCTGGCAGTCGATCATCTGCACTCCGAAGCGGCGGCACAGGCACACGAGCGCGGCGAGCGCGATCTTCGAGGCGTCGGGCCGGCGCGTGAACATCGACTCGCCGAACACCGCGCGCCCGAGCGCGACCGCGTAGAGGCCGCCCGCGAGCTCGCCGTCGATCCAGGTCTCGACGCTGTGCGCATGGCCGGCGCGGTGCAGCGCCGTGTAGGCTTCGACCATGTCCGGCACGATCCAGGTGCCCGACTGGCCGACGCGCGGCGCCTGCGAGCAGGCCTGGATCACGGCCGCGAAGTCGTGGTCGACGCGGATCTCGCAGCCCGGCGTCGCGGCGAACCGGGCCAGCGTCTTGCGCAGCGACCGGTGCAGCCTGAAGTCGGCCACCTGCAGCACCATGCGCGGGTCCGGGCTCCACCAGAGGATCGGCTGGTCGTCGCTGAACCAGGGGAACACGCAGCGCCCGTAGGCGTGCACCAGGGTGTCGACGTCGAGCGCGCCGCCGGCCGCAAGCAGTCCCGGGACCGGGTCGGCCTCGCCCCAGGCGCTGGCGGGATCGGGCAGCGCGTCGCCGGGTTCGAGCCAGGGCAGTTGTCGCATCCCCGTAGATATACACGGCTTCGCACGGACTTCACGATTCAAGGGGAAAATGCCGGCCCGGCAGCGGCTCGCAAACGATTGCGACCGTTCGTTTTAGGTATTTCCGCCGAAGCGTGCACGACTATCCGAAGCCCATATAGTGCTGCCTCCACCGCCCCCAAGAAGACCCGCCAGGCCGCGCCTTGCCCGTCGCCGGCAGCCACGAGGACCACGTTGACCACTGAATCCAATCCCACGCGTTTCGGCAGCGGCCATGCGGTCCGCCGCCTCGAGGACGAGAGTCTGCTGGCCGGGGCCGGCCGCTACACCGACGACGTCGCGCTGCCCGGACAGGCGCACCTCGTGTTCGTGCGCTCGCCGTATCCGCATGCGCGCATCCTCTCGATCGACACCGCCGCCGCCGCGGCCATGCCCGGCGTGTTGCGCGTCATCACCGGCGCCGAGCTGGTCGAGGCCGGCGTGAAGCCGCTGCCCGGTGCCGCGGGCTTCAAGCGCGCGGACGGCAGCGACTGCGCGAGCCCGCCGCGGCGCGCGATGGCGCACGAGCGCGCCCGTTTCGTCGGCGAGGCCGTGGCCGCGGTCGTGGCCGAGTCGGTGCGCGAGGCGCGCGACGCCGCGGAAGCCGTGGTGGTCGACTACGAGGAACTGCCGATGGTGGTCGATCTCGCGAGCGCCACCGCCGAGGGCGCGCCGCTGCTGTGCGAGGAAGCCGAGGGCAACGTCGCCGCCGAGATGCGCCACGGCAGCAGCGACGCCGCGACGGCCGCCTTCGCCGAGGCCAAGCACGTGGTCGCGCTCGACGTGGTCAACCAGCGCGTGGTCGCGCTCACCATCGAGCCGCGCTCGGTGCTGGCCGCGCCCGACGCCGCGACCGGCCGGCTCACGATCCGCATGAGCACGCAGATGCCGTCGGGCGTGCGCGATTCGGTCTGCGCCGCGATCGGGCTCGCAAAGGACAAGGTGCGCGTGGTCGTGGGCGACGTCGGCGGCGGCTTCGGCATGAAGACCGGCGTCTATCCCGAGGACGTGGTGGTCGCGTTCGCGGCGCTGCGCGTGGGCCGGCCCGTCAAGTGGGTGGCCGACCGCAGCGAGGAGTTCCTCTCGAGCACGCACGGCCGCGACATCCAGGCCAAGGCCGAGCTCGCGCTCGACGGCGACGGCCGCATCCTCGCGCTGCGCATCCGCACGCTCGCGAACGTCGGCGCCTATGCCACCGGCACCGGCGTCGCGATCCAGCTGCTGATCGGGCCCTGGGTGCAGACCAGCGTCTACGACATCCAGACCATCGACTTCCATTTCAAGGCGGTGCTGACCAACACCGCGCCCACCGGCGCCTACCGCGGCGCGGGCCGGCCGGAGGCGATCTTCACGATCGAGCGGCTGATGGACGAGGCCGCGCGCCAGATCGGCATCGACCGCATCGCGCTGCGCCGGCGCAACTTCATCCGCCCCGAGCAGATGCCCTACAAGAACCCGATGGCGCAGACCTACGACACCGGCAAGTTCGAGTCGGTGATGGACCAGGCGCTCGTGCTCGCGGACTGGAACGGCTTCGAGGCGCGCGCCGCCGAGTCGGCCGCGCGCGGCAGCTACCGCGGCCTGGGCATCGCCACTTTCCTCGAATGGACCGGCGGCAACGTGTTCGAGGAGCGCGTCACGGTCTCGGTGCAGGCCGACGGCGTGATCGAGGTGTTCTCGGCCGTCAACGCCATGGGGCAGGGCATCGCCACCTCGCTCGCACAGCTCGCGGTCGATGCCTTCGGCGTGCCGATCGAGAAGGTGCGCGTGGTGCTCGGCGACACCGACCGCGGCGACGGCTTCGGCAGCGCCGGCTCGCGCTCGCTGTTCACCGGCGGCTCGGCCGTGCGCATCGGCGCCGAGCGCACCATCGACCGCGCGCGCGAGCTCGCGGCACAGGAGTTCGAGGTCGCGATCGACGACGTCACCTACAGCCGCGGCGCCTTCACCGTCGCCGGCACCGACCTCGAACTCGACCTGTTCGCGCTCGCGGGCCGCCAGCCCGGCCGCGAGATCTTCGTCGACTCCACCAGCACCGTCGCCGGCCCGACCTGGCCCAACGGCTGCCACATCTGCGAGGTCGAGATCGACCCGCCCACGGGCGAGATCAGCGTGGTGGCCTACAGCTCCGTCAACGATGTCGGCCGCGTGATCAATCCGATGATCGTGCGCGGCCAGCTCGAGGGCGGCGCGGTGCAGGGCATCGGCCAGGCGCTGTGCGAGCAGGTGGTCTACGACAACGAGACCGGCCAGCCGCTGACCGGCAGCCTCATGGACTATGCCGCGCCGCGCGCCGACATCGTCGACACCATGTTCCACATGGAGATGGACGAATCGACGCCCTGCGCCAACAACCCGCTCGGCGTGAAGGGCGTGGGCGAGCTCGGCACCATCGGGGCCACGCCGGCCATCGTCAACGCGGTGGCCGACGCGTTCGCGCGCAACGGCCTCGCATCGAGCGCGCCGCGCCTGCACATGCCGCTGAGTCCCGCGCGCATCTGGCAGGCGATGCACACGGTGGACTGAAGCCCGCGGCCGGGTGGCGACCAAAGGGCGCACGCGCATGATCGTCACCACCGAACTGCAGACCGGCGTGCTGCGCATCGCCAGCTACCGCTGCGATGCGGGGCCCGACGCACGGCCCTTCACCGAACAGCACGAGGGCCATTCGGTCTCGTACGTGCGACGCGGCAGCTTCGGCTACCGCACGCGCGGCCGGCGCTACGAGCTGGTCGCGGGCTCGGTGCTGGTGGGCTGCCCGGGCGACGAGTACGTCTGCACGCACGACCACCATGTCTGCGGCGACGAATGCCTCGCCTTCCACCTCTCGCCCGGCTTCGTCGAACTGGTCGGCGGCGGGGCCCGGGCCTGGCGCACCGGCGGCCTGCCGCCGCTGCCCGAGCTGGCGGTGATCGGCGAACTCGCGCAGGCCGCCATCGAAGGACGGGTCGACGCCGGGCTCGACGAGCTGGGCATCTGGTTCGCCAGCCGCTTCGTCGACCTGGCCGGCGGCCCGGCCAAGACCGCGCGTTACGGCCAGGCGGCGCCGCGCGACCGCCGCCGCGCCGTCGAGGCGGCGGCATGGATCGACGCCCATGCGCATCGCGACATCGGCCTCGATGACGCGGCCGCCGAGGCCGGGCTCAGCGCCTTCCACTTCCTGCGCCTGTTCTCGCGGGTGCTCGGCGTCACGCCGCATCAGTACCTCGTGCGCTCGCGCCTGCGCCATGCGGCACGGCTGCTGGCGCAGGACGAGGACCGTCCGGTCACGGCGGTGGCGCTCGACGTGGGCTTCGCCGACCTGAGCAACTTCGTGCGCAGCTTCCGGCGCGCCGCGGGCGTGTCGCCGGGCGGCTTCCGCAAGGCCGCGCGCGGCGAGCGCAAGATTTTCCAAGACCGGCTGGCCGCGCTGCTCGACGATGGGCGCCTCATCCACTCGTCCCGCTGAGGCGGGTTTCGCCATGGCCACGATCTACAAGGAATTCACCGTCGATGCCGATGCGGCGCAGGTGTGGGACGCGCTGCGCGACTTCCGCGCGGTGCACACGCGGCTCGCGCCGGGCTTCCTCACCGCCTGCACCATCGACGCCGAGGGCGCGCGCGTGCTGACCTTCGCCAACGGGCTCGTCGCGCGCGAGGTGCTGGTCGGCCTCGACGAGGGGCATCGCCGGCTGGCCTACACGGTGACGGGCAGCCAGGCCGCGCACCACCATGCCTCGGCGCAGGTGTTCGAGGCCGGGCCGGGCCGCGCGCGCTTCGTCTGGATCACCGACGTGCTGCCCGATGCTGCGGCGGCCTACATCGAGCCGATGATGGCGCACGGCGCGGCGGCGATGAAGGCGGCGCTCGAGGGCGCGCAGCCCTAGAAGTCCTCGAGCGGCAGCCCGACGTAGTTCTCCGCCAGCGCCGTGGAGGCGGCGGTCGAATGCACCAGGTAGTCGAGCTCGGCTTCCTGGATCTTCTGGCCGAAGGCGCCGGTCTCCGGGAAGCGGTGCATCAGCGAGGTGAACCACCATGAGAAGCGCTCGGCCTTCCAGACCCGGCGCAGGCACAGGTCCGAGTAGCGGTCGAGCGCCGAGGCCGACTTCTCGCGGTAGAAGATCTCGAAGGCGCGCGAGAGATAGCCCACGTCGGCGGTCGCGAGGTTCAGCCCCTTGGCGCCCGTGGGCGGCACGATGTGCGCCGCGTCGCCCGCGAGGAACAGCGCGCCGAAGCGCATCGGCTCGGCCACGAAGCTGCGCAGCGGCGCGATGCTCTTCTCGAGCGAGGGCCCGGTCACGAGCCGCTCGCGCGCCTCGGGGTCGAGCCGCGTGCGCAGCTCGTTCCAGAAGGCCTCGTCGCTCCAGTTCTCGACCTTCTCCTCGTTCGGCACCTGCACGTAGTAGCGCGAGCGCGTGGCGCTGCGCATGCTGCACAGCGCGAAGCCGCGCTCGGTGTTGGCGTAGATCAGCTCGTGCGACACCGGCGGCACGTCGGCGAGCACGCCGAGCCAGCCGAAGGGGTAGACCTTCTCGTAGGTCCGGATCGAATCGGCCGGCACGCTCGCGCGGCTCACGCCGTGGTAGCCGTCGCAGCCCGCGATGAAGTCGCATTCGATCTCGTGCGTGCGGCCGTCCTTCTCGTAGCGCACGCGCGGCCGGCCGCCGTCGAAGTCGTGCAGGCTCGCGTTGGCCGCGCCGTACACGGTCGTGAGGCCCTCGGCCGCGCGCGCCTCCATCAGGTCGCGCGTCACCTCCGTCTGGCCATAGACCGTGACCTGCTTGCCGCCCGTGAGCCCGTGCATGTCGATGCGGTGCCGCGCGCCCTTGAACAGCAGCTCGATGCCCTCGTGCGGCAGCCCCTCGGCCCGGGCGCGCGCGTCGACGCCCGCGCGCGCGAGCAGGTCCATCGTGACCTGTTCGAGCACGCCCGCGCGGATGCGGCCGAGCACGTAGTCGGCGCTCTGGCGCTCGACGATGATGTTGTCGATGCCGGCCTTGAAGAGCAGCTGCCCCAGAAGCAGGCCTGCGGGGCCCGCGCCGATGATCGCGACCTGTGTGCGCATGTTCGTGTCTCCTTGATCCCCGAGAGCGTAGGGCGGGCCGGGCGGGCTGTCGCGGCGGGCGGCGACGCTCTGTGCGATCATGCGACCGGCTGCGCGATGATCGCGCAACACTTCGCCTGGACCCCGCATGACCATCGCCAAAGCCGATTTCATCGAGGGCATCGCCAAGGGCATGGCGGTGCTCGAGAGCTTCGACACCGAGCGCCAGCGCCTCAACGCCACGCTCGCCGCCGAGCGCGCCGGGCTCACGCGCGCCGCGGCGCGCCGCCACCTGCTCACGCTCGCGCACCTCGGCTACCTCGAGACCGACGGCAGCTACTTCTGGATGGCGCCCAAGGTGCTGCGCTTCTCGGGCAGCTACCTGGCCTCGTCGCGCCTGCCGCGCGCGCTGCAGCCCACGCTCAACCGGCTCGCGTCGCAGACCGGCGAATCGTTCTCGGCCGTGGTGCTCGACGGCGAGGAGGTCGTCATCATCGCGCGCAGCGGCAGCTACGGCTCGCCGACGCGCGTGCTGGCCTACGGCCTGCACCTGGGGGCGCGGCTGCCGGCCCATGCCACCTCCACCGGGCGCGTGCTGCTCGCGGCCATGGCGCCGGCGCAGTTCGCGCAATGGCTCAAGGGGCGGCACCTCGCGCGGCTGACGCCGCACACCACGACCCAGGCGCGCAGCCTGCGCCAGCTCGTCGCGCGGGTGCGCAAGGACGACTGCTGCTTCGCGAGCGAGGAGCACGAGCTCGGCGTGCAGGCGCTCGCGGTGCCGCTGCGCGACATGCAGGGCCGCACCGTGGCCGCGCTCAACGTGGTGCTCTCGGGCACGCGCTACCAGGAGGAGGCGCTGCGGCGCGAGATGCTGCCGCTGCTGTTCGAGGCCGCGCGCGAGGTGCGCGCGCTGCTCTGAGCCGCGCTCTGAACTTCCGCGCCGCCGCGATCTCGAACCCCGACAACCACACCAAGACAGCCATGCGACTTCTGCTTCTCGAAGACGACGTGATGATCGGCGAGGCCGTGCTCGACCTGCTGCGCGCCGAGCAGTACGCCGTCGACTGGGTCAAGGACGGCGAGGCCGCCGAGACCGCCTTGCGCACCCAGCACTACGACCTCGTGCTGCTCGACCTCGGCGTGCCGCGGCGCGACGGCCTCGAGGTGCTGCGCTCCCTGCGCGCGCGCAAGGAGCGCATGCCGGTGCTGATCGCCACGGCGCGCGATTCGGTGCAGCAGCGCATCGAGGGCCTCGACGCCGGGGCCGACGACTACGTGCTCAAGCCTTACGACCTCGACGAGCTGCTCGCGCGCATCCGCGCCTTGCTGCGCCGCGCCGCGGGCCGCGCCGAGCCGGTGTACGAGCACATGGGCGTGAGCATCAACCCCGCCACGCGCGAGGTCACGGTCGACGGCCAGCCGGTGGTGCTCTCGGCGCGCGAATGGGCCGTGCTCGAGCCGCTGATCGCGCGGCCCGGCATGGTGCTGTCGCGCGCGCAGCTCGAGGAGAAGCTCTACGGCTGGAAGGACGAGATCAGCAGCAACGCGGTCGAGGTCTACGTGCACGGCCTGCGCAAGAAGCTCGGCGCCGAGTTCATCCGCAACGTGCGCGGCGTCGGCTACATGATCGCAAGGCAATGATCCGCGCGCTGACCGGCTCGCTGCGCGCGCGCCTGCTGTGGTTCCTGCTCGCCGCGATCGTGCTCGCGGCCGGGGCGCAGGCACTGGTGGCCTATCGCACGGTGCTGCGCGAGGCCGACGAGATCTTCGACTACCACATGCAGCAGATGGCGCTCTCGCTGCGCGCCGGCCTGCCGCCGAGCGCGGCCGTGGGCGGCATCGGCGGCGGCGAGCAGAACTTCGATTTCGTCGTGCAGGTCTGGACCGCCGACGGCGTGCGCATCTTCGAATCGGCCGAGCAGGCGGCGCTGCCGCAGGTGGCGGTGCTCGGCTTCGCCCACGTGCGCGCGCGCGGCAGCGTCTACCGTGTGTTCTCCATGCAGACCAGCGGGCTCGTGATCCAGGTGGCGCAGGACATGGCTGCGCGCCGCAACATGGCGGGCGCGCTGGCGCTGCGCACCATCGCGCCGGTGGCGCTGATGGCACCGCTCCTGATGCTGGTGGTCTGGTGGGTGGTGAGCCGCTCGCTCGCGCCCGTGGCGCGCGTGCGCGGGCAGGTGGCGTCGCGGCAGGCCGACGACCTCTCGCCCGTGAGCGAGGAGGGCCTGCCCGACGAGGTGCGCCCGCTGGTGCAGGAGCTCAACCTGCTGTTCGATCGCGTGCGCCACGCCTTCGACGCGCAGAAGCACTTCGTCGCCGACGCGGCGCACGAGCTGCGCTCGCCGCTGGCGGCGCTGAAGCTGCAGGTGCAGGGCCTGCAGCGCGCGCCCGACGCGGCTGCGCGCGAACTCGCGGTGAGCCGGCTGGTCGCGGGCATCGACCGCGCGACGCGCCTGGTCGAGCAGATGCTCGCGCTCGCGCGGCACGAGGCCAGCATGGCGGCGGGCGCGCCGCCCGAGCCGGTCGACCTCGCCGAGGTGGCGCGGCTCGCCATCTCCGATGCGATCGCCGCGGCGCAGGCGCGGCGCATCGACGTCGGCATCGCGCACGCCGAGGCGGCGGTCGTCAACGGCCAGCCCGAGGCGCTGCGCATGCTGCTGCGCAACCTGGTCGAGAACGCCGTCAAGTACACGCCCGAGGACGGCCGCGTGGACGTCGCGATCGCGCGCCGCGGCGATGCGGTCGAGCTCAGCGTCGACGACAGCGGGCCCGGCCTGCCGCCGGCCGAGCGCGAGCGCGTGCTCGACCGCTTCTACCGCTCGGGCGAGCCGCAGGCGCCCGGCAGCGGGCTCGGGCTGTCGATCGTCAGGTCGATCGCCGAGCTGCACGGCGCGCGCGTGGCGCTCGACGAATCGCCGAGCCTCGGCGGGCTGCGCGTGGTGGTGCGCTTCCCGACGCAGGCCTGAGCCTCGTTTAAGTTGCGCTTAAGCGAGTGCAACGACATTCCTTCCATCGCATCAGCGCCTAGCCGCAATGAAAGGAACCGATCCATGAACACTCGCTTCGCTTCGCCCCGTGCCATCGTTCTCGGCCTGGCCGCCGCGGGCCTGATCGGCGCCGTGGGCGCCGGCGCCTACACCAGCGCCGCCGCGCTCGGCGCGCCGACCACCAACGCGACCGCGACCGCACCCGCGGCCATGGTCACGCTGCCCGACTTCTCCACCATCACCTCGCGCGACGGCCCCGCGGTGGTCAACATCAGCGTGACCGGCACCGCCAAGGCCTCGGACGCCGACGTCGCGGCCGAGATGCAGGGCATCGATCCCGACGATCCGATGTTCCAGTTCTTCCGCCGCTTCCAGGGCCAGTTCGGCCAGCGCGGCGGCGAGCGCGACGTGCCGGTGCGCGCGCAGGGCTCGGGCTTCATCGTGAGCCCCGACGGCCTCATCATGACCAACGCCCACGTCGTGAAGGACGCGAAGGAGGTCACGGTCAAGCTCACCGACCGCCGCGAATACCGCGCCAAGGTGCTCGGCGCCGACGCCAAGACCGACATCGCGGTGCTCAAGATCGATGCCAGGAACCTGCCCACGCTCGCGCTCGGCAACACCAAGGACCTGAAGGTCGGCGAATGGGTGCTGGCCATCGGCTCGCCCTTCGGCTTCGAGAGCACGGTCACCGCGGGCGTGGTCAGCGCCAAGGGCCGCACGCTGCCCGACGACAGCTACGTGCCCTTCATCCAGACCGACGTGGCCGTGAACCCCGGCAACTCGGGCGGCCCGCTGCTCAACACGCGCGGCGAGGTGGTCGGCATCAACTCGCAGATCTACAGCCGCAGCGGCGGCTACCAGGGCCTGTCGTTCGCGATCCCGATCGACGTGGCGGTGCAGGTGAAGGACCAGATCGTCGCCACCGGCAAGGCCACGCACGGCCGCCTGGGCGTCGCGGTGCAGGAGGTGAACCAGGCCTTCGCCGATTCGTTCAAGCTCGACAAGCCCGAGGGCGCGCTGGTCTCGAACATCGAGAAGGGCGGGCCCGGCGACAAGGCCGGCCTGAAGGCGGGCGACGTGATCCGCAAGGTGGACGGCCATCCGATCGTCTCCTCGGGCGACCTGCCCGCGGTGATCGGCCAGCAGACGCCCGGCAAGAAGGTCACGCTCGAAGTCTGGCGCCAGGGCGAGCGCAAGGAGCTCGCCGCCACGCTCGGCGACGCGAGCGACAAGGCGGTGCAGGTCGCCAAGGGCGACAGCGCGGCGGGGCAGGGCAAGCTCGGCCTCGCGCTGCGCCCGCTGCAGCCGCAGGAGAAGCGCGAAGCCGCGGTCGATGCCGGTCTGCTGGTCGAGGACGTGGCCGGCCCCTCCGCGATGGCGGGCGTGCAGGCGGGCGACGTGCTGCTGGCGATCAACGGCACGCCCGCCAGGAGCGTGGACCAGGTGCGCGAGGTGGTCGCCAAGGCCGACAAGTCGGTGGCGCTCTTGATCCAGCGCGGCGAGGACAAGATCTTCGTGCCGGTGCGCCTCGGCTGATCGATCCCCGTAGCCTGCCGGGAGACAGAAGCCGATGCGTTCCTCCAGCGGCGGCGGCGGTCTCTCGGCGCACATCCTGCCGACCTCGGCCACGATGATCGGCGTGTGCATGACGGTGATGTCGATCGGGCACCTCGGGCCGCGCGACGACCTGCGGCTCCTGATCGACCGCATGCTCGCGATCGACGCGCTGGTCTTCCTCGCGAGCGCGCTGCTGTCCTTCATCTCGATGCGCGCGCGCGGCGCGGGTCAGCGGCTCGAAGCCTGGGGCGAGCTGGTCTTCATCGCCGGCCTCGCGCTGCTGGCGCTCGGCGCGGTGACGCTGGCCTTCGCGCTGCGCTAGCCAGCCGCGCCGCCACCGCGGCGAGATGCCCGGCCAGCTCGGGCGGCGATTCGATCTCGAAGTCGTGGCCCAGGCAGGCGAGCCAGACCGCCAGCGCATCGAGCGAGTTCGCCCCGGTCTCGATGCGTGTGCGCTGCGCGTCGACCGCCTGCGCCGCGCCGCCGACCCAGCCCAGGTGCGGCTCGAGCGCCGAGGCGGGCGCATGCACCACCACGCGCGCATGGTGCAGGAAGGGCGACACCGCGAGCGCATGCTGCATGTAGGCCTCGATGTCGCCGTGGGGCAGGCGGCGCGCGGTGAAGCGCGCGCCCGTGGGCACGGGATCGGCGATGCGGTCGAGCCGGAAGGTGCGCCAGTCGGCGCGCGCCGTGTCCCACGCGAGCAGGTACCAGTTCCGGCCGGTCTGCACCACGCGGTGCGGCTCCACGGTGCGCGCGCTCGCGGCGCCGTGGTGGTCGCTGTAGTCGAACCGCAGTTCGAGCCGGTCGGTGCAGGCCTCGGCGAACAGCGACACCGCCTTGAGCCGGACCCGCGAGCCGCCGCGCATCACCGGCACCACCGCGCCGCGCACGCTGTCGAGCCGCTTGCGCAATCGCGGCGGCATCAGCTGCTCGAGCTTGGCCAGGGCGCGCAGCGCCGCGTTCTCGATGTCGCCCTGCGCGCCGCCGCCCGGGTTGCCGAGGCCCAGCGCCACCGCGATCGCCTCCTCGTCCTCGAGCAGCAGCGGCGGCAGCGAACTGCCGGCGCCCAGGCGGTAGCCGCCGGCCACGCCCGAAGTCGAGTCGACCGTGTAGCCGAGGCTGCGCAGCCGGTCGACATCGCGGCGCAGCGTGCGCTCGGTGACTTCGAGCCGTGCCGAGAGTTCGGCACCGGCCCACGAGCGCTGGGCCTGGAACAGCGACAGCAGGCGGATCAGGCGGGCGGAGGCGGACAGCATGGCCCCGATGATGCCTGCGATCGAGGACAGAAACTGTCCGCAATGGGGCGTAGTCTCCGGGCTTCCATCTTTTCACCCGCACGAGGACACGACCATGATGAAGACGTACAACGGAAGCTGCCACTGCGGCAAGGTCCGCTTCCAGGCCGACATCGACCTGAGCGCCGGCACCGGCAAGTGCAACTGCTCGATCTGCACCAAGGCCCGGGCCTGGGGCGCGATCGTGAAGCCCGGTGCGTTCCGGCTGCTCGCGGGCGAGGACGCGCTGTCGCTCTACCAGTTCAACAGCCACAGCACCGAGCATCTGTTCTGCCGGCACTGCGGCATCCGCTCCTTCGGGCGCGGCAACGTGCCCGAGATCGGCGGCGCCTACGTGAGCATCAACGTGGCCTGCCTCGACGACGCGACGCCGCAGGAGCTGGCCGAGGCGCCCGTGCAGTACATGGACGGGCGCCACAACAACTGGTTCGAGGCGCCGGCCGAGACGCGGCACCTCTGAGCGAAAGGCGGCGCGCTATCGGCGGCGGCGCGCGCCGGGGGCGGAGGTCTGCGACGGCGCCGCGCCGCCGTCCACGCCGAGGCGGCCGCCGCCGCCGAGGCCCTGGCCGCGCACCGTCTGCGCCTTGTAGTTGCGCAGCGAGCGGACCATCTGGTTGAAGGCGTCCATGAAGGCCGCCGCGATCAGCTTGCCCTGCGGCGTGCGCGTGTAGCCGCCCACGCCGCCCGCGCCCCGGTAGCCACCCAGGTCGCCGAAGCCCGCGAAGTCGGTCTTGGAGGCGCTGCCTTCGGCCGCCGCCACCTGCACGCCCGAGCGGTTGTCGATCAGCGTGAGCAGGGCGGCCGCCTCCTTGGTCTGGAGGCTCGCGCCCAGGCTCGCGATCGCGCGGCCGCGGCCGCCGCCCACGAGTCCGCCGATGGCGCCGCCGAGGCCGCCCGCGTCGTTGTTGCTGAACACGATCTCGGGCGACAGGCCGTAGTCCGAGGCCACCATCTGGCCGCGGCCGAAGTTGCTGCCGCCGCGCATCTCGCCCGACTGCATCAGCGCGCGCTCGCGCGTCATCGCGTTCATGCCGGCCGCGCCGCGCTCGACCACCACGAAGCAGTTCGACTGCTGTACCAGCAGGCGCAGCAGGTTGGCCGTGGGCGGCAGCTTGTATTCGCCGGTCAGCACCGTGTACCAGCCGGCCTCGACGTTCTCGATCAGCGAGACGGTGCCGAGCGGCGAGTCGCAGCGCTCGAGCGCGCTGCTCTCACCCGAGGTGGCCGCGCCGGCCGCGCTGCCGGTGGCCACCGTCTTGGCGGACTGGCTGCCCATCTGCATGTCGAGCGTCTGGCAGCCGGAGAGAAGCAGCAGGGCGGCGAGCGCGCCTGCCAGCGGAAGTCGGGTGGTCGGGAAATTCATGTGCGCGCGGAAGATCGAAAGCGCGCGACGATAAGCGCCGGCATCGCGGCGCACCAGTGCCGAAAGTCATGCCGCTGCGCGGCCCGGCTCAGGAGGGCTTGTCGCCGCCGTCCTTGTCGGGCACCTGCGCGTCGAGCCGGTCCTTGACCGAGCTGCTGCCCCGCAGTGCGAGGAACAGGCCGGCGCCCAGCACGACCACGACGATCACGGCCACCAGGCCGCCGTCGAAAACCCACCACCAGAACAGACCGCCCGCGACGAGCAACAACGCGATGATGAGAGAGGGCTTCAGGTGCATGGGGCGGGCCGATAGTACGTTGGCGGTAATGTACGCGCGGTTACTGTTTGTGGCCTGACCGGGACGCTGGGAATTACCCTTTTTTCGGCATTTTCTCGACAGCCGCGGGTGTGTCGCGCGCGGCGGGCGGCTCGGGCAGGCCCGCTTCGTGCGCGCGGCGCAGGTTGTCGAGGCGTTCCTGCGCGAGGCGGAAGCATTCGCGCAGTTGCTCGGCGGTCGGCGCCGGATAGCCGGGCGGCGGCTGCAAGGCGTTGTCGAGGCGCTCCCACGCCGCCTCCCAGGCGAGCTTCGCGACGGTGCGTGCATCCGAAGACTTCGGCATCATCTTCCTCCGGTTCTTTTTTGATCGCCTCGGAGGTGTGGGCGCGGCGCCCGCATTCAAGGGCCGCGCATCGTCAGTCCGCGCCGTATTCCTGCGCGAGTTCGGTCAGGCCCTCGGGCGTGATGCGCACGATGACGGCGGACTCGTAGTCCGCGAAGGCGCCGCGCAGGTCGAGCGGCGGGGAGATCTCGGCCTCCACGCAGCCCAGCGCCTTGAGTACCGCAACGGCCTGGATCACCCCCGGATCCCGTACATGGACCGGGAAGCTGGCGCGCTCGATCTCGAGCAGGTATTCGATCGGTGTCGCGGGTCCCATGGTGAAGATGGCACCGCGCCGGAGAGGGCCTGCGCCGCGTCAGCGGCGTTGCTTCGCAAGCCTCATCCAGCGGTGGTCCGTGTGTCGTCCTGCGTATTCCTGGTCGATCTCGTCGATGAGCTGGTCCGCGTTCTTCGGATCCACGGCCGCGAGGATCGCGTCGATCTTCGCCTCGACGCGGTCGTCGCCTTCCTTCGACTGCGGCGAGCCCACGTAGAGCAGGAAGGCCAGGCCGCCGATCTGCCAGATCAGCTGAAGGAATTCCGACTGCCAGTTCTCGAGCGTGTCGCGGCCCATCTGGATGGCGTAGCCGCTGAACTCGATGGCATGGCCGAACTGCTTCTGCTCGTCCACGTACGCGAACCAGCCGAAGATCCAGTGGCCGACGAGCGAGATCAGAAAGAAGCCGAGCGTGACCCACCCATAGCCGTAGAGCTTCCAGATCGATTTGTTCTTCATGCTGTCCTTTCGATGTCGGTGCGTTCCAGTCTCCTGCCGCGAGGGCAGTGACGTGGAGGAAACCGGCTGAAATTGCACGCCGGGATTTCCTACGGAACCGCGGCGGAGAAAGAAGAGCGGAAGAGCGGCGGACGCGCCAAAGAAAAATGCCCCGCTACCGTTGAGTAGCGGGGCATTCCAGAGGCCTTGCGGCTTGTAGGTGGCTCCTCGACCTGGGCTCGAACCAGGGACCTACGGATTAACAGTCCGGCGCTCTACCGACTGAGCTATCGAGGAACAAGCCTCAGATTATAGCGTGATTTTTTGGCTCTTTCGACTCGAGTGGTCCGGGCGCGCAAAAAAGTCGAAAAATTTTCGAGCGCGTGTTTTCACAGCGACACCGTGAGCCCGAGGCGCAGCGTGCGCGGCGCGCCCGGGAACAGATAGACGTGGCCGAACTGGTAGGGCGACTCCTTCCAGTAGCGGCGGTCGAACAGGTTGTCGATCGAGAGGCTCCAGCTCGTCTGCACGCCGCGCACGCGGGTCTCGTAGCGCAGCGCGGCATCGACGCGGGTCCACGAGGGCAGCTTGATCGAGCCGTCGGGCAACACGTTGCGCCGGCCTTCGTGCGAGAGCTGGCCGACCAGCTCCAGGCCCGGCACCGACGCCACGCGGTAGGCGGCCTGCGCGCGCAGCACCTGCCGCGGCACGTTGGTCGGCGCCTGGCCGTTGGTCGCGGGCTCGGCGATGCTGCCGCGCCGCTTGGCGTCGATCAGCGCGAGGCTGCCGCCGAGGCGCCATGGCCCCGCGGTCCACTGCGCGCCCGCCTCGAGTCCGCGATGCACCGCGCTGCCGTCGTGGCGGCCTTCGCACGGCGTGGTGCCGAGCCGGCTGCAGGCATCGAGGTTGGTCATCGGCCGGCGGATGTCGAACCATGCGAGCTGCCAGGCGAAGGCATCGTCGCTGCCGCCCTTGAGCCCGATCTCCCACTGGCGCGAGGCGAGCGCGGGCAGCGCCTCGCCCGCGTTGCTGTACTGCGAGCTCCTGTTCGGCACCACCTGCGACTCCACGCCCTTGCCCCAGCTCGCATACGCGAGCAGCCCCGGCCGGATCGCGTAGCTCGCGGCGATCCAGGGCGTGGTGATGCCGTCCTTGTAGCCGGTCGGCCGCGTGCCGTCGGTGCGGATGCTCTCCCGGTCGAGCCGCGTGTGGCGCAGGCCCACCCAGGTGGTGAAGCGGTCGTTCCAGCGGATCGCGTCCTGCACCGAGAGCTCGGTCGCGCGTTCGTCGCGGTTGGTGTTGGCGTCGGTGAGCGCCGGGTCGGGCGGCACGATGGCCGTGCCCCAGACGTTGCCGGTGCCGACGTAGTTGTAGGCCTGGTCCTGGAAGCGGTTGCGCACGCGGCTCGCGAGCAGGCCGAAGCCGAGCTCGTGCCGCACGCTGCCGGTCATGAGGCTGCCCTTGAGGTTCAGGCTGCCCGCCGTCTGCACGCGGCGCTCGTTCTCGCTGCGGAAGTCGTAGAAGTCGAAGGTGCCGTCCGAGCAGTAGCGGTCGTAGTTGCCCTCGGCGCCGCAGCCGAAGGCATAGGCCAGCCGGTCGTCGCTGCGCAGCCGCTGTTGGGCGATCTGCGCGCTCCAGCGCCAGTCGGCGTTCAGCGCCTGGCTGAAGCGCACGCTGCCGGTCAGCGCGTTGAACTCCGAGGGCTGCGACCAGGGCTGGTTGTTGAGGTTGATCTTCGGATCGATCGGCGCGGGCAGGCGGTTGCCGAGCAGGCTGAAGCCGTTCTGGCTCGGCTGCGTCTTGTGGCTGCGCTCGATCTCGAACTCGAGCACCGAGTCGCGCGTGATGCGCCAGTCGCCCGCGAGCGCGAACAGGTTGCGGTTGCCGTCGAGGTCGTGCACGAGCGGCTTGAGGTTCTCGCTCGCGACGTTGAGGCGCCAGCCGAACGCGCGGTCCGCGCCGAAGCGACCGCCGAGGTCGAGCGCCGCGAGCACGCTGCCGCGGCTCGTGGTCTCGAGGCGCAGCGTGCGCAGGTCCTGCTCGGTCGGCCGCTTCACGACGTAGTTGACCAGGCCACCGGGCGCGCTGGTGCCGGCCTGAATGCCGCTGGTGCCGCGCAGGATCTCGATGCGCTCCTTGTTGTCGAGCGGGATCGCGGTCTCGGCGCTGATCGGCAGGCCCTCGCGCCGGTAGTTGAAGCGGTTGTCGAGCACGAAGCCGCGCACCGTGAGGTAGTCCCAGTAGCCGGCCGAGTTGTAGGCGTCGGTCACCGAGGCGTCGAACTGCGCGAGGTCCGAAAGGCGGCGCGCGCCGCTCGCGCGCAGCTGCGCGCCGTCGATCACGGTGGCCGACAGCGGCAGCTCGCGCAGGGGCACGTCGCCGAAGCCGCTGACCTCGGCCTGCGGCGCGGCGCTGCTTTCGTTGACGGTGATCGCGGGCAGGTCTGCACCCGCGGCCGGCTGGGCGCGCGCGCCGCCGGCCAGGCCCGCGAGCAGCGCGGCGGCCGCGGCGCCGGCCAGCGGCGACAGGCGCCGCGGTGCGCATCGACGGCATCGGGTCATCGCGTCGTCGTCCCCGTTCATGCTGCCGCCGCGGCGCCCGTGGCCGCGATCCATTGCGCCGCCGTGGCCTCGGGGTCCTCGGCCGCGACCAGCGCGCGCACCACGGCCACCGATCCCACGCCGGTCGCGAGCACCTCGGGCAGCCGCAGCGCGTCGATGCCGCCGATCGCGACCTGCGGATAGCCGCGCATCAGCCGTGCATAGGCCGCGAGCCGCGCCACGCCCTGCGGCGCGGTGGCCATCTTCTTGAGCGTGGTCGGGTACACCGCGCCCATCGCGATGTAGCTCGGGCTCACCGCGTCGGCGCGCACCATCTCGGCATAGCCGTGCGTGCTGACGCCGAGCCGCAGGCCGCAGTCGCGGATCTGCCGCACCTGCTCGGGGGCGAGCGCATCGAGGTCTTCCTGGCCCAGGTGCACGCCGTAGGCGCCGGCGGCGATCGCGGCCTGCCAGTGGTCGTTGATGAAGAGCAGGGCGCCGGTGCCGCGCGTGGCGTCGATCGCCGCCTGCACCTCGCGCTCGATCGCGGCCGGGTCCTCGGACTTGAAGCGCAGCTGCAGCGTCGGCACGCCGGCGCGCGCCATGCGGCCGACCCACTGCGCGTCGGGCAGCACGGCATAGAGGCCGAGCCGTTCGGGGCACGGCGCGAAGGCGTCGGGGCGCGCGGCGGGCGGGAAGCTGCGCAGGCCGAAGTCGGCCGGCGTGCACGGCCACTGGCCGGCGTCGAAGTCGCCGGTGCGCGCGGTCTGCGCCTGCCAGGCGCGCGCGATGCATTCGGCGTCGATCTCGATGAAGCCGAGCGCGCTGCAGGCCTGCTTGGCGCCGCGGTAGACCGGCTCGTCCGAGGAATAGCCGGTCGGCGCCACGGCCGCGGCGGTGGCGGCGCCGAAGCGCAGGCCGTGGGCGGCGACGATCGACTGCGCGATGCCGTGGGAATCGATGGTGGTGTTCATGCTGCGTGGTGCCAGAAAGGGGTGCCGAGCACGGGCGTGCTGGGCTGCGCGGCGTCCTGCGCCGCCATCGCGCCCGCGCGGCGGGCGGCGCGGCCGGCCTGCACCGCATCGGCGAAGGCGCCGGCCATCGCGACCGGGTCCTGCGCCAGCGCGACCGCGGTGTTGAGCAGCACGCCGTCGTAGCCCCATTCCATGACCTGGCAGGCGTGCGAGGGCAGGCCGAGGCCCGCATCGACCAGCATCGGCACGTCGAGTCGCTCGCGCAGCACCTGCAGCGCGTACGGATTGACCGGCCCGCGGCCGGTGCCGATCGGCGCGGCCCAGGGCATCACGGCCTGGCAGCCCACGTCCACCAGGCGCTGGCACAGCACCAGGTCCTCGGTGCAGTAGGGCAGCACCTTGAAGCCGTCGCGGATCAACTGCGCGGCGGCGTCGACGAGGTTCAGCGTGTCGGGCTGCAGCGTGTAGTCGTCGCCGATCAGCTCGAGCTTGATCCACGGCGTGTCGAACAGCTCGCGCGCCATCTGCGCGGTGGCGACCACTTCCTGCACGCTGTGGCAGCCCGCGGTGTTGGGCAGCACCGGCACCGCGAGCCGGCGCAGCAGCTCCCAGAACCCGTTGCCGAGCTCGCTGTTGCCCGAGCCCTGGCCGGCGGTCTGGCGGCGCAGCGACGCGGTCAGCATCGCCGGCCGCGCGCGCTTCACGGCGGCTTCGAGCAGGTCGGGCGAGGGATAGCGCGCGGTGCCGAGCAGCAGCCGGCTCTGGAAGGTCTCGCCGTAGAGCACCAGGGGGTCGTTCGTGGTCATTGCTTGGGTCTCCATCGTTTCAGCCGCCCGTCACGGGGCGGATCACCTCGACGCGGTCGCCGGGCTGCAGCGCACGCGTGGCATAGGCCGAGCGCGGCACGAACTCGCGGTTCACGGCCACCGCGAACGGCGGCGTGGCGCCGAGCGCCGCGATCGCGTCGGTCAGGAGCGCGCGCTCGGGCAGGGCGTAGGGTTTGTCGTTGATCAGGATGTCGATCGTCATGGGGTGCAGGTCTCCAGGCCGAAGTCGCGCGCGAGGGCGGAGCCGCCGTGCGCGAGCAGCTCCATCGCGCAGTCGAGCATCGCGGGCGCGATCATGAAGCCGTGGCGGTAGAGCCCGTTGATCTGCAGCACGCGCGGATGCGGCTGGCGGAACGCGGGCAGGTTGTCGGGCAGCGTCGGGCGGCACTGGGTCGCGATCTCGAGGATGCGCGCCTCCGCGAAACCGCTGTGCACCGCATAGGCGGCGCTGAGCAGCTCGAGCGTGGAGCGCACGC
>CBHTTS010000073.1:0-19693 GCA_966095775.1 uncultured Variovorax sp. | reverse complement strand
CGCTCACGAGGATGTGGTCGATGCGCAGGCCGCGGTTCTTCTGGTAGCCGAGCATCCGGTAGTCCCACCACGAGTAGCTCTTCTCGGGCTGCTCGAAGAGCCGGAAGCTGTCGACCAGGCCCAGCTGCAGCAGCGCCTTGAACTGCTCGCGTTCCTCGGTCGTGTGATGGATGGTCTCCTTGAGCCCGACCGGATCGAAGCTGTCGCGGTCCTCGGGCGCGATGTTGAAGTCGCCGAGCAGCACCAGCTCCGGATGCGCGGCCATCTCCGCGCGCAGCCATTCGCGCAGCGCGCGCAGCCAGCCCATCTTGTATTCGAACTTGTCGGTGCCGGGCGCCTGCCCGTTGACGAAGTAGCCGTTCACCACGCGCAGCGGGCCGGCCGCGGTCTGGACCGTGGCCGCGATCACGCGCGACTGGTCGTCGGTGAAGCCGCCGATGTTCTTCGTCACGTCGGCGAGCGGCGCGAGGCTCAGGATCGCGACCCCGTTGTAGGTCTTCTGGCCGAACACCGCGCATTCGTAGCCGGCCGACTTGAGCACGTCGAGCGGGAACTTGTCGTCGCTCATCTTGAGCTCCTGCAGGCACAGCACGTCCACGGGGTTGGCGATCAGCCAGTCGAGCACATGCTGGAGGCGGGCGGTGAGGGAGTTGACGTTCCAGGTGGCGATCTTCATAGGGGCGCTATTTTGCATGTCGGCGCCCGCGGCCGGTGTCTTGATGAAACAAAGCTGGCTGCGGCCGGACTGCGTGTAGAGAATGTCCTGCATCAACGATCGCATCCGGCTGGCAAGGTCCCGCCGGCCGGCGGCGAAACTGCCGTCTCGTTTCAATTCCCCCCTGCCTGGAGACGCCCGATGCTGGACGACACGGAGATCCGCATTCCGCAAGACGACGAGCGAATCGACATCACCGACCTCAAGGAGGTCGACTACTGGACCAAGTGGTTCGGCGTGAGCGAGGCGCGGCTGCGCATGGCCGTGGCGTCCGCGGGCACGATGAAGGACGATCTGCGGATCTACCTTGGCCTTCCCTGACCGGGTGCGCGCGGCCGCCCCGCGCGCCCGCCGCCGCTGATGGCCGAGTCGAAGATCGCGATCTACGGCGCGATCGCCGCCAACGTCGCGATCGCCTGCACCAAGTTCGTGGTGGCGGGCATCACCGGCAGTTCGGCGATGCTGTCCGAAGGCATCCATTCGGCGGTCGACACCTTCAACGGCGTGCTGCTGCTCGTGGGCATCCGGCTGAGCCAGCGGCCCGCCACGCCCGAGCATCCCTTCGGCCACGGCAAGGAGCTCTACTTCTGGAGCCTGATCGTCGCGGTGCTGATCTTCGGGCTCGGCGGCGGCGTGTCCTTCTACGAGGGCATCCAGCACATGCGCCAGCCGGAGCCGATGCGGGACCCGACCTGGAACTACGTGGTGCTGGGCCTCGCGGCGCTGTTCGAGGGCGGCAGCTTCCTCGTCGCACTGCGGCAGTTCCGCCGCGAGTCGCACGGCCTGCCGTTCTGGCAGGCGCTCGACCGCAGCAAGGACCCCACGACCTACACCGTGCTCGCCGAGGATTCGGCCGCGCTCGCGGGGCTCGCGGTGGCCGCCGCCGGCATCTGGCTGAGCCACAGCCTCGACATGCCGGTGCTCGACGGCGCGGCCTCGGTGGTGATCGGGCTGCTGCTGGCTGGCGTGGCCGTGCTGCTGATCGGCCAGGCGCGCGGGCTGCTGATCGGCGAGGGCATCCGGCCCGAGACCGCGCGCGAGATCCGCGGCCTCGCGATGCAGCAGCCCAGCGTGCACGACGTGGGCCGGGTGCTGTCGATGTACATCGGCCCGAACGAGGTGCTCGTCATTGTCGACGTGAACTTCAAGGAGGGCACCGCCACCGGCGAGGCGGCCGACGCGATCGCCGCGATCGAACAGCAGGTGCGCGCGCGCTTCCCGATGATCCGGCGGCTCTTCATCGAGGCGAGCGAGGCGCCGGCCGAGCCGATCGGCCACGCCTGAGGGCGGCCTGTCGTCGGCCTGCGCTGACGGCCGCTGCCGCCTTTGCCTGAGCGCCCGGCGGCCGCGGCCGGGCGATGGTGGCGGCCTCGCCCCCCAGGAGACCGCCATGAACGCCCCCACGCCCCCGCGCCGAGAACGCAGCCCCGACGAACCCGAGATCACGCAGGAGGAGTCCGTGCCGACCGACGGCCGCGACGCCGAGGGCGAGGAGATGATGAGGAAGGTCGGCAACGAGAAGCTGCGGGAGCCCGGCGATGCCGAGGACAAGACGCCCGCGAAGTCCTGAGCCCCGCGCGCGCCGTCGCGCCGTGGCTTTGTCTTCTCCCGAAGAAGGGTGATGCCCTACAGCCGCGGCCGCGCGCGCGTTGATACAAATCCTCCAGCGGCGCCATGGCCGCATGGATCGCATGAATCGCGAAGCAGAACAGGGCAGCGAGAGGACTGCCTGACCATTCGATGGAGGAAGCAATGAAACTCGACGGCACGGCCGGATCGGCCGCGGAGGAGACCCTGATGAAGGTCGGCGTGCCCGGCCTGGACGACGTGCTCGGCGGCGGCCTCACGGCCAATCGCCTGTACCTGATCGAAGGCACGCCGGGCGCGGGCAAGACCACGATCGCGCTGCAGTTCCTGATCGAAGGCGTGAAGCGCGGCGAGTCGGTGCTCTACGTCACCCTCTCGGAGACGGCCGAGGAGCTCACGGGCGTGGCCCGCTCGCACGGCTGGGACCTGAGCGGCATCGACGTGCGCGAGATGCTGCCGACCGAGGCCGCGCTCGCGCCCGACGAGCAGTACACGATGTTCCATCCTTCGGAGGTGGAGCTCAGCGAGACCACGCTCAAGATCCTCTCGGACGTCGACGTGATCAAGCCCTCGCGCGTGGTCTTCGATTCGCTGTCCGAGCTGCGGCTGCTGGCCGGCAGCTCGCTGCGCTACCGGCGCCAGATCCTCGCGCTCAAGCAGTTCTTCGCGGGCCGCCAGTGCACCGTGCTGCTGCTCGACGACATGACCGCGGTGCAGCACGACCTGCAGGTGCAGAGCATCGCGCATGCGGTGCTGCGGCTGGAGCAGATCAATTCCGACTACGGCACCGCGCGGCGCCGCCTGCTGGTGAGCAAGTACCGCGGCCACCAGTTCCGCGGCGGCTACCACGACTACCGCATCGAACGCGGCGGGCTGCGGGTGTTCCCGCGCCTGGTGGCCGCCGAGCATGCCGCGGCCCCGGACCAGGAGCGCATCCCGAGCGGCATCGCGGCGCTCGATGCGCTGCTCGGCGGCGGCATCGAGCGCGGCACCAGCACGCTGTTCGTCGGCGCGCCGGGCACCGGCAAGTCCACGGTCGCGGTGCAGTTCGCGGTCGCCGCCGCGAAGCGCGGCGAGTGCGCGGCGCTCTTCGTCTTCGACGAGAGCATCCACACGCTGCGCACGCGCTGCAGCAGCATGGGCATGGACCTCGAACCCCACATCGCGGCGGGCCGCATCCAGGTGCGGCAGGTCGATCCGGCCGAGCTCTCGCCGGGCGAGTTCGTGCACCTGATCCGGCTCGCGGTCACGGAGTCGAAGGCCGCGGTGGTGGTGATCGACAGCCTCAACGGCTACCTCAACGCCATGCCCGACGAGCGCTTCCTCATCGCGCAGCTGCACGAGCTGCTGTCGTTCCTCGGCCAGGCCGGCGTCGCGACGCTGCTGATCGGCGCGCAGCACGGCCTGATCGGCACGCAGATGCAGACGCCGGTCGATGCGAGCTACCTCGCCGACGCGGTCGTGCTGCTGCGCTACTTCGAGCTCGAAGGCGAGGTGCGCCAGGCCATTTCGGTGCTGAAGAAGCGCGGCGGCGCCCACGAGCGCAGCATCCGCGACTTCTCGATGAGCGCGAAGGGGCTCCGGGTCGGCGAGCCGCTGCGCAACTTCAGGGGCATCCTGACCGGCATCCCCGTGCCGATCGACGTCATCCAGCGCACGCCGTGAACCTGCCCGCCGCATCCGTCGAACAGCGCATCCTGTTGCGCACCGCCACGTCGAGGGATGCGTTCATGGCGGGCGCCGTGCTCGCGCGCGCGCAGGTCGCGTCGCACGCCTGCGCCGACCTCGGCGAGCTCCTGGCCGGCCTGCACGAAGGCGCCGGCGCGATCATGCTCGCCGAGGAAGTGCTCGCCGACCCGGCGGCCGCCGCCGCGCTGACCGAGGCGCTGGCGCTGCAGCAGCCGTGGTCCGACCTGCCGGTGATCGTGCTGGCGCGCCAGGGCGCGGACTCGCGCGTGATCGCGAATGCGATGGAGCGGCTCGCGAACGTCACGGTGATCGAGCGGCCGATGCGCGTGGCCTCGCTGGTCAGCACCGCGCGCACCGTGCTGCGCGCGCGCAACCGGCAGTACCAGCTGCGCGACCTGCTCGACGGGCTGCGCGAGGCCGACCAGCGCAAGACCGAATTCCTCGCCACGCTCGCGCACGAGCTGCGCAACCCGCTCGCGCCGATGAGCACCGCGCTCACGCTGCTGATGCGCAAGGCCCACGAGCCGGCCGAGGCCATGCGCTACTACGAGCTCATGGGACGCCAGATCGAGCACATGGTGCGGCTGGTGAACGACCTGATGGAAGTCTCGCGCATCACGCGCGGCAAGATCGAGCTGCGCATGGAGGTGGTGGCGCTCGACGCGGTGATCAAGGACGCGATCGAGCTGAGCCGGCCGCTGCTCGACCGGGCCGGGCACGCGCTCGAGGTCACGCTCGCGCCGCAGCCGCTGGTGGTGCGCGGCGACGGGGTGCGCCTCACGCAGGTGTTCTCGAACCTGCTCAACAACGCCGCCAAGTACACCGCCCCGGGCGGGCGCATCGCGGTCGAGCTGCGGCGCGCCGGCCGCGAGGCGGTGGTCGAGGTGCGCGACAACGGGACCGGCATCGCCGCCGAGATGCTGCGCTCGATCTTCGAGATGTTCGTGCAGGTCAGCGGGACCTCGAAGGCGGCGCAGGGCGGCCTCGGCATCGGGCTCACGCTGGTGAAGAGCCTGGTCGAGCTGCACGGCGGCAGCGTCGAGGCGCTCAGCGAGGGGCTCGGCCACGGCGCCACCTTCCGCGTGCACCTGCCGCTCGGCCGCCCCGACGGCAGCCTGCGTCCCGCGGGGCAGGACGCCGTGCGCAGCTGGCCCGCCGGGCTGCCCCGGGCGGTGCTGGTGGTCGACGACAACCGCGACGCCGCCGATGCGCTCGGCGACCTGCTGCTCACCCTGGGCGCGGCGCCGCGGGTGGCCTACAGCGGCGAGGGCGCGCTGCGCATGCTGGCCGACGGCCCGCTGCCCGGGCTCGCGATCCTCGACATCGGCATGCCGGGCATGGACGGCTGCGAACTCGCGCGGCGGCTGCGCGCCGTGCCCGCGCTCGCCGGGCTCGTGCTGGTCGCGCTGACCGGCTGGGGCCAGCAGGGCGACAAGGAGCGCATCGCGGCCGCGGGCTTCGACCACCACCTGCTCAAGCCGCTCGACCTCGGGGCGCTGATCGAGGCGCTCCAGGAGCACGGCCGATGACCCGGGACGCCACCACGCTGCCGGCGGCCGCCGCGCCGCGCGCGAAGTCGCAGTTCTGGCGCCGCTGCCGGCGCTGGGCGCTGCCCGTGCTCGGCGTCGTCGTGCTCGGGCTGCTGCTGTCGCATGCGCACAAGGTCGACTGGGCCGGCGCCTGGCATGCGCTGCAGCGCTATCCCGCGACGCTGCTGCTCGCGGCGCTGGGCCTCGCGACCGCGAGCCATGCGCTCTACGGCTGCTTCGACCTGATCGGGCGGCGCCACACGCGGCACCGGCTCGCGCGCTGGCGCACCTGGGCGATCGCGGTGGCGAGCTATGCCTTCAACCTCAACCTCGGCTCGCTGGTCGGCGGCATCGCGCTGCGCGCGCGGCTCTATGCGCGCGCCGGGCTCGACGAGGCGACCGTGGCGCAGATCGTGGGCATCAGCCTCGCGACCAACTGGCTCGGCTACGGTCTGCTGGCCGGCAGCCTGTTCGCGGCCGGGGCGATCGCGCCGCCGCGCCAGGCGCACCTCGGCGCGGAGGCCTTTCGCGCGCTCGGCGTGCTGATGATCCTGCTCGCGGCGGCCTACGTGGTCGCCTGCTTCTTCCTGCACGGGCGGCACTGGCAGCTGCGCGGCCGGCGCATCGAGCTGCCGTCGGCGCAGCTCGCACTGGTGCAGCTCGCGCTCTCGAGCCTCAACTGGGCGCTGATGGGCGCCGCGATGTACCTGCTGCTGGGCCGCCAGGTGCCCTACGCGACCACGCTCGGCGTGCTGCTGGCCGCGTCGATCGTCGGCGTGGTGACGCCGATCCCGGCCGGGCTCGGCGTGCTCGAGGCGGTCTACCTCGCGCTGCTGTCGGGCAGCGTGCGCCAGGGCACGCTGATGGGCGCGGTGCTCGCGTACCGCGCGCTCTACTACCTGCTGCCGCTGGGCGGCGGCATCGCGCTCTACCTGCTGCTGGAGCGCCATGCGGCCAGCCATCCGCCGGCCGCGAAGGCCGAACCGCCATGCCGCGCGCCAACCCCCTGAAGCGCTACAAGGAGAAGCGCGACTTCGGCGTCACGCCCGAGCCGGAGGAGGGCGGCGCCTCGCTGCCCGGCACGCTGCAGTTCGTGGTGCAGAAGCACTGGGCGCGGCGGCTCCACTACGACTTCCGCATCGAGCTCGACGGCGCGATGAAGAGCTGGGCCGTGCCCAAGGGCCCGAGCTACGACACCCGCGACAAGCGCATGGCGGTGCACGTGGAGGACCATCCGATCTCGTACAACCAGTTCGAGGGCGAGATCCCCGAGCGGCAGTACGGCGCGGGCAAGGTCATCATCTGGGACAAGGGCACCTGGGTGCCGCTCGGCGACGCGCGCCGCGCCTACCGCGAGGGGCACATCAAGTTCGAGCTCCACGGCTACAAGCTGCGCGGCCGGTGGGCGCTGGTGCGCATGCACGGCCGCAAGGACGGCGACAAGCAGGACGCCTGGCTGCTGATCAAGGAGCAGGACGCCTACGCGCGGCCCGCGAGCGAGTTCAGCGTGGTCGACCAGTTCCCCGACAGCGTGGCGCAGATGCCGATGCCCGCGCCGGCCGCGGCACCCGCGCCCGCGCCCGCGCCGGCCCCCGCCGCCAGCGCGCGGCGCGGCAAAGCCGCGGCAGGCGCCGTGCCGGCCGACGCGGTGAAGGCCGCACTGCCGGCCAAGCTCTCGCCGCTGCTCGCCACGCTGGTCGACGGCCCGCCGCCCGATCCCGACAACTGGATCTACGAGATCAAGTTCGACGGCTACCGGCTGCTCACGCGCGTGGACGCCAAGGGCGCGGTGCGGCTCTTCACGCGCAACGGCCACGACTGGAGCGCGCGCATGCCGCACCTCGTGCGCGCGATCGAGCGCATGAAGCTCGCGCCCTGCTGGCTCGACGGCGAGATCGTGATGCTGAACGAAGCCGGCGGCACCGACTTCCAGGCGCTGCAGAACGCCTTCGACAGCGAGCGAACGCGCGACATCGTGTACTTCCTGTTCGACCTCGTACACCACGGCGGCTTCGATCTCACGGGCGTGCCGCTGGTCGAGCGCCGCGCGCTGCTGCAGTCGCTGCTCGCGAAGGCGCCGCCCGAGCTGCGCTTCAGCGAGGTTTTCGACGCGCCGCCCGAGGACATCGTCGCCTCGGCCTGCAGGATCGGGCTCGAGGGCGTGATCGGCAAGCGCAGGAACAGCACCTACGCCTCGCGGCGCTCGCCCGACTGGATCAAGCTCAAGTGCTCGCGCCGGCAGGAGTTCGTCATCGGCGGCTACACCGATCCCAAGGGCTCGCGCGTGGGCATCGGCGCGCTGCTGATCGGCGTGCACGACGACCACGGCGACCTGGTCTATGCGGGGGCCGTGGGCGCGGGCTTCAACGGCCGCTCGCTGGCCGACATGCTCGAGCGGCTGACGCCGCTGCGCACCGAGCGGCGGCCGTTCAGGGACCCGACCGAGAACGACCGCCGCGCGCACTGGGTGAAGCCCGTGCTGATCGCCGAGGTGACCTTCTCCGACTGGACCCAGGACGGCCATGTGCGCCATCCGGTGTTCCACAGCCTGCGCACGGACAAGCCGCCGAAGGCCATCATGCGCGAGCAGCCGGTGCACCCGCCGGCCGCGCCGCGCAGGAGCGGGCGCAAGCCGCAAACGGGGGCGGAGGGCGAGACCGGCGCGCCCGCGGCCACGATGCCGGCGAACTTCACGGTCTCGCACGCCGACCGCGTGGTCGATCCCTCCACCGGCATCACCAAGGTCGAGGTGGTGCGCTACTACGGGCTGGTCGCGCCGCTCATGATGGAGCATCTCAAGGGGCGGCCGGTGTCCTTCGTGCGCGCGCCGCAGGGCATCGCGGGACAGCATTTCTTCCAGAAGCATGTGGAGGCCGGGCAGATCGACGGCGTGCGCCAGCTCGACCGTGCGCTCTGGCCCTCGCATCCCGAGCTCATCGAGGTGGCGGGCGCGCTCGGCCTGCTCAGCGCGGCGCAGATGAACGTGGTGGAGTTCCACACCTGGAACGGCGTGAAGACGCTGATCGCCAAGCCCGACCGCATGACCTTCGACCTCGACCCGGGCGAGGGCGTGGGCTGGCCCATGGTGCTGCAGGCGGCCGAGCTGATGCGCGTCGCGCTCGACGAGCTGGGCCTGCCGCCCTTCTGCAAGACCAGCGGCGGCAAGGGCCTGCACGTGGTGGTGCCGCTCAAGCGCCAGTACGACTGGGACACGGTGAAGGACTTCTCGCAGGCCATCGTGCGCCACATGGCGCGCACGCTGCCGCAGCTGTTCGTCGCCAAGAGCGGGCCCGCCAACCGCGTCGGCCGCATCTTCATCGACTACCTGCGCAACGGCTTCGGCGCGACCACGGTGTGCGCCTGGTCGCTGCGCGCGCGTCCGGGCATGGGGGTGTCGGTGCCGGTGGACTGGGAGGAGGTGCCGACGCTCGCGAGCGGCGCGCAGTGGAATCTGAGGAACATCCACACCCGCCTGGACCGCGGCAACGCGCCGTGGGCCGGTTATGCGAAGGCCGCCGTCGGTCCGGGCGCGGCGATGCGGAAGATGGGCTTCGAGGCCCTAGTCAGAGCTCGATGAAGGCCGAGGTCGCCTTGTTCAGGGCGAGCATGCCCTTGGCGGTGATCGATTCGACCTGCGCGAGCTGACGTATCGCGCGGCCGTCGGCGGTCTGGCCGGAGGGCGGGATGAAGGCCGTCACCAGGTCCGCGGCGCGCAGCACGCGCAGCCGGTCGATGTCTGCCGGCGTGTGGACCACGTAGGGCAGCTTCTGTTCGGCAATGACTCGAAGAAACTCCATGGACATGAGCCGTCTCCTTGTCTAGATGGGCATGGCGTTCATTCTGCGCAAAATTTCACGTTTGTGGCTTATCCCTGCGTGATGCACGACTTTGCCATGTGTACGTAAGTGTTCTTTTGCGTTCCCCCGCTGAAACGAAGGTGCCGAAGATGTGTCGGCCGAAGGCTCAGCGCGCGAGCTGGAGCGGCGCCGGCGCGCGCTCCGACGGAAACACCTGCCAGAGCCCCGCGTCCAGCCCGTCGAACGCGGCCGCGTAGCGCTCGGCGCGCGCGTCCTCGCCGGTGACGTCGCGGATCGCGATGTGCACGATGCGGCTCGGATGCCGGCGCGCCGCCTGCGCATAGATCTCGGGGTCGCTCTCGCCCGAGTCGCCGACCAGCATGAAGCGCCGCGCCGGGAAATCGGCCAGCAGCCGCTCGATGGTGCCGGCCTTGTGGATGCGCGAATCCTGCTCGCCGGGAATCAGCGTGCGCCAGCTCGTGCTCTCGCGCAGGTGCATGCTGCCACCGGGGAAGTCGGCGTCGCGCACGAAGTCCGCGAGCGACGGGAACAGCTGTATCGGGCTCGCAGAGAGATAGTGGAAGCGCGTGCCGGGCACCTGCGCGAGCGCGCGGTAGTAGCCCGCCATGCCCGGCGTGGGCTCGAAGCGGCGCGCGAAGGTGTTGAGCAGCATCGCGCGCCGGTCGCGCACCTCGGTGCGCTTGATCGTGTCGTCGATGTCCGAGATCACCGACAGTCCCTCGGGCGGAACGATCAGCGCCTGGCCCCTGAAGCGGTGCAGCAGTTCGCCGGGTCCGGACACGGCATGGAACTTCTGCCATGGGTCCGCGGGCGAGGCGCGCGGCACGTCGACCACGATGCGCATGTCCAGCCGGCCGTCGGCGCCCGAGGGCGGCGTGGTCACGCGGCCGCTCGCGCCGTCGAAGTCGAGCTCGAACACCTTGCCTTCCTCGGACTCGGCATGGAACAGCGCGGTGCGCTGGTTGAAGCGCAGCCGCGCGGCGGGCGAGAGCTTCTTGAGGTCGAGCCCGAGGTAGCGCGCGAACACCGCGTTGAGTCCGAAGCGGCGCTCGCGCTCGTAGACCCAGGCATGGATGTCGATCTCGAGCCGGCCGTCGGGCGTGGGCCGCGCGGTGCCCGGGAGGAACAGCGCTTCCTCGTCGGGCTCGAGCCGTTCGGCGGCGCGCGGCGCACGCAGCGGCGCGAGGCCGGCGACGAAGGCGGCGCCCGCCAGCAGGACGCGGCGTCGCGGCAGCGGCGCGGGTGCCGGGCTCATTCCTTCGCGGTGCCGATGCGCTCGTAGGTCACGAAGGCGAAGGGCAGTCCGTCCTTCGCGGACACGTGCGGCTCGCGGCGGGTCTCGCGCCAGCGCGCGGGCGCGAGCTCGGGCGCGTGCGCGTCGCCCTCGTAGTCGCGCGCGAGCTCGGTCACGACCACGCGCGCGGCGAGCGGCTCGGCCTGCGCGTAGATCTGCGCGCCGCCGATGATCCACACGTCGGGCACCTGCGATTCGTCGCACAGCGCGAGCGCCTCCTCGAGGCTGCCCGCGCGCTGCGCGCCCTCGGCCTTCCAGTCGTCCTGGCGCGTGATCACGATGTTGCGCCGCCCCGGCAGCGGCCGGAAGCGCTCGGGCAGCGAATCCCAGGTCTTGCGGCCCATGACCACGGGCGCGCCGGCGGTCTGCGTCTTGAAGTGCACCATGTCCTCGGGCAGGTGCCAGGGCATGGTGCCGTTGATGCCGATCACGCCGTTGGCGGCGCGGGCGAAGATCAGGTTGATGCGCGGTGCCGTCATGAGCCGCCGGTCCTCAGACGGCCACCGGCGCCTTGATCGCCTCGTGGTGCCGGTAGTCGAGCACCTCGAAGTCCTCGTAGCGGTAGTCGAAGATCGAATCGGGCCGGCGCTTGATGTGCAGCGTCGGGTAGGGGTAGGGCGTGCGGCTCAGCTGCAGCGCCACCTGCTCGGCATGGTTGCTGTAGATGTGGCAGTCGCCGCCGGTCCAGATGAAGTCGCCGACGTCGAGGTCGCACTGCTGCGCCATCATGTGCGTGAGCAGCGCATAGCTCGCGATGTTGAACGGCACGCCGAGGAAGATGTCGGCGCTGCGCTGGTAGAGCTGGCAGCTCAGCCGGCCGCGTTCGCCGGGCGCCTGCGGCGGCGCCACGTAGAACTGGAAGAAGGCGTGGCAGGGCATCAGCGCCATCTTCGAGAGCTCGGCCACGTTCCATGCGCTCACGATGATGCGGCGCGAATCGGGGTTGGTCTTGAGCGTCTTCACCACTTCGGCGATCTGGTCGACGTGGCCGCCGTCGGGCGTCGGCCAGCTGCGCCACTGCACGCCGTACACCGGGCCGAGGTCGCCGTCCTCCCGTGCCCACTCGTCCCAGATCGTCACGCCGCGCTCCTTGAGCCAGTTGTTGTTGCTCGAGCCGGTCAGGAACCACAGCAGCTCCTGGATGATGGACTTCAGGTGCACCTTCTTGGTGGTGACGAGCGGGAATCCCTCGTGGAGGTCGAAGCGCATCTGGTAGCCGAACACGCTCTTGGTGCCCGTGCCCGTGCGGTCGCCCTTCTGGACCCCGTGGGCGTCCACGTGGCGCATGAAATCTTCGTACTGGGAGCGGACGGGGCGGGCGGCGTTGGAGGTCATGGGCGGGGAGAACCGGGCGGGAGGAGGGTGTTCGAATTTTAAGTGCCAGCGCTTAGCATGGCGGGATGGGCCACCCACACGACCATGATCACGACCACGGGCACAGCGAGCTCGGCGAGATGGACCTGCGCGTGCGCGCGCTCGAGAGCGTGCTGGCGCAGAAGGGCTACATCGACCCCGCCGCGCTCGACGTGCTGATCGACACCTACCAGACCCGCATCGGCCCGCGCAACGGCGCGCGCGTGGTCGCCCGCGCCTGGGTCGATCCCGCGTTCCGCGAATGGCTGCTGCGCGATGCGACCGCGGCGATCGCGTCGCTCGGCTACACCGGCCGCCAGGGCGAGCACATGGTCGCGGTCGAGAACACCGAGGACACCCACCACATGGTGGTGTGCACGCTCTGCAGCTGCTATCCCTGGCCCGTGCTCGGCCTGCCGCCGACCTGGTACAAGAGCGCGCCGTACCGCTCGCGCGCGGTGAAGGACCCGCGCGGCGTGCTGGCGGACTTCGGCACCGTGCTGCCCGCGGCCACGCGGATCCGCGTCTGGGACTCGACGGCCGAGGTGCGCTACCTCGTGATTCCGCGCCGGCCCGCGGGCACCGAGGGCATGGCCGAGGACGAGCTCGCGGCGCTGGTCACGCGCGATTCGATGATCGGCACCCGCGTCGTGGAGGAGCCCCGATGAGCCATACGACGCAGGCCGATCTCGGCGGGCTCCCGGGCTTCGGCGCCGTGACGCCCGAGCCCGAGGGCGAACTGTTCCATGCCGCCTGGGAGCCGCGCGCGCTCGCGCTCGTGCTCGCGATGGGCGCCACCGGCTCCTGGAACATCGACATGAGCCGGGCCGCGCGCGAGACGCTGCCGGCCTACCGGCGCATGAGCTACTACGCGATCTGGCTCGCCGCGCTCGAGAAGCTGATGCTGGAACGCGGCCAGCTCTTCGCCGACGAGATCGAGGCCGGCGCGATGCGCCATCCCGCCGCGCCGGTCGCGCGCGTGCTGCGCGCCGCCGACGTGTCCTCGGCCCTCGCCAGGGGGACGCCGGCGGAACGGCCCGCGCGGGGCCCGGCGCGCGGCGCGGGCGGCGACGCGGTGCGCATGCGCGCCGCCGCGGCCGACCACCACACGCGGCTGCCCGGCTACGTGCGCGGCCGGCGCGGCGTGGTCGAGCGGGTGCACGGCGCGCACGTGTTCGCCGACAGCCACGCGCAGGGCCTCGGCGAGCAGCCGCAATGGCTCTACACCGTGGTGTTCGAGGAGGCCGAGCTCTGGGGCGGCGAGGCGCCGCGCCAGAACCTCGCGGTCTCGGTCGACGCCTGGGAAAGTTACCTGGAGCACGCGACCCGATGAGCAGCGCGATGCCGCCGCTCGCGCTCCTGCCCGGCCTGCCGCGCGATGCCGACGGGCCCGTCTTCGCCGCGCCCTGGGAGGCGCAGGCCTTCGCGATGACGCTCGCGCTGCACGAGCGCGGCCTGTTCAGCTGGCGCGAATGGGCCGAGGCGCTCGCGGCGCAGATCGCCGCGGCCCAGGCGGCCGGCGATCCCGACGCGGGCGATACCTACTACCGGCACTGGCTCGCGGCACTCGAGAGCCTGGTGGCGCAGAAGGGCGCGAGTTCGCACGACGAACTCGCGTGCTGGCGCGACGCCTGGGACCATGCGGCCGACCGCACGCCGCACGGCCAGCCGATCGAGGTGCGCGACGAGGACTTCGCGCTCAGACCCGGATCACGCGGCCCGGGTTGAGGATGTTCTTCGGATCGAGCCCGCGCTTGATCGCCCGCATCATGCCGAGCGCCACCGGCGACTTGTGCTTCTCGAGCTTGTCGACCTTGAGCGAGCCCACGCCGTGCTCGGCCGAGAACGAGCCGCCGAACTTCTGCACCGCGTCGTAGACCAGGGTGTTGATGCGCTCCTCCTCGTTCCGGAGGAAGGCCCGCGTGTCGATGTTCTCGGGCGCCTGCACGTTGTAGTGCAGGTTGCCGTCGCCCAGGTGGCCGAAGTTGACCAGCCGCACGCCCGCGATCTCGCGCTGCAGCATCGCGTCGGTCTCGGCCACGAAGGCCGGGATGCGCGACACCGGGATCGAGATGTCGTGCTTGATGTTGAGGCCTTCCTCGGCCTGCGCGAGCGGGATGCTCTCGCGGATGTGCCAGAGCTGGTGCGCCTGCGTGAGGTTCTCGGCCACCACCGCGTCGGTCACGCACCCGTCCTCGAACGCGGTCTCGAGCAGCGCCTCGAAGCGCGCGCGGGCGTGGTCCTCCGACTCGCTGTCGGAGTTCTCGAGCAGCACGCAGTACGGCACCGCCTCGTCGTCGATGAAGGGCACGCGCAGCTGCGGCATGTGCTTGTCGACCAGGCTCAGCGCGAAGCGCCCCATCACCTCGAAGCCCGTGAGGCCCGGGCCCAGGTGCCGGTGCGCGAGGCCCAGCAGCGTGACCGCATGCTCGAGCGAGGGCACCGCGGCCCAGGCCGTGAGCTGCGCCGCGGGCAGCGGATAGAGCTTCATCGTCGCCGCCGTGATGATGCCGAGCGTGCCTTCGCTGCCGATCATCAGATCGCGCAGGTCGTAGCCCGTGTTGTCCTTGCGCAGGCCGCTCGTGCCGTCCCAGATCTCGCCCTGCGGCGTGACCACCTCGAGGCCCAGGCAGAGCTCGCGCGTGTTGCCGTAGCGCACCACCTGCGTGCCGCCGGCGTTGGTCGCGAGGTTGCCGCCGATGGTGCAGCTGCCCTCGGCCGCGAGGCTCAGCGGGAACAGAAAGCCCTGCTTCTCGGCGGTTTCCTGCAGCGTCTGCAGGATGCAGCCGGCCTCGACCGTCATCGTGAGGTTGGCGGCGTCGACCTGGCGGATCGCGTTGAGCCGCTGCAGGCTCAGCACCACCTGCGTGCCGCTGTCGTCGGGGATCGAGCCCACCGCGAGGCCGGTGTTGCCGCCCTGCGGCACGATCGCGGTGCCGGCTGCGGCGCAGGCCTTGACCACCTCGGCGACCTGCCGCGCGTCGGCGGGTCGCACCACCGCGAGCGACTTGCCGCGCGCGCGCTTGCGCCAGTCCTGCTCGTAGGCGGTGAGGTCGCCGTCGTCGAGCACGTGCGCCGCGCCGACGATGGCGCGCAGTTGGTCGAGCAATGCGGAGGCGGAGGAGGTCATGGGGCGGTGGCTTCCAGTGAACGGGCGGCGGCCTTGGCATGCCGCAGGCGCAGGCGCACGTGCAGCGCGCAGGCGGTGAAGAGGGCCAGGCACAGCAGCACCTCGACCAGCGCGAGCAGCTGCCCGACGCCGTTGGTGTCGCTCCATGCGCGCACCACGCCCTCGGTGAAATAGAGCCAGATCATCAGCGTGACCCAGCGGTAGGTGTACATGCGGTTCTTCCACAGCCCCGCGAGCGGAATCACGAGCGGCAGCACCTTGAGCGCCAGCAGCGAACCGCCGGGGCGCAGCGGCGCGAGCCACAGTTCCCAGGCGAGGCCCAGCACGATCAGACCCACGAGGCTGCCGACCGCGAGCCAGCGGGTGGCGGCGACGGACGGGGCGGGAGGCTGCGGCGTGAACGAGTTCATGGGGAGGGGCACCGCGAAACCGGCTGGGCACGGGGCGGGGAGGGGTTCGCCTCCTATGATACCGGCCATGAATCGTCGGCAGCTCTGGAGGGATCTTTCGCGCTTTCCGTGGCGCAACACCACCGCCGTACTCGGCGAGCGCTTCCGCGAGGACCGGCTCGGCCTCACGGCCAGCAGCCTGACCTTCACCACCACGATCGCGATGGTGCCGTTCTTCACGGTCGCGCTGGCGCTGTTCACCGTGTTCCCGATGTTCGCCAAGCTCCAGGGGCGGCTGCAGCGCTGGCTGATCGAGAGCCTGATCCCCGACAACATCGCGCGCCAGGTGCTCGGCTACCTGAACCAGTTCGCGAGCGCCGCCAGCGGGCTCGGCATCGCGGGCCTGGTGGTGCTGCTGATCACCGCGATCGCGCTGATCCTCACGATCGACAAGACGCTCAACAACATCTGGCGCGTGCGCTCGCCGCGGCCGTTCGCGCAGCGCGTGCTGATCTACTGGGCCGCGATCACGCTCGGGCCGCTGATCCTGGCCGTGAGCCTCTCGACCACCTCGTACGTGTTCGCGGTGTCGCGCGACTTCGTGGGCGGCAGCATCGTCAAGCTGCTGCTCGACGCCTTCGAGTTCGTGCTGCTCGCCGCCGGCATCGCCTCGCTCTACCACTACGTGCCCAACACCCACGTGCGCTGGTCGCACGCCTGGACCGGCGGCATCTTCGTGGCGGCCGCGATCGAGGTCGCGAAGCGCGTGCTCGGCTACTACCTGAGCCTGGTGCCCACCTACTCGGTGCTCTACGGCGCCTTCGCGACGGTGCCGATCCTGCTCGTGTGGATCTACGTCGCCTGGGTCATCGTGCTGCTGGGCGCGGTGATCGCGGCCTACCTGCCGAGCCTGCTGGTCGGCGTGGCGCGGCGCGGCGGCCGCGCGGGCTGGCCGCTGCAGCTCGCGCTCGAAGTGCTGCAGCACCTCGCGCGTGCGCGCGCCACCTTCGCCAAGGGCATGGGCGCGACCGAGCTCGTGACGCGCATGCGGGTCGACGCGCTGCAGCTGGTGCCGGTGCTCGAGACCCTGGTGGCGCTCGACTGGATCGCGCCGCTCGCGGAGGAGACGGCCGACGAGGACCCGCGCTACGTGCTGCTGGCCGATCCCTCGACGCCGCTCGAGCCGCTGCTGCGCGAGCTCCTGATGCCGCGCGCCGAACCGCTCGAGGACCTGTGGCAGAAAGGGCCGCTGCAGGCGCTGCGGCTCGGCGACGTGGTGCTGATCTAGATCCGCACCTTGCCGAGCCAGATGTCGCGGTACATCGCCCAGTCGCCCATGAACGAGTAGAGCGGCCGCTTGAACGAGGCCGGCTTGTTCTTCTCGAAGCCGAAGTGGCCGATCCAGGCGAAGCCGTAGCCCGCGACCAGCCCGGCCAGCAGCCACAGCGGGTTGCGCGTGAGCACGAGCGCCACGAGGCACAGCAGCGAGAGGGTCGAGCCCGCGAAATGCAGCCGGCGGCAGGTGCGGTTGGCGTGCTCGCTGAGGTAGAAGGGATAGAACTCCGCGAAGCTCTTGAAACGACGCGGATCGACGGCAGGTTCGGGGGCGGTCGTGGTGTTCATCGTGCGGGTCTCCTGGCGCCCTGCGCGCGGCGGGCGCTTTGACCATAATAGCCACGAGCCCGCGCCGGCACCAGCCGGGCTCGCCCGTTCCTCCACCCTTCTTCACCGCAACAGCTTGAGCGCCCTTCCCGCCACCCCCGCCAACGGATCGACCTGGGTCGTGTGCCTGTGCGCCGAATGGTGCGGCACCTGCCGCGAGTACCGGCCGCTGTTCGAGCAGGTCGCGCGCGCGCATCCGCAGCTGCGCTTCGCCTGGGTCGACATCGAGGACCATGCCGACATCGCCGATGCCTTCGACGTCGAGACCTTCCCGACGCTGCTGATCGCCGGCGCCGAGGGCACGCGCTTCCTCGGCCCGCTGATGCCGCATGCCGAGACGCTCTCGCGCATGCTCGGCGCGCTGCAGGCGCCGCAGCCCTCGAGCCTCGACGTCGACCTGCTGCTTGCCGTGCTCGAGAAGCGGCCCGACGAATTCGCGGTCTGAGCGCGGGCCTTCGTCAGGCCGGCGCCGCGGCACCGCGCGCGCGGCCGAGCCGGCGCCGCGCCGCGTTCGCGATCGCCCGCACCAGGTGCTCGACGAACCGCTCGGCCAGCGGCGGCAGCGTGCGGCCTTCGAGCGCGAGCACCTGCAGCTGCCGCTGCTGCAGCGGCGCCTCGGCGAAGGGCCGCGCCACCACCGCGCCGGCCTCGATCAGGTGCATGACCGTGAGCAGCCCCGAGAGCATCAGGTCGGGGGTGCGCAGCAGCGGCAGCAACGCCGAGGAGAAATTGCTCACAAAGATCGCGCGGTACTGCAGCCCCTGCAGGCTGCAGGCCTGGTCGAACAGCTGGCGCGCGGTGACGCCCCGGTCGCCGACCGCGAGCGGATAGCGCACCGCCTCGGCGACCGGCACCACGCGCCGGCGTGCGAGCGGATGGTCGGGGCGCATCACCGCATGCACCGGCGCCGCGGCCGAATGCGCGATGCGCAGGCCCGGCTCGGGCGCCACCACGTACTTGAGCGCGACGTCGGCCTCGCCGCGCGCCAGCAGCGCGCTCACGCCGTCGGGCGAGCCGACGTGGAGCTCCAGCTGCGTGCCCGGGTGGGCGGACTCGAAGCCGCGCATCACCTGCGGCATGAAATGCCCCGCGAAGCCCTCGGTGCAGGCGATGCGGATGCGCTGCGCGCTGCGGCCGCCGAGGTCGCGCACCTGCTCGATCACCTGCTCGATGTCGAGCTGCGCCGTGCGCAGGTGGGCCGCGAGCCGCTCGCCCGCGGGCGTGAGCGCCATGCCGCGCGCGTGGCGTTCGAACAGCGGCGTGCCCAGGCTGTCCTCGAGCCGGGCGATCTGCCGGCTCACCGCCGAGGAGGCCACGAACAGCCGCGCCGCGGCCTGGCTGACCGAGCCGCTGCGCGCCACCTCGAGGAAGTGGCGCATCGGGATGCTGAGCAGCGGTGGCGTCATGGCGGGTGTTCGGGCATTGCCTTCAAGGCAATGGTAGCTTGCGAAAACGATGCTGGATGCACGGGCCGCCAGGCCTTGTACTTGCTGCATTCCACGGCCACACGAATTTCTCCATGCCACGTACCCAGAGCCTTGCCGCCGCGGCCGCCTATTTCGACGGCGGCGGCTTCTTCGCCGACCTGGCGCGGCGCGTCGCCTTCCGCACCGAGAGCGACACCGGCGCCGCCACCCCCGCGCTCGGCGCCTACCTGCGAGAGGAACTGGTGCCGCCGCTCGAGGCGCTGGGCTTCGGCTGCGAAATCGTCGAGAACCCCGTCGCCGGCGGCGGGCCGTTCCTGATCGCGCGCCGCGTCGAGGACGAGGCGCTGCCGACCGTGCTCTGCTACGGCCACGGCGACGTGGTGAGCGGCCAGGACGCGCACTGGGACGAGGGCCTCTCGCCCTGGACGCTCACGGTGCGCGGCGAGCGCTGGTACGGGCGCGGCACGGCCGACAACAAGGGCCAGCACAGCATCGCGCTCGGCGGGCTGGCCGCGGCGCTGCAGGCGCGCGGCGGCCGCCTGGGCTACAACGTCACCTGGCTGGTCGAGACCGGCGAGGAGGCCGCGTCGCCGGGCCTGCATGCGGTCTGCGGGCAGCAGCGCGACCGGCTGCGCGCCGATCTCTTCCTCGCGAGCGACGGCCCGCGCCTGCGCGCGGCGCGGCCCACGCTCTTCCTGGGATCGCGCGGCGCCGTCAACTTCAGCCTGCGGCTGCGCGCCCGGGCGCGCGGCTACCACTCGGGCAACTGGGGCGGGGTGCTCGCCAACCCCGCCACCGTGCTGAGCCATGCCGTGGCCTCGCTGGTCGATGCGCGCGGCCGCATCCTCGTCGAGGCGCTGCGTCCGCCGGCGATCGCCCCGGCGGTGCGCGAGGCGCTCGCGGGGCTCGAGATCGGCGGCGGCGCCGACGAGCCCGGTCTTGATGCGGGCTGGGGCGAACCCGGGCTGAGCCCGGCCGAGCGGCTCGTGGCCTGGAACACCCTCGAGGTGCTCGCGCTCGGCGCGGGCTCGCCGCAGCGGCCGGTGAACGCGATTCCCCCCGAGGCCGTGGCGCACTGCCAGCTGCGCTTCGTGGTCGGC
>CBHTTS010000072.1:0-19900 GCA_966095775.1 uncultured Variovorax sp. | reverse complement strand
GGCCCGCGCCTGCTGAACCACCTATGTCCATCTCGCTGCCCGCGCTGCTGAGCCAGCTCCTCCTGGGGCTGGTCAACGGCTCCTTCTACGCCATCCTGAGCCTGGGGCTGGCCGTCATCTTCGGCCTGCTCAACGTCATCAACTTCGCGCACGGCGCGCTGTTCATGCTCGGCGCCGTCCTGACGTGGATGGCCATGGAGTACCTCGGCATCAACTACTGGGTCATGCTCGTGGCCGCGCCGCTGGTCATCGGGCTGTTCGGCGTCCTCGTCGAGCGGCTGCTGCTGCGCTGGATCTACAAGCTCGACCACCTCTACGGCCTCTTGCTCACGCTGGGCCTCACGCTGCTCATCGAGGGCGTCTTCCGCTCCGTCTACGGCGTCTCGGGCCTGGCCTACGACGCGCCCGAGGCGCTCGCGAGCGCCACCGACCTCGGCTTCATGGTGCTGCCCAACTACCGCGCCTGGGTCGTCGTCGCCTCCCTCGTCGTGTGCCTGGCGACCTGGTTCGTGATCGAGAAGACCCGCATCGGCGCCTACCTGCGCGCGGGCACCGAGAACCCGCGCCTCGTGGAGGCCTTCGGCGTCAACGTGCCGCTGATGATCACGCTCACCTACGCCTTCGGCGCCGCGCTCGCGGCCTTCGCCGGCGTGCTCGCCGCGCCCGTCATCCAGGTCTCCCCGCTCATGGGCCAGAACCTCATCATCGTCGTCTTCGCCGTGGTCGTCATCGGCGGCATGGGCTCGATCATGGGCGCCATCCTCACCGGCCTGGGCCTGGGCGTCATCGAGGGCTTCACCAAGGTGTTCTACCCCGAGGCCTCCTCCACCGTCGTCTTCGTCATCATGGTCATCGTGCTCCTGGTGCGCCCCGCCGGCCTGTTCGGCAAAGAGAAGTGAAGGCGGCCGCACCATGAACATGAAAAAGATCTCCGCCGCCGTCTACGGCCTGCTGCTCGTCGCGCTGGTGCTCGCGCCCTTCTTCGGCGCCTACCCGGTGTTCGTGATGAAGCTGATGTGCTTCGCGCTGTTCGCCTCGGCCTTCAACCTGCTGTTGGGCTACACGGGGCTGCTGTCGTTCGGCCATGCGGCCTTCCTCGGCGGCTCGGCCTACGTGGCGGGCCATGCGATGAAGGTCTGGGGCCTCACGCCCGAGCTCGGGCTGATCGCCGGCACGGCCGTGGGGGCGCTGCTCGGCTGGGTGTTCGGCGTGCTCGCGATCCGGCGCCAGGGCATCTACTTCGCGATGATCACGCTCGCGCTCGCGCAGATGATGTTCTTCGTCGCGCTGCAGGCCAAGTTCACGGGCGGCGAGGACGGGCTGCAGGGCGTGCCGCGCGGCCGGCTGTTCGGCGTGCTGGACCTCTCCGACGACCTGGCGATGTACTACGTGGCGCTCGCGATCGTGGTGGCGGCGTTCCTCCTGATCGTGCGCACCATCCACTCGCCGTTCGGGCAGGTGCTCAAGGGCATCAAGGAGAACGAGCCGCGCGCGCTCTCGCTGGGCTACGACGTGGGGCGCTTCAAGCTGCTGGCGTTCGTGATCTCGGCGGCGATCTCGGGGCTGGCGGGTTCGCTCAAGACGCTGGTGCTGGGCTTCGCGACGCTGTCGGACGTGCACTGGACGGCCTCGGGGCAGGTGATCCTGATGACGCTGGTGGGGGGGCTGGGCACGCTGTCGGGGCCGCTGGTGGGCTCGGCGGTGGTGGTGCTGCTGGAGAACAAGGTGGGCGAGTTCGGCGGCTTCTTGGCGCGGCTGACGGGCGTGGAGTGGTTCAACACGCTCGGCGAGTCGGTGACCATGGTCACGGGCCTGATCTTCGTGGTGTGCGTGCTCGCCTTCCGCAAGGGGATCATGGGCGAGATCATCGCGTTCTTCGAGCGGCGGCGCGCGAAGTAGCGCGCCGCTCAGCCCTCAGGCCGTGATCGCGCGCAGGGCCGCGACCAGCCGGTCGATGTCGGCCTCGGTGGTGTAGAGCGCGGGCGAGACGCGGATGCACTGGCCCCTGGCCACGCCCGCGCGGCGCACGGTGAACACGCCGTGCTGCTCGCGCAGCCGCGCGACGATGGCGTTGTTGTCGGCGGCGCTGGTCTTGCCCGCGAGGCGGAACGAGGTGATGCCCGCGGCCATGCCGGGCTCGTCGGGCGTGAGGATCTCCAGGCCCGCGAAGCCGCGCGCGCGGCCCACCCAGCGGTCGCGCAGGTGGCGCAGCCGCGCCTGCTTGGCGCGCACGCCGATGCGCTGGTGCAGCTCGAGCGCGGTGGGCAGCGCGAGATAGGCCGCGAAGTTGGCGGTGCCGGTGTGCACGCGCGAGCGGATGTCGCCGGCCGGGAAGTCCTCGTCGCCGAACGCGCGGTCGATGTCGGCGAGCCGGCCCTTGCGGATGTACATGAAGCCCACGCCCAGCGGCGCGCCGATCCACTTGTGCAGGTTGAAGCCGACGAAGTCCGCGCCGAGATCGCCGGCGTTGAAGTCGATCTGGCCCCAGGAGTGGGCGGCATCCACGATCACGTCCACGCCGCGCTCGCGCGCCATCGCCGCGATCTCGGCCACGGGCATCACGAGGCCGGTGCGATGGCTCAGGTGCGTGAGCAGCAGCAGCCGCAGCCGCGGATGGGCCGCGAGCTGGCGGCGGTAGGTCTCGAGCACCGCCTCGCGCGTGGCCGGCTCGGGGATCGCGAAGCGCAGCACCTCGACGCCGCGCCGGTCCTTGAGCCAGTTCATCGCGTACTGCATGGAGTCGTAGTCGAGGTCGGCGTACATCACGGCGTCGCCGGGCCGGAGCCGGTTGTAGCCCGCGATCAGCAGCTGCAGCGCCTCGGTCGCGCCGCGCGTGAACGCGATCTCCTCGACGCTGCAGCCCGCGGCCGCCGCGAGCGCGGCGCGGATCGGCTCCATGTCGCGCGCATAGGCGTTGCGTGCGTAGAAGGAGTTCTCGCGGTTCACCATGTCGGTCTTCGCGAGATAGGCGCGGCGCACCGGTTCGCTCATCACGCCCCAGTAGCCGTTCTCGAGATTGACGATGTCGGTCTTCACGTCGTAGAGCGCGCGCACCGCCTGCCAGTAGGCGGTGTCGGTGGGCAGGGCCTGGCCGGGCGCGGCGGGCAGCGCGGAACCGGCCGCGGCCGGCGTGGTGGTGGCGGTGCTGCAGCCCGCGCCCGCGAGCGTCGTGGTGGCGGCGAGGCCGAGCATGAAGCCGCGGCGATCGGGTGAATGCATGGGGTCGCTCCTGCGTTTTCTGGTTCGAGAAGCATCCTTTGTAGCAAGCCGGTATGACAGCGCGCCCGCGGGCAAAGGGCCTCGCGCATGGAGGGATTCCGCCGGGCGCGCGCGGCGCGGCTTGCCACAATCGGCGCCGCCATGACGATGCCCGTTCCTCCGATCCCCGACGCCGCGCGGCGTCCCCATCGCCGCGCGCTGGCCGCGAGCGGCATGCTGTTCGCGACCGCGCTGGCGCTGATCGCGCTGGGCCACGACGGCCGCAGGATCGCCCAGCTGCTGCTGCTCGCGCTGCCGATGTTCGCCTGGCTGCTCTTTCCGGTCCGCAGCGCCCTGGTCGACCGCGCGCGCACCGCGATCGTCTGGCTCTGGGCGATGGCGTTCGCGCTCGACGGCATCGCGCGCGCCTACCTGCTCGAGGCCTACCAGGCGGCGCCCGACAGCTCGCTGGTCCTCGCCGCGGCGGCCAACACCAACGGCCGGGAAGCGGCCGAATACCTGTCGATGCACTGGCGCGCGATGCTCGTCTGCGCCGGTGCCGTCGTGCTGGCGGGCGTCGTCGCATGGGTCCAGGCGGGCCGTGGCATGCGCGCGCCCGCGCCGCGCTGGCCCCGCTGGGCCGTGGCGGCCATGGCCGCGGTGCTGCTCCTCGGCAGCCTCGCCTATGCGAGCAAGCCGTGGCGCCGGCTGCATCCGGTGCTGTTCTGGAAGCAGTGGGCCGTGTCGACGCTCGCGCTGCGCGCGACCTGGGCCGACCAGCAGAAGGAACGCGATCGCGCGATCGCGCAGGCCCCCGACGCCGCGCCGGTGATCACGCGCGAGGGGCCGGCCACGCTGGTGCTCGTGATCACTGACAGCATCAACCGCGACAACATGTCGCTCTACGGCTACGCGCGCGACACCACGCCGCGGCTGCGCGCGCACAAGGCGCAGCTGCAGGACGAGATGCTGGTCGTGAAGAACGCCTGGTCGGTCGATGCGAGCACGCTGCCGGCGCTGCGCAACATCTTCCGCTTCGGCCGGCCGGAGGACGGCAACGCGCCGCACCTGCTCGCGCTCGCGCGTGCCGCGGGCTACAAGGTCTGGTGGATGAGCAACCACGACGACGTCGCGATCGAGCAGCAGCATGCGCGGCTCGCCGACGTGGTCGACTTCGTCAACCGCGTGCCGGGCCGCGCGGGCGCGTCGCTCGACGGCGAACTGCTCGACTGCGTGCAGGAGGCGCTCGAGGATCCGGCCGAGCGCAAGCTGATCGTGGTGCACCTGATGGGCGCGCATCCGCACTACCGTCTGCGCTTTCCCGAGGACGCCAACCCCTTCGACGACCGTGTCGACGGCGTGGAGGAAGACCTGCAGAGGAGCGGCCGTTCGGCCTGGGTGCGCAAGTTCCGCCAGGAGTACGACGCGGCGCTGCTCTACCACGACTTCGTCGTCTCCGAGACCCTGCAGCTCACGCGCAGGGCAGGCCGCCCGGGTGGCTACCGCGCCTGGATGTACCTCTCCGACCACGGCCAGGAAGTCGGCCATGCGGGCAACCACGCGGGCCACAGTCCCTCGACGCCCTCGGGCTACCGGATCCCGACCGTGATCTGGCGCAACACCCCGGCGGACCGCCACTTCGTCGCCGCGGGCAGCCGCCCCTTCCGCGCCGACTGGGCCGGCTGGACCCTCGCGGACCTGCTCCACATGCGCTGGCAGGGCTACGTCGGCGAGCGCAATGCGGTGGGCGAGGGCTACCGTTGGATCGAGCCCGCGCTGCCGATGGCGGTGGCGTCGTTCGAGGAGTGAGGGCCTCAGGTGGGCCAACGTGCCCCACTTGACACCATCCAACTAGTAGATAGACTCCACGCATGGATTCCATCGAGCTCTCCCCCAAGGCCGCCGAGATCGCGCTCTGCGCCCAGGCGCTGCTCGCGACGCGCGGGTACAACGGCTTCAGCTATGCCGACATCTCGGAGACCGTGGGCATCAGCAAGGCCAGCATCCACCATCATTTCCCGAGCAAGGCCGAGCTGGTGCAAAGCGTGCTGCAGCGCTACCGCGCGCAGGGCCGCGAGGGGCTGGCCGCGCTCGAGCAGCAGGTGAAGAATCCGCTCGAGCGGCTGCGTGCCTACACGGGGTACTGGGAAGCCTGCCTGCGCGACGGCACGGCGCCGTTCTGCATCTGCGCGATGCTCGGCACCGAGATGTCGGCGATCCCCGACGTGGTCGCGGACGAGGTGCGCGGGCACTTCCGGGACCTGGAGGACTGGCTCGCCGCCGTGCTCGCGCAGGGTGCCGACAAGGGCATCTTCCGCCTGCGCACCGATCCCGCCGCCGAGGCCGTGGCCCTGATGGCCGCGGTGCACGGCGGCATGCTCGCCGCCCGCGTCCACGGCGATCCCGAAGCCTTCGCGGCCGTGGTCCGTCAGGGCGTGGCGCAACTGCTGGCGCCGACGCGCCGGCGCTGAGGAACAGCGCGATGCCGGCATGCCCGGCATTTTTTTCTTCTCGCTGTCTATCAACTAGTAGATAGCTAATTCATCACAACAGGAAAACGACCATGAACCACACCTCATCCTCCAGCTCTCTTCCGGCGCACGGCGACGACTGGCTCAAGCGCCACTACTTCCTGCGCGCGGCATTCTCGATCGCATGGGTCGCGGCGGCCTTCACCCTCGGACGGCGGATGCCCGGCTTCGCCGCGCTGCTGCTCGTGGTCTACCCGGCATGGGACGCCTTCGCCAACGCGGTCGACGCGCGGCGCAACGGCGGCCTGAAGCGCAACCCCACGCATGCGCTCAACCTGGCCGCGAGCGGCGTGGCGACCGCGGCGGTGGCGATCGCGCTCGGCCAGGGCATGCATGCGGTGCTCGGCGTGTTCGGCGTGTGGGCGATCCTGGCCGGCGCGTTCCAGCTCGCCACCGGCGTGCGGCGCTGGAAGACGCATGGTGCGCAGTGGGCGATGATCCTGAGCGGCGCGCAGTCGGCGATCGCGGGCGCCCTCTTCATCACGCGGGCGCGCGGGCCGCAGACGCCGACCATCGCCGACATCGCGCCCTATGCGGCCTTCGGTGCCTTCTACTTCCTCGTCTCGGCGGTCTCGCTCACGCTCGCCGGCCGGCGCGCGCGAAGGGCTGCCGCGCAGTGAGCGCGGCCGGCCGCGCGGTTCAGATCCGGGCGTCGGCCCACGCCGCGAGGCCGGCGCGGCCGGCGAGCCGCACCTCGGGCCAGGAAAGCTCCAGGCCCATCATCGCGCGTGCATAGAGGTAGTTGTTGAACATCGGCCGGCTCATCGCGTCCATGTCGACCCGGCCGACCGCGTCGCAGGGAAAGGCATAGGCGCGGCGATCCGCGAACAAGGGTTGGAACCGCAGCTCGTAGCCGCCGGATACGTCGGATGCGTTCATCTCGATCTCCTTGTGCGCCGGGCTTGCCAGAGGCCATTGCACGGGAAGCCGTTCGCGCCATGTCAATCTAGACAGCGTGTGCTTCGGCAGCACCAATGCTGCGCATCAAAGGGCAACACTGTGTCAACCGTCGGTGTCAGCAGGCCCGCCGCAGGCGGTGAGCGGGGCTGCTGGCGCCAGGCCGGTGCGTCAGCGGCTCTTGCGTGCCTGCGAACCCAGCAGGGCTGCGGGCGTTGCCGACCCGCCCGTCAGGCGCAGCACGCCGGCGCCGAGGGCTTCTCCATACGGATTGCCTTCGCGGGCGGCAGCCGCGGCGGCGCTGTGCAGATCGGCTCGCGCCAACGGCGCCCCCGGGACGAGGGGCGCCTCGGGAAAGAACGCTTCGCCTGCCACCGGGTGGCGGGCTGCTTCACGCGCATCGACCGCCAGGTCCGAGCGCAGGCGGTCGGTACGGACGGTCAGCACGCCCTCGTAGTTTTCGGCCTGTGCACTCGTCGTGATGCCAAGCGCGGCGAAGGCGATGGCGCCAAAGAATTGCTTCGTGTTCATGTGGATGGTTTCCTCGTGGAGTTGAAAAAAAGTGGCTGGGAAAGACATGGCGGCCGCGCCGCCGCGCCATGTCGATCGGGGTCTTTTCGAGCGCGGTGCTTCGAGCGCGACTGCACGGCGCGCGAGCGACAGATGGGGCCGAAGGTCGCTAGATGCCGTGTGCGGCGCGAATCTCCTCGACGGCGCGTTCACCGATCACGACGCACGGTGCCATCGTGTTGCCGCTGGTCACGTGCGGCATGACGGATGCGTCCGCAATGCGCAGGCCTTGCACGCCGTACACCCTGAGCTGCCCGTCGACCACGGACATCGGATCGCGGCCCATCTTGGCGGTACAGGACTGGTGCCAGTAGGTCACTGCCGCATTGCGCGCGTAGTGCTCGAGCGTCTTCGCGTCCATTCTCCCGGGCAGACTTTCGCCCTTGACCAGACCCTTGAAGGGCGCCTGTGCGCCCAGTTCCTGGACAAACCTGATGTTCTCGATCGCGCCGCGCAGATCCGCCGGGTGGGAGAGCGTGTTGGCCTGGATGACGGGCGCGTCGGTGACATTCGGGCCCGACAAGGTGATGCGGCCGCGGCTCTCGGGGTGCGCCAGACCGGCGAACATCGTCCAGCCGTGCGCGGGCACGCCCAGCGTCGCGTTCTCGGCGCTCGGCACCGGGAACTCGACCTGGCAGTGAAACATGTCGGGCAGGCGCAAGGCGCTCCGGCTGCTCCAGTACAGCGTTGCCTCCGATCCGCCGTAACCCACCGGCTGCGGGGACGCGTACTCGAAGATCACGGCGAACGACACGTGGTCCTGGTGGTTGGCGCCGACGCCCGGCAGGTGCTGGACGACCTCGATGCCATGGCGGCCCAGTTCGTCCTCGGGCCCCACACCTGACTGCATCAGAACCTTCGGCGTGTTGACTGCACCGAGCGAAAGAACGACTTCGCTGCGGGCGCTGAAGCGCACCAGCCGGCCATGCCTCACGGCCTCGACACCGACCACGCGCCGACCCTGGAAGACCAGGCGGCTGACGAGCGTATCCGTCAGCACGGTGAGGTTGGGCTGGTCGCGGCGCGAATGCACGTAGGCGCGGTAGATGGAGTTGCGCCGGCCCGCCTTGACGATCAGGTCGTTCAACGCGGCACCGCCGCGACCTTCCATCATTTCGCCGTTCGGGTTGTCGAAGGTGGGCACGCCGAGCATGCCGGCGGCCGAGATCATTGCGTTCGCGATCGGCTGCGCATCACGCGCCGGGGCGACGTGGACCGGGCCGCCCACGCCGCGGCGCGTCGCATCGGGCGTGCCGACATAGTCCTCCACGTGCCGGTAAATCCTAAGCACCGATTCGTAGTTCCATGCCGGGTCGCCGCTTTCTTCCGCGAAGTCTTCCCAGTCGTTCTTGTGCCCCCGGGCCCACAGCATCACGTTGACGCTGGAACCGCCGCCCAACGCGCGACCCATGTTCAGCGGGATCTGACGGTGGTTGACATGGGGATTCGCGGCGCCGGCAAAGTTCCAGTCGCGCGCGCTGCCCAGGTTCATGGGCCAGTTCGCGGGCTCCATCACGTGCGGATGCTCGTCGTCGCTGCCGGCCTCGATGAGCAGCACCCGCACTTCCGGGTTCTCGGCCAGGCGGCCTGCGACCACGCAACCGGCGGTGCCGGCGCCGCACACGACGAAATCGAAAGTGGCGTCGCAACAGTCGTCGGAAAGGTCTGCTGAGGGGGTGTCGGGTGTTTCCTGGTTCACGGTGTCGTTCCGGTAAGGGGGTGGATCGGAGCGCTGCCGCGGTGAGGGTGCGGAAGCGGAGGCGAGTATCATCAAATTTGCCATAAATATCAAATTTGTATGATTTCACGAGCGATGCCGCGGGGCATTCGCCGGCCGCCGGGAGCCTTAAGCTAGGGACCTCGGCGTGTTGCCGCATTGCCGGGCCGTCCCGCGCTCCCAGCCAGATGAAAGACAGTGTCCTGACCACCACGCAAGCCGCTCAATTGCTCGGCATTTCGGTTCGCACGGCCCAGCTTCTGATCGAAGGCGGCGGGCTGCCTTCATGGAAGACGCCGGGCGGGCACCGGCGTGTCCATCGTTCGGATGTCGAGGCGCTCCTGACACAGGCCCAGGCCGAGGTCCGCCACCCCTCGGCAACGGTGTTCGTCGTGACCACGCAGAAGCGGCTCGCGTTGCTGCAGCGCCTGTTCGCGCCGCTCGGACATGTCGCCCCTCACTTCCTGACCGGCATCTGGTCGGCCGCCATTGCCGCCGGCGGTCATGCGCCCGCGGTCGTCGTGGTCGACCTGCCGGGATGGAAGGCGGACGGGCTGGCGCTCCTGCAGAACCTCGCCACGGACATCCGTCTGAAGAACACGCAGCTGGTGGCCCTGACCGACGCGCCGGCCCCGGCGAGGGACCTGCCCCCTCGCGTGCGTCAAGCGTCGCCGGACACGGTGGCGCAGGCGGTGCGACTGCTGACCAGTGATCCGCCGCGCCAGCTCGAACAGGTCGTGCAGGGCGACTTCCCCGTGGCACCGAACGAAGCCAGCCGGCTGCAGGCGCTGCGGCGCTCCGGCTTGGTCCATTCGCCGGCCGAAGAGCGGTTCGACCGCGTGACCTGGCTGGCTGCCGGCGCACTGAAGATGCCCATCGCGCTGATGACCCTGCTCACGCCCGAGCTGCAGTGGTTCAAGTCCCGCCAGGGGCTGGACATGGTCGAGACGCCTCGCAGCTGGGCCTTCTGCAACCACACGGTGCTGCAGAACGGGATCTTCGAAGTGCGGGATCTCAGGGAGCATCCCGGCTTCGCGCAGAACCCCGCCGTCGCGAATGCCCCCCACTTCCGCTTCTACGCGGGCGCACCCGTCTACGACCCCGACGGCTTCGCGCTCGGGTCGATCTGCGTCATCGACTTCCGCCCGCGCAAGCTGGACGGCAACCAGCGACGCACCCTGCTGGAGCTTGCCGCGATCGCCTCGGACGAAGTCAGGCTGGGCGAGCTGATGGCCAGGCCCGTGCCCGGCATCGCGTCACCGCGCACGCAAGCGGATCACTGAGCTCTGCGGCCGGCTTCCTTCGCGGCCCGATCGATCACGTCGGCGACCGCCTTGGGCTGCGTCATGAAGACCGCGTGGCTCGCCTTGACCTCCTGCACCGTGGCGCCGATGCGCTTGGCCATCTTGTGCAGCATCCGCACGTCGAAGGCCTTGTCTTCGGTCGCGATCACGGCCCAGCTCGGCTTGGTCCGCCACGCGGCGTGATTGAGCTTGGTCGCGAACACCGACATGTTGATGGGCACCTGCGAGTCGCGCAGGAACGCGGCGTCCGCATCGCTGGCGTCGCCGGCGAAACCGATCTTGAACTTCTCGCGATTGACGAATCCGAACCCGTCGGCGTGCGTGTCGATCACGAAGTCGGGGGCCGAGAAGCCGGTGTACTGCTCGCTCGTGGTCTCGCCCGCGTCGGGCGACAGGGCCGATACGTAGACGAGGCCGACCACCTTCGGGTCCATGCCCGATTCGGTGATCACCGTTCCACCCCAGGAGTGGCCGACGAGGATGGTCGGACCGTCCACGCGCGCGAGCGCGCGCCGGGTGGCCGCCACGTCGTCGGCCAGGGACGTCAGGGGGTTCTGGACGATGGTGACCTTGTAGCCGCGGCCGGTGAGCTCGTCATAGACGCCTCGCCAGCCCGAACCGTCGGCGAAGGCGCCATGCACCAGCACCACGTTCTTCGCGGGTGCCGGTTGCGCCTGGGCGCCGCCGCCCGGACCCACGATGCCGGCGGTCGCTGCGGCGGCGATGAAGAGCTTGCGAATCAGTGCGTTCATGGGGTGTCCTGTGAGGTGGATGAAGCACCGAAATGGTAGGAAGAATCGCCGGTTGCAGGGTTGCAAAGATGGCGACGAATACGCAACGCTGCCGCCGGATCTCGCGAGAGCCCGGAGTGGAATTCCGCATTTCTGCGCGTTTGCGCAATAAAAATGCGAGCGGAGAGGGCGGCGATGGGCAACCCGGCGCCGCGTGCACGCCGGCCCCGCTCACCACTTCATCCGCACGCCCACCGACCCGTTGATCGAACTCTTGACCTTGGCGTCGCCCCCACTCGCCCAGAGCTTGCCGATTTCGCCGTAGAGGCTGGTCGCCTGGCCCAGCGCGAGCGTGAAGCCGCCCGCGAGCTCGGTGCTCGTGCCGCCGGTCGGCGCAGCGATGCCGGTGGTGGTCGCGCCGTTCACGAAGCGAGCGATGTCCGCGCCGCTCGATGTCCGGTAGACGTTGAAGCGGCCGTAGGGCTGCAGCGTGCCGACGCCCGTGGCAATCTCGCCCTTGACCCGCACGCCCGCGCGCGCGATCCAGCCGCTGTCGGCCTGCGGCTGGACGATGGCCCCGACGATCGCGGCGTTGTCCAGGTCCATGTGCTGGTGGATCAATTGCAGCTGCGGCTCGATGCGCCAGCCGCTGCCACCGAGCGCGAAGGACTGCCCCACCTCGAGGGAGCCGAGCAGGCTGTTGCCCTTGCCGCTCGCGCCCAGGCTCGCCAGAGGCGCGACCGTGTAGCGGTGGCGGCCCGACTGCACCACGGCGTCGGCGTAGAAACCGCTGTCGCCGGTGTAGGTGCCGTAGACGCCCAGGTACTGGCTGCGCAGGTCATTGCGGCCCACGCCCAGGTTCGGGATGCCGCTGGCGAAGCCCCGCACGCTGGCGTCGCCATCGAACTGGCCGACGTAGAGGCCCGCGCGCCAGTTGGGCGTGGCCAGCAGGTCGGTGCCGGCCTGGAAGCCGGTGAGGCGACCCTTGCTCGACGGCGATACCGCGCCGCCCTGCCGGATGTCGACGTCGGTGGAGAGCACGCGGGCCCAGGCACGGCGATCGGAGCCGGTCGGGGTGGTCGCGGTGCCCTTCACGTCGTCGTCGCCCACGCGTTTGCGCAGGTCGCCGAGCATCGCGAGGTTGCCCTGGCGCAGCTGGCCGGGGAGGGCGGAATAGAGCGAGGCTTCGGCGCGATAGGTGATCACCGGCGTGGGAGCCGCGGGTGATGCGATGGTGTTCGATCGCAGATACCAGTTCTCGCCGGCACCGTTCGCGTCGGCCGCGTAGAGGCGGTACTCGTAGGCGCCGGCATCCACGTGACCGTTGGCCAGGCTGAATGCGTCCTTGGTGGTCTGGGCCGTCGTGGTGGCACCGTTCGTCGCGGTGACCACCTCGATGCCGTTGCCGCTGGTGAGCGCCCCCAGGCCGCCGAGGTTGGTGATCTGCACAGAGGTCCGGCCGCTTGCGGACGCCGTGGCGCCGTCGAGCACCAGGCGGTCCGACGGGCCGGTGCCGTTGAGCGCGGTGCCGAGCCTGAGCACGCCGCTGTTGCCGACATAGGCGCCCGTCACCGTGAGCGTGGTGCCGGCGGTCGCGCCCACGAGCGAGACGGTGCCGCTGTTGGCCAGCGAGGCCACTGTCTGGCTGAAGCCCGCAAGGTCCAGCGTCGCGCCCGAGGCCACGCTGTGGGCGGAAGCCGCGCTGAAAGTGTTGGCGGCGCCGGCCTGGAGTGTGCCCTGTGCGACGTTGGTGGCGCCGGTGTAGTCGTTGGCGCCGGACAACGTCAGCGTGCCCGTGCCTTCCTTCGTGATGAAGCCGCCGCCGCTGATCGCGCCGCTCAGGGTCGCGTTGAAGGCGCCGGTGTCGATGACCGGATCGTTGTTGCCCGTGAGCTGGATCGCGTTGGCGATCGTCAGCCCGTCGGCGCTGAAGCCCAGGGTGGTGCCGTCGTCCATCGCGAGCGCGCCGGTGCCCAGCGCCTGGCTGTGGCCGAGGTTGAGCCGGCCCTGCTTGAGCGCGGTGCCGCCCGTGTAGGTGTTCGCGCCCGAGAGCGTGAGCGTGCCTGTGCCCACCTTCACCAGCGAGCCGCCGGTGCCCGAAATCACGCCCGAGACTTCGGTGTCGCCGTTGAGTCCGCCCGTGCTCAGCGTCTTGGCGCCGAGGATCACATCCCCCGCGCCGGACAGCGAGCCGATGGAGATTCCCGCCGCCGTCAGCGAACGGATGCGCAGGCGTCCGCCCGCGTTGTTGACCACGGTGGCCTGGTCGGCGGTCGCGCGGTCGAAGATGTCGATCAGGCCGCCGCTTTCGTTGATGAAGGTCGCCTGGCCCGCACTGGCGTCGTCCAGCAGATTGATCTGACCGCCGGAGAAGTTGGTGATGCGCGCGCTGCCGGCCGTGGCGTTGGACACGATGTTCGTCAGTCCGCCGCGGTTCTCGATGACGGCGTTGCCGGCGGAGGCGTTGTCCCTGAACTCGGCCGACGCATCCCTGTTCATCACGAGGCGGGCATTCCCGGCCGAGCTGCTGCCGCCGAACTGCACGAAGCCGGCGTTGTCCGTCGGCAGGGGGCCGCGCTCGGCGGCCGTGATCGTCACTCCGCCCGCGTCGGCACTGCCGCCGAAAAGCAGCGCGGCGTTGCCGGCCACCGACACCGGCCCGGTGCCGAGCGCGCCGCTCGCCAGCACCTGCAGGCTGCCCGCTGCCACCGAGGTGCCGCCCGTGTACGAGTTGGCCGCGCCCAGCACCAGCGTGCCCTGGCCGGTCTTCAGGAGCGCTCCGCCGCCCGAGACTTCGCCGTTCAGCGTCAGCGTGCGGACCGGGTTCACGTCGAAGGTGCCGCCTGCCGGGCCCAGTGCGACCGTGCGGGTGGCGGTGGTGTCGCCGGTGACGTTCAGCGCGCCGCCGTCGAGCGTGAGCCCACCGCTCGAATTGCCGAGCGCGCGATCGTCCGCGATGGAGAGCGCGCCGCCGCGCACGGACCAGGGCGTCAGGCCGGTGTTGGTGCCGGTCAGCGTCCAGGTGCTGGCACCGGTCTTTTCGTAGCGCGCGAAGCCGCTGTAGGTGGCGGCGTCGAGCGAAGTGGTCCCGTCGGTCGTGTCGCCCGCCAGCCCCAGCACGTTGCCGGTGCCGGAAGTCACCCTCAGCAGGCCGGTGATCGAGGAGCCGGCACGCAGTTCGAGCCGGTTGTCGTTGCCGGTGATCCGTACCGCGTCGCCGCGCGTGGCACCGTCGCCGCCCATGCCGGCCGTCAGCGTCCCCGTGTTGACGATGGTGTTCGAGTCGCCCCGAACGCGCAGCGCCGCACCACCCACGCCGAAACGCACGGCGATGCCGCCGGCACCGCCCGCCCCCCCCGTCAGCGAGCCGGTGTTGGAAACCGAGTTGTTGCTGGACTCCAGCGCGAGGCCCGCGCCGCCCTCGCCGCCGAATGACGACGTCCCGGTGAACCCGCCGCTGACGGCGCCGATGCCTCCGGCACCGCCGACGGACACGCCGCTGTTGGCGACGGTCGCGCCACCGCCTTGCAGCACGATGCCGTCGCCGCCACCGCCGCCGCCGCCGGCCCACTGGCCGACGCCGCCCGCGCCGCCGTTGCCGCCGATCGTCTGCCCCGCATTGTTCAGGTTGACGCCGGCCGCCGTGGACTGCAGGCCTGCGCCGCCACCGCCACCGCCGCCGGCCAGTCGCGCGACGCTGCCGGCACCGCCATTGCCGCCCTGCAGGGTGGTGCCGCCCGACACGGTGATGCCCGTGTCGGATGTGTACACGGCCGCACCGCCGCCGCCGCCGGCGCCACCGCCGAAGACCGGATCCCCATCGGGCGTGCCGTCGGTTCCCGAGCCCCCCGTGACCGAGCCGGCCACGCTGGTCGCCCCCACGGCACCGCCCGTTCCGCCAATCCCGCCGCCGCCCATGCCGCCAGCGCCCCCCGTGCCGCCCGACGGAGGCAGGCCGTTGGTTTCGGGGAACTCACCGAGGCGCCCGCCGCCGCCGCCGCTGCCGTTGCCCGCGCCGCCGTGGCCGCCGGTGCCGCCACCGCCGACGTAGGTCAGGCCGCCCGCAGCCTGAGCCCAGGCGCCGCCGGGCATGCCGGCCAGCGCGAGCAGGCAGGCGGCCGCCGCGAGCCGCTTCGCCTTGCGGCTTCCTTCGACTGTCGAGCGCCGCGCAGGCGATGCGGCAAGCTCCGACACGGCCTGCCAGACACCCAGGACGCCGTTCCAGACAACGCGATAAGTACGGTTCATTCCGCCGGTCCTTAACAAATGAGCAAAAACCGGGCGCAATGTAACATTTGCAACAGGCGATTCAACTACCCGAAAGTAGTCATGGGGCGCCGATCCGCCTCCGCTGCAGGCCACGGCCCCGTGCTTGCGGCGCGGCGCTGGTCGTCTGTCGGGATCGGATGCAGTCGCGAACGCGGTGGACGCATGGCGCGCAAAGGCCTGCTGATAGCGCGTGCGGCAGCCGGCCGACAGCGCGTGAATTTGCTCACACTGTGATGGAAAGATGGCCACCACGCCGAACCGCGGGGCCACGCGCCGGTCGCACAGAGCATGGATGCCATCATGCAATTTGTCGACGCCGGCGCCTGGGCGCGCTGGCGTGCGCCCGCCTTGTCCACCTTTCGGATCGTTCTCATCGTGGTCCTGGCCTGGGTGCTGATCGCCGTGCTGCAACGGCTCGTACGGATCGTTCGCCTGCGCGTCGAAGGCCGCCTCGAAGGCACCGATGGCGCGCGGCGCGCCGAGACGCTGGGGCAGAGTCTCGTGAAGGACTACTTCACAGGCTTCTTCCTGCTGTTCGAGGACCAGATCCGCACCGGCGACGTGGTCGAAATCGCGGACATCGGCGGTGCGGTCGAGGACATCACGCTGCGCCACGTGCGGCTGCGCGACTATGACGGCAACGTGCACTTCATCCCCAACGGGCTCGTCACCACCGTCACCAACAAGTCGCGCTCGTTCGCCCAGTCGGTGGTCGATGTCGGGGTGTCGTACCGCGAGAACGTGGACGAGGTCATGGCGCTCATGGCCGAGGTCGGCGCGCAGTTGCGCGCCGATCCCGCGCATGCGCCGCGCATCCTCGCCGACCTGGAGATCGCGGGCGTCGAGCGGCTCGACGACAGCGCAGTGGTGCTGCGCTGCCGGTTCAAGGTGGCGCCGCTGCAGCAATGGACCGTGCGGCGCGAGTTCCTCCGCCGGCTCAAGGCGGCCTTCGACGCGCACGGCGTCGAGATCCCGTTTCCGCATCTCACGCTCTACGCGGGCGTCGGCAAGGACGGTGCTGCACCGGCGCTTCCGCTGCGGATGCGGTGCAGCGACGCGGCGTCGGCCGGCGAGCCGGACCGGGCCTCCGCTTGAGCCGCGTCAGCCGCGCGCCAAGTCGATCACGGTTCCACTTCGGCGAGGCGAGCTGCCAGATCAGCCTCGAGAAGGCGCTGCGGTACTTGTCGTAGCCCTTGCGGCTGCGCCCGTGGGCTGGTGGGCCTGCGGCGGGCCTCCGCGGTGCTGACCGTGGCGGCGGCGCGCTGCGCCGCCAGGGCTCAGAAGTCGATGCTGGCCGACAGGCTCACCGTGCGCGGCGAGCCGACGAACAGGTAGCCTTCGGCCGAAGTGCCCCAGTAGTTCTTGTCGAACAGGTTCTCCACGTTCATGCGGAAGGTGACCGGCTTGCCGCCGATCCGGGTGGCGTAGCGCGCGCCCGCGTCGAAGCGGTTCCAGCGCGGCACGTGCAGCGTGTTGGCGGCGTCGACGGCCGTCCCGCCGGTGTGGATCATGCGGCCCGTGAGCGTCAGGCCCGGCACGAAGGGCAGGTCCCACTCCGCGCCGAGGTTCAGCTGCCAGTCGGGCACGCCGATGGCCTTCCTGCCTTCGAGCGAGCGCGTGACGGCCTTGGTGATGACGCCGTCCATGTAGGTCACGCCGCCCAGCAGGCGCACGCCGCGCGTGACTTCGCCCGCCAGCGTGGCCTCGACGCCGCGGTTGCGCTGCTCGCCGAAGACGCCGAAGGTCGAGCCCGAAATGCCCGCGCTCGGCTTGGTGAGTTCGAACAGGCTGACGCCCGCCACCATGCCGCCGTCGAGGTCGAACTTGACGCCGATCTCCTTCTGCTTGGACTTGTAGGGCGGCAGGGCCACGCCTGGGTTGCTGATCGCGGCGCTCACGGGCGCCACGTCGCCGCGCGACAGGCCTTCGATGTAGCTCGCGTAGAGCGAGACATCGGGCCGGAGCTTGAAGACCACGCCGGCCACCGGCGTGGTGGCGCTCTCCTCGTAGTAGGCGCCGAACGGCCGGCCGGTCGTGAAGTCGTAGTTCTGGCCCGCCACCTGCTGCCGGCGCAGGCCGAGCGTGAGCCGCAGGCGGTCGTCCATGAACGACATCGTGTCGGCCACCGCCAGGCTCGTGAGCTTGGTGTCGAGGTAGGGGCGCAGCGGGTTGCTGATGCCGGCCGTGGACGGCGTCGGGAACAGCAGGCCCGCATAGAGGTTGGAATTGCCGCCCGGGAAGCCCGTGTAGAAGCCGAGTTGCTGTTCCTGGTCGAGACGCGAGTAGCTCACCGCGAGCTCGTGCTTCACCGCGCCGGTGGCGAAGCGGCCGCGCAGGCCGGCATCCACCGACTTGGTTTCGACCGACATGCGCTGCCAGCCGCCGAAGTAGCTGTAGTCGCCCCAGGTGTTGCCGATCACCGGGTTGGCGGCGATCGCGCCCCAGTTGAGCTTGCGCTGGCCGTAGCTCGCATAGGCCGTGAGGTTGTCGCTGAGGTCGTACTCGGCCTTGAACACCGCCGAGCCATTGCGGCCGTCGGTCCAGCCCAGGCCGGGGTAGGGGTGGCTGTTCTCGGGCGCGCGCGGGATGGCCGTGAGCGCGGGGCCGGCCTGGAACTGCCGCACCACGTTGTCGATGCGCTCCTTCTGCGCCAGCAAATCGAGCGAGGCGCGCAGCGCGCGGCCGCGATAGTCGAGCGCGACCGCGCCCAGGCTTTCGCGCGTGGACTGGCCGTTGATCGGCGTGTCGCCTTCGCGCTGCATCGCGTTGACGCGCACGCCGAAGGCGCCGTCCGGACCGAAGCGGCGGCCGATGTCGACATGGCCGCCGAACGCCGAGTCCGAGGAGAAGCTGCCGGTGAGGCGCGTGATGGGTTCGCTCTCCGCGCGCTTGGGCACGAGGTTGACGACGCCGCCCACGCTGCCGCCGGGCGTCATGCCGAACAGCGAGGCCGAAGGCCCCTTGATGACCTCGACCCGCTCCACCGCCTCGAGCGGCGCGCGCCAGTACGGCGTGGCGCCGAACACGCCGTTGAACGCGAAGTCGCCGGTGGGCACCGTGAAGCCGCGGATCGTGATGTCCTCGTTGAGGTTGGAGCGGGCGCTGCCCATGCGCACCGACGGATCGGCCGCCAGCACGTCGGCCACCGAGCGCGCCTGGTCGTTCTCGATCGTCTGCGCGGTGTAGCTGGTGACGCTGAAGGGCGTTTCCATCACGGCCGCGTTGCCGAGGATGCCCATGCGCGCGCCGCTGCCGACCTGGCCGCCGCGGACAGCGGGCGGCGGGGCGTCGATCGCGTCGCGCTGCTCGGTCGCCGTGACCGGGGGCAGAGTCGCCGCGGCCGATGCCTGCGGCGGCGTTGCATCTCCGGTCTGCGCGAGTGCGGCGCCGGCGCACCATGCCGCACCCGCGGCGACCGTGGCCTTCATGGCCGTCGCGAGCTTCTTCTTCGTCGACTTCTTTCCCTCTGAGCCCTCGTGCCAATGCGTCGTCGTCATCATTCACCGTCTATCATTGATAATGAGAATTATTTATATTCACATCATCAAAGTCAAGGCGCGACGCGCGCCGCAGGAGCCCGGCGTCAGCCGCGCGCCACGTCGATCACGGCCTTCGCGAAGACCTCGGGCGCTTCCTGCGGCAGGTTGTGGCCGATGCCGCCGCTCGCGAGCCGGTGCTCGTAGCGGCCGGTGAACTTCTTCGCGTAGCTGCTCGGCTCGGGATGCGGCGCGCCGTTGGCGTCGCCCTCGAGCGTGATGGTCGGCACGGTGATCGCGGGCGCCTTCGCGAGCCGGTCCTCGAGCGGCTGGTACTTCGCCTCGCCGTCGGCGAGGCCGAGGCGCCAGCGGTAGTTGTGGATCACGATCGCGACGTGGTCGGGGTTGTCGAAGGCGCGCGCGCTGCGCTCGAAGGTGGCGTCGTCGAAGTTCCACTTCGGCGAGGCGAGCTGCCAGATCAGCTTCGAGAACGCATTGCGGTTCTTGTCGTAGCCCTCGCGGCCGCGCTCGGTCGCGAAGTAGTACTGGTACCACCACTGGAACTCGGCCTGCGGCGGCAGCGGCACCTTGCCGGCCTGCTGGCTGCCGATGAGGTAGCCGCTGACCGAGACGAGCGCCTTCACGCGCTCGGGCCAGAGCGCGGCCATGATGCAGGCGGTGCGCGCGCCCCAGTCGCAGCCCGCGACGGTGGCGACCGGGATCCCGAGCGCATCCATGAGCGCGATGATGTCGACCGCGACCACCGACTGCTGGCCGTTGCGCGGCGTGTCGGCCGAGAGGAAGCGCGTGCTGCCGTAGCCGCGCAGGTAGGGCACGATCACGCGGTAGCCGGCCGCCGCGAGCATCGGCGCGACGTCGACGAACATGTGGATGTCGTAGGGCCAGCCGTGCAGCAGGATCACGGGCGCGCCGTCGGCCGGACCCGCTTCGTGGTAGCCGATGCTGAGGCTGCCGGCCTCGATGTTCCTGATCGGCTCGAGGCGGCGCGGGCTGCCTGCGCGCGCGCCGCCGGACTGGGCGAACGCGGGCACGGCCGTGACCAGCTGGGCCGCGGCGACGCCGACCGCGGCCTTGGCGAGGAAGGCGCGGCGCGGCAGCAGGGGAGTGGCAATCGTCATGGGAATCTCCAGAAAACCAGAGTCGTTGGGCGAAGGGGGGGGGCAACGAAGGCCCCCGCGGCGGCCGA
>CBHTTS010000071.1:0-19992 GCA_966095775.1 uncultured Variovorax sp. | reverse complement strand
GTTCTTTTCCTGTTTTCCAAATTTTAAATCTGATCACCGCCCACCCTCACTCCGGCTTGAAGCCGGCGGCATTCGGCGCAGAGTCTCCGTGATGCCGCTTCCCCTCCGCTTCACCGCCTTGCTCGCCCCGGTGCTGCCGGCCCGGCGGGTGGTGGTGTAAATGGATGGTAAGCCGCCGGCAAAGTCGCGGGGGGATAAGAACACGCGGCCGGCTGTCCCCGATCTCCCGGGGACAGCCGGATGCCGCCTGTGCCGTCCGAAGGATCGACTTGAAGAATTCCGCACCCACTCCGAAGGACGCGGCGCTGATGGAGCATGCGCTGCGGCTCTCTTCGGGCTTCGCGCCATGGCCGCCGGCGCTGATGGCCCGGCTGATCGCCAGGTCGCAGGTCCAGCGCCACGCCCCCGACGAACTCGTGGGCAGCGAGACCGGCGCCCCCTGGACCTTCTTCGTCATCTCGGGCCACGTGCTCGTGAGCCGCACGCCGCCGGGCGGCAGGCGCGCGGCCGTGACCATGCTCGGCCCCGGCAGCCTGGTCGGGCTGGTGCGGGTGCTCGAAGGGCCCGAGGTCGACGGCGAGGTCGCCTACGACTTCAGCGCGCGCGTCAACACCGTGGTCGCGCGCATGCCGACCGCGGAGATCCGCCAGCTGCTCGACGAGCAGCCCGCGCTCTGGCGCGACATGACGCTGATGCTGATGAAGCAGCACCGCCAGGTGCTCGAGACGCTGCTCACGGCGCGCATGGGCAGCTTCTCCGAGCGCCTGACCGCCACGCTCGAGCGCCTCGCCGCGCTCTACGGCAGCGACGACGGCAACGAGGTCCGCATCGGCCTGCGGCTCACGCAGGAGGACCTCGCGGCGCTGCTGCAGGTCACACGGCAGTCGGTCAACAAGGCGCTGCGCCGGCTCGCCGACGCCGGCGCGATCAGCCTCGGCTACAACGCGATCGCGATCCTGGACCGCGAGACGCTGCGGCGGCATTCGGGCAGCGTGCTCTGAGGCCCGCGCGGCGCCCGGGCCGCGCCTAGGTGTAAACACCCTGCGCCGCGGGGGCCGCGTCCGGGACGATCTGGTGCGCAACTTGCATCAGGGGTGTCATGACCGCCAGCCCGACCCGCCGTTCCGCCAAGCCGTCCCCGGTGATCCGCATCGAGCGCGACAACGACGGGACCGTGCAGTCCCTCACGCGCGCGATGCAGCTGCTCGAGCTGCTCGCCGAGGACGACGAGGGCTACCGGCTGGTCGACATCGCCGCCCACACCGGGCTGTCGTCGTCCACCGTGCACCGCCTGCTCACCACGCTGGAGCAGCGCCGCTTCGTGCAGTTCGACCGCGAGACCAACCTCTGGTACGTGGGCGTGCGCTGCTTCTCGGTCGGCGCGGCCTTCGCGCGGCGGCGGCGTATCGCGGAACTGGCGCTGCCCGTGATGCGCCGGCTGCGCGACCTCTCGGGCGAGAGCATCAACCTCGGCGTCGCCGACCTCGGCGACATCGTGTTCGTGACGCAGGTCGAGAGCCGCGAGACCATGCGCGCCATCGGCAAGCCCGGCTTCCGCGCACCGCTGCATGGCACCGCGATGGGGCAGGCGATCCTCGCCGCGATGGCCGAGGACGACGTGCTGCAGTACCTGCGCACCTACGGCCTGCCCAAGCTCACCAGCAACACGATCGCGCGCGCCTCGCGGCTGCACGAGACCCTCGGCGAGGTGCGCCGCGCCGGCTATGCGGTCGACGACGAGCAGAACGCGCTCGGCCTGCGCTGCATCGCCGCGGCGATCCGCGACGAGCACGGCCAGCCCTTCAGCGCGATCTCGCTCGTGGGGCCCACGCAGCGCATCCGCAGCGCCGATTTCCCCGCGCTCGGCCAGACCGTGCGCGGCGCCGCCGACGAGATCACCGCGGCCTACGGCGGACGTCCGCGCTAGCCGGATTTCCACCGGCGGGCGACGCCAAGTCGTTGATTCGGAAGGAAATCTTCGTGCCGTCCCGCGCTGCGGAAAAGTCCCCGCGCGGCGCGGCGGGCGCGCTCCAATGGCATCACACGGCCGCCGGGCCTTCCGCCCGGCGGTGCGCCGGACCCCGCCATCGACCCACCGTTCGCCAGGAGCCACCATGCCGCTGCATCCGCACTTCCTCCGATCCCCGATCCTCGCCGTCGCGCTGGCGCTCGGCGCCGCGCTCGCGCTGCCCGCGGCGCACGCCGATGACCGGATCAAGCTCAAGGCCATCGGCCAGCCACTCGCCACCGGCCTGATCCAGAAGAACAAGGAACAGCCCTTCTTCGAGAACTTCGCGGCGCGCACGGGCTTGCCGATCGACGTCGACTACAAGCCCATCGACACGCTCGGCATCAAGGACACGGAGCAGCTGCGCGTGATGAAGGCCGGGCTGTTCGACATCGTCTCGCTGCGCGTGTCGCAGAACTCGCGCGACGAGCCGACCATCCTCGGCCTGGACCTGGTGGGCGCGGCGCCCGACTACGCGACCGGCCGCAAGGTCGCCAAGGCCTACTTCGAGACGGCCGACGCGCGGTTGCAGTCGCAGTTCGGCGTCAAGCTGCTCGGCGTGTGGCCGTTCGGGCCGCAGATCCTGTTCTGCAAGAAGCCGATCGCGAAGCTCGCCGACGTCAAGGGCATGAAGGTCCGCGTCTACGACCAGAACCTCGCCAAGTTCATCGAGATGGTCGGCGGCACGCCGGTGCCGGTGTCGTTCGCCGACACGCACCAGTCGCTTTCGCTCGGCGTGGTCGACTGCGCGATCACCGGGCCCAGCTCGGCCAATTCGGCCGGCTGGCCCGAGGTCACGACGCACCAGCTCGCGATCGGCTTCCAGATGGCGCTCAACGGCTACGGCATGACGATGAAGTCGTGGAAGGCCCTGTCGGCCGAGCAGCGCACCAAGCTGCAGGCCGCGTTCGACGCGCTGACCGAGGAGGTCTGGACCTACTCCGAGGCGCTGTTCCAGGACGCGCTCAACTGCAACGCCGGCAAGGAGCCGTGCACCACCGGCAAGAAGTTCAACCTCGTCAACGTGCCGGTCACGCCCGCGGACGTCGAGCTCGTGCGCGGCGCGGTCGCCAAGGTGTCGCTGCCGGTCTGGGCCGAGGTCTGCGACAAGTCCAACCCCGGCTGCTCGAAGGCCTGGCAGGCCACCGTCGCGCCGGTGCTGGGGCTCAAGTGAACCCGGGCGCGATGACGAACGGCACGCGGCCGGCGCCGCCCGCCGCCGGGGCCGGGGCCGGGCCGGCCGCGCCGCGCGCCGGCCTGAAGGCGCGCATCGAGACCACGCTGGCGACCCTGTTCGGCGCGATCTTCCTCGGCCTCGCGGTGATCGTGACGGTCGAGACCCTCGCGCGCAAGCTCTTCAACGTCTCGCTGCAGGGCGCGGACGAGCTCGGCGGCTATGCGCTCGCGGTGGGATCGACCATCGCCTTCAGCCTGGCGCTGATGGGCCGCAGCCACATCCGCGTCGACGTGTTCCACGAGAAGTTCCCGCCGCGCGTGCAGGCGCTGCTCAACTGGGCCTCGATCGCCTCGCTCGCGCTGTTCGCGGGCTTCATCGCCTGGGCCGCGTTCAAGGTGATCCAGGACACCATGGCCTACCGCAGCACCGCGCAGACGCCCTGGGCCACGCCGCTGATCATCCCGCAGGGCGTCTGGTATGCCGGGCTGGTGGTGTTCGCGCTGGTCGGCGGCGCGCTCGCGCTGCGCGCCACGCGGCTGCTGCTCGCGGGCGACCTGGCCGCGCTCAACCGCGACTTCCACCCCAAGGGCGCGAAGGAGGAGCTCAGGGAGGAGCTCGAGGACCTCAAGGTGCGCCAGGCGGCCGAAGGAGAGGCATCGTGAACGTGGCGCTGATCGGATTCGCCTTCCTCGCGATGCTCGCGATGATGCTGGCCGGGCTGCCGATCGCGGTGTCGATGGCGGCGGTGGGCATCGTCGGCGGCATCGCCGCCTATGGGCTGCCGTTCCTCGAGTCGATCGCGCCGGTGGTCTGGGGCGTGCAGAACGAGAACCTGCTCACCGCGGTGCCGCTGTTCGTGCTGCTCGGCGAGCTGCTGCTGCGCTCCGGCATCGCCGACCGCATGTACATCGCGCTCTCGGCCTGGCTGGGCCGGCTGCCCGGCGGACTGCTGCACACCAACATCGGCAGCTGCGCGCTGTTCGCCGCGACCTCGGGCTCGTCGGTGGCCACCGCGGCCACGGTCGGCACGGTCGCGCTGCCTTCGCTGCAGAAGCGCGGCTACCCGATGCGCGCGTCGCTCGGCAGCCTGGCCGCGGGCGGCACGCTGGGCATCCTGATTCCGCCGAGCGTGAACATGATCGTCTACGGCTCGCTGACCAACAACTCGATCGGCAAGCTGTTCATCGCCGGCATCGTGCCGGGCCTCCTGCTGACGCTGTGCTTCATGCTCTGGATCGGCGCCTCCAGCCTCGCGAGCGGCAACGCGATGCGCGAGCCCCGGGTGCCGCTCGCGCAGCGCCTGCGGGTGCTGGTGCACCTGGTGCCGCCGATGGTGGTGTTCGGCATCGTGATGGGCAGCCTCTACTTCGGCATCGCCACCGCGGCCGAGAGCGCGGCGCTGGGCGTGATCGCGGCGCTGGGCTTCGTGTGGCGCTCGGGCCGGCTCGACCGCGAGCTGCTGCTGAACTGCTTCATCTCGACGGCGCGCGTGAGCGGCATGATCCTGCTGATCGTGGTGGCGGCCTTCATCCTCAACCTCACGGTGAGCCTCACCGGCGTGGCGGAGGCGATGACCCGGTGGGTCGCGGGGCTGGGGCTCTCGGCCACCGGCCTGATCCTCGCGCTGATCGTGTTCTACCTGGTCCTCGGCATGTTCATGGACGTGCTGTCGATGCAGGTCGCGACGATCCCGATCACCTATCCGATCGCGCTCGCGGTCGGCATCGACCCGATCTGGTTCGGCATCTTCATCGTGCTGATGTGCGAGCTCGGCTTGATCACGCCGCCGGTGGGCATGAACCTGTTCGTGGTGCACAGCATCCGCCCCGACAAGGGCAGCGTGCAGGACGCGATCCTCGGCGCGCTGCCCTATGCGCTGATCATGATCCTGTTCACGCTGCTGCTGATGGTCTTTCCCAAGCTGGCGACATGGCTGCCGGCGCACATGTGAGCGGGCACCCGATGACGGCGACCACACCGCTGTGGCAGTACACGGCCGCCGAGCTCTCGGCCGGGTTCGCGCGGGGCGCGTTCACGCCGCCGGAGGCGCTCGAGGCCTGCCTCGCCCGCAGCCGCGAGGTGAACCCGCGGCTCAACGCGCTCGTCGCGGTCGATGCCGAGGGCGCCGCGCGCGCGGCCGCGCAGAGCGCCGAGCGCTGGCGCGCGGGCCGCGCGCTCGGCGCGCTCGACGGCGTGCCCGTCACCATCAAGGACAACCTGCAGGTCGCCGGCCTGCCGACGCACTGGGGCAGCCGCGCGCTCGCGGGCCTGGTGGCGGCGCGCGACGAGCTGCCGGTGGCCAGGCTGCGCGCGGCCGGCGCCGTGATCTTCGGCAAGACCAACGTGCCCGAGTTCACGATGCAGGGCTACACCGACAACCCGGTCTTCGGCCCCACGCGCAACCCGTGGAACCCGGCGCTGACGCCGGGCGGCTCCTCCGGCGGCGCGGCCGCGCTGGTGGCCGCGGGCGGCTGCCCGGTCGCGCTCGGCACCGACGGCGGGGGCTCGATACGGCGGCCCGCCTCGCACACCAACCTCGTGGGCTTCAAGCCCTCGCGCGGGCGCGTGCCGCGCGAGGGCGGCCTGCCGCCGATCTTCCTGGACTTCGAGGTGGCCGGCCCGATCGCGCGCAGCGTCGAGGACGCGCGCGCGGTGCTGCGCGCGATCGGGCGCGCCGCGCCGCCGCAGGAGGCGCCCGCGCCGCGCGGCGCGCGCATCCTCTTCGTGCCGCGCTTCGGCGACCATCCGGTGGACCCGCGGATCGCGGCACTGACCGAGGCGGCGGCCGGTGAGCTCGCGGCGCTCGGCCACGACGTGCGGACGGCGCCGGCCTTCGACCTGGCCGAAGCCGTGAACCAGCGCTGGGCCCTGCTGGCCCAGGTCGGGCTGGCGTGGCTGGTCGCGCATCCGCAGGCGCTCGGGCACGGGCCGCTCGATCCGGCCGTGTTCGGCCCCGCGATGCAGGCCAACGCCGAGGCCGGCCGCAAGGCCTCGGCCTGCGACCTGTTCGAACTGTTCTTCGAGGCCGAGCGGCTGCGCGTCGCGCTGGCGCACCTGTTCGAGGACTGCGACTTCCTGCTCACGCCCGCGGCGGCCGCACTGCCGTGGCCGGCGGAGCTCACGCACCCGTCGCAGATCGCGGGCCGCGAGGTCGGCCCGCGCGGCCACGCGGTGTTCGCGGGCTTCGCGAACGCGGTCGGCCTGCCGGCGATCGCATTGCCCTGCGGCTTCGCCGAGGGCCTGCCGGTCGGCATGCAGCTGGTCGGACCCGAGGGCGCGGACGACGCGCTGCTCGCGCTCGCCGGCGCGATCGAGAAGAGCCGCCCGTGGCGACGTTTTCCCGCGCTCTGAGGATGCCCGCCGCGGCGTCCGACGCTGCCGCCGCGCCGGCGTTCGACCCCGTGGCCGCCGCGCAGGCGCTCGACCGGGCGCGGCGCGAGGGCCGGCGCGTGGCCTCGACCCTGCTGCGGGTCCGCAGCCGAAGCGAGGCCTATGCGGTGCAGGACGCGGGCCTCGCCGCGCTCGGCCCGATCGGCGGCTGGAAGCTCGGCACCGGCGCCGACGGGCAGCCGCTGTGCGCGCCGCTGCCCGCCCCGGGCCTGCACCGCGATGCGGCGGTGCTGCGCGGCCCCGGCTGGCATCTGCGCGGCATCGAGCTCGAGGTCTGCTTCCGCCTCGGCGCAGACCTGCCGCCGCGCGCCGCGCCGTACACCGGCGACGAGGCCGTGGCCGCGGTCGATGCGGTGCTGCCGGCGATCGAGGTCGCGGAGACGCGGCTGTCGGACTGGCTCGACGCGGGCCGCGACGCGCAGCTCGCCGACCTGCTGTGCCACGGCGGCCTGGTGCTCGGCCCCGCACGGCCCTTCGAGCCGGCCTGGCTCGATCTGCGCGCGGTCGAGGCCGAGGTGCGCTTCGACGGCCAGCTGGTGGCGCGCACCGCCGCGGAGCATCCGGCCAGCGATGCGCGCGGGCTGCTCGCCTGGCTCGCCAACCATTGCGCGGCACGCGGGGCCGGGCTGCGCGCGGGGCAGGTGGTCGCCACCGGCTCCTGCACCGGCATGCTCTTCGCCTCGGAGGGCACGCACGTGCGCGCCGAGCTGTTCGGGCTGGCGCCGCTCGAGGCCTTCTTCTGAGACGACCATGACCACGACCACCACCGCACGACGCATCGGCGTGCTCACGCCCTCGTCCAACACCGCGCTCGAGCCGCTGACCAGCGCGATGGTCGCGGGCGTGCCCGGCGTCACGGCGCACTTCGCGCGCTTCGCCGTGACCGAGATCTCGATGCGAGAAGCCTCGCGCAGCCAGTTCGATCCGGCGCCGATCCTCGATGCCGCGCGGCTGCTCGCCGACGCGCGCGTGGACGCGATCGGCTGGAGCGGCACCTCGGCGAGCTGGCTCGGCTTCGAGCGCGACCGCGCGCTGTGCGAGCGCATCACGGAGGCCACGGGGATCGCCGCGACCACCTCGGTGCTCGCGCTCAACGACCTGCTGGCGGCGCAGGGCGCGCGCACGCTGGGCCTGGTGTCGCCGTACGTCGACGAGGTGCAGCAGCGCATCGTGGCCAACTACGCCGCGCTGGGCATCGACTGCGTGGCCGAGCGCCACCTCGGCCTCACGGTCAACTTCGCGTTCGGCGAGGTCGGGCCCGAGACCCTGCGCCGGATGCTGCGCGAGGTGGCGCAGGCCGGCCCCGACGCGATCGTCGTGATGTGCACCAACCTGCGCGGCGCGCAGCTCGTCGAGGCGATGGAGCGCGAGCTCGGCATCCCGATCTACGACTCGGTCGCGACCGTGGTGTGGCGCGCGCTCGGCATCGCCGGCGCCGACCCGCGGCTGGTGCGGGGCTGGGGCGGGCTGTTCGGCGCCTCAGCGGTCTGAGCGCGCGCCGAGGCGCTCGAGCCAGGCGCAGAACATGTCGGCCATCGCATCCGACCGCGCCGAGCGTGTCCCAGACGAGGTCGGCCGCGCGCGTGCGCACCGTGCGCGCGGCGTCCGGCAGCGCCTCCCGCATGAAGCGGCGGAGCGTGCGCGCGCCCGCGGCCTTCGCGGCCCGGGCCTCGGGCGCGTCGCGGTAGAGCGGGGCGGCGTCGCCGAGCGCCACGCGCATCGCCGCCTCGTCGCACTCGGAGCGCACGAAGGCATGCACCAGCGCGCGCAGCCGCTCGAGCGGCTGAACGGACCGGTCGTCGAGGATGGCCGACAGCATCGCGGTGGTGCGGCCATCTGCCGGACCGCATCGGCGGCCTGCTGGTCGCGCTGCGGCTGCTGCCGCGCGTGTCCGTGGACACATCGCCGGCGGATGTAGCGAAATAGTTCATGCTTCGCCCGCCTTTCGGGCGGCGGACGCGGCGCTGCGTGCCGGGGGCCGGGATAGATTGAATGCACCATGAACGATCACCCGCAGCTCCGCATCCGCAACCCGCGCCGCGATCGGCGTGCCCCCCTTCCCTCGGCGCCCGTGGCGCGATGCAGGCGCAGCGTGCGCTGGTGGCAGGCCGCATGGATCGCGGCCTGGGGCCTGCATTCGCCGGCGGGCGCGGACACGCTGGTCGGCTCGTCCTACACCCTCAATCCTTCGGGCGCGGTCTGCACGACGGTGGGCACGCCCAGCGGGACCGCGCCGGTCTGGACCTGTCACGTGCCGACCGCTTCGGGCGGGCTGGCGCTGGTCCGCGGCGTGGCCAACGATCCGGCCGCCTTCGCGCCCGACGCGGCCAGCCTCGCGAGCCTCGCGGCGAGCCTGGGCGGTCAGTCGCTGCTGTTCGGCGACAGCACCACCGCCGCCACGGGCGCGGAAAGCCTCGCGCTCGGCAACGGCGCGCAGTCCGCCGGCGCGCGGTCGGCCGCCGTGGGCACCGGCGCGAAGGCGCTCGGCGCGCGCCGCCTCGCGCTCGGCGCGGGCGCGGGGGCGAAGCCCGAGCGCGACGTCGCGCTCGGAAGCGACGCGATCACCGGCACGGCGGTGCCGGTCGCCAGCGGGGTGGTGGGCGGCGCCGTCTACAACTTCGCCGGCGCCCATCCCGTGGGCGTGGTCAGCATCGGCGCACCGGGCGCCGAGCGACAGCTCCAGAACGTGGCGGCCGGCCGGGTCGACGCCGGCAGCACCGACGCCGTGAACGGAAGCCAGCGCTATGCGACGCAGCAGGCGCCCAGCCAGATCGCGCTCGGCAAGGGCTCGACGGACGGCCCGGACACGACGAACCTGGAGCGGACGGTGCGCTACGACACCAAGCCCGACGGCAGCATCGACCACGACAACGTGAGCCTGGGCAACGGCGGCTCGGGCGGCCCGGTGGGTCTGCACAACGTCGCGCCCGGCGTGGCGCCGAACGACGCCGTCAACGTGCAGCAGCTCCAGGCCGTGACGGCCGCGATGAATGGCCGCATCGACACGCTGGCCGAGCAGGTGAACAGCAACACGCGCATGCTGTCGGGCGGCATCGCCGCATCGGCCGCGATGGCGGTGGTGACGCCGGTCGAGCCCGGGCGCTACCACGTCAGCGGCGCTGTCGCGGGCTACAACGGCCAGGCGGGCGTCGGCTTCAACCTGCTGAAGCGATCGCAGGACGGCCAGAAGACGCTGCATGCCGGCATCGGCTGGGGTTCGGGGGGCGGCAAGGCGCTCGTGCGCGTGGGATTCGGCGTCTCGTTCGATTGAGCCCGGCCGGTTCGCGCGCCGTGGCTCAGGGGCCGGGCAGCCGGCTCGCCTGCCGCACCCAGTCGGCGAACTGCGCCTCGTCGAAGGGGGCGTCCTCGTAGATGTCGAGGTAGCGCACCTCGGCCTGCTTCGAGGTGCCCGGCGGCATCGGCACGAGCGATGCGCCGCGGAAGAAGGCCACCTTGAGGTAGCGCGTGAAGGCATGGATGCCGAGGAACCAGCCCTGGCCCTCGATGCCGTAGTGCGGCGAGTTCCACTTGACGGCCTTCTTCACGCCGGGGAGGGTGCGCACGATCACCGCGTCGAGGCGGCGGCCGACCGCCTGCTTCCAGCCCGGCAGCGCCGCGATGTAGGCCTGCACGGGCGCATCGCCCTCGGCCTTGGGGATCTGCGGATTGCCGCCCGCGAGCAGGCGCGGCGCGGCGGGCGCTTCGGCCGTCTTCCGGCGGGCGGGCGTCTTCTTCGTGGCGGCCTTCCTGGCTTGCATGGCCGCCACTTTAGCGCGCGCGGGGCCGCAGCAGGCTGTCGCGCAGCGCCTCCATCAGCGGCGTCCACGTGGCGCCGGGCCGCGACAGCAGCACCACCGCGCGCGGCACGCGCAGCGCGGCCACGGGCAGCACGGTGAAGCGGTGGTCCTCGGCATGCCGCATGAAGGAGCGCGGCACCAGCGCCACGAGGTCGGTCGCGGCGAGCACCGAGAGGTTGAGTTCGGAGGCGAAGGGCACCTCCATCACCACGCGCGGCGCGGCGAGCTTGTGGCGCGCGAAGATCTCCGCGATCGCCTTGGAGGCGGCCGAGTTGGCCGGGCCCGAGATCCATCCGTAGCCGGCCACGTCGGCCAGGCCCACGCGGGCGCGCCGCGCGAGCGGATGCCCGGCGCGCACCAGCGGCAGCATCGGGTCGTTGTCGACCTTGGTGCGCTCGGCGTCGAGCGGCTGGCCTTCGTAGGCGGGCACCAGCGCGAGGTCGAGTTCGCCTTCGCGCACCGCGCCGGCGAGCGTGTCGGAGCGGTCCACGCGCATCCGCACGCGCAGGCCCGGGCGCTGCGACAGCAGCGCGCCGAGCGCGGCCGCGACGCGGTTGCCGGCCGTGGTGTCGGTCACGCCCACGCGCAGCAGGCCCGACTGCTGCGCGCGCATCTCCTCGGCCAGCATCACGGTGTCGGCATAGTCGGCCTGCAGGCGCCGCGCCTGCTCGGCCACGCGCAGCCCGGCCGAGGTCAGCACCATGCCGCGCGCGCTGCGCTCGAACAGCTGCAGGCCGAACTCCGCCTCCACGCGGCGCACGGCCTTGGTCAGCGCGGGCTGGGTCACGCCCTGTTCGTCGGCCGCGACCGAGAGCAGGCCGCTGCGGGCCACGGCGAGAAAGTACTGGATGTCGCGCATCGAGAGGGACATTCCCGCAGTTTATGACGCGAGCGCCATTGAGGAATGGGCATGGCGGCGGCGCGGGCGTAGATTGGAAGCCTGCCCACCTCGAACGAACGCCATGCCCACGACCGCTTCACCTCCCAACATCGTCCTCATCGTGGCCGACAACCTCGGCTGGGGCGAACTCGGCTGCTACGGCGGCGGCGCGCTGCGCGGCGCGCCCACGCCGAACATCGACGCGCTCGCGCGCCAGGGCCTGCTGCTGCAGAACTTCAACGTCGAGAGCGACTGCGTGCCGACGCGCTCGGCGCTGATGAGCGGGCGCCATCCGATCCGCACGGGCTGCCTGCAGTCGGTGCCGCCGGGGCTGCCGCAGGGGCTCGCGCGGCGCGAGGTCACGCTGGCGCAGCTGCTGTCGCGCCAGGGCTATGCGACGGCGCACTACGGCAAGTGGCACCTGGGCGACGTGCCCGGGCGCTTTCCCTCGGACCGCGGCTTCGACGAGTGGTACGGCATCCCGCGCACCACGGACGAGAGCCAGTTCACCTCGACCGTCGGCTTCGATCCGAGCGTGGTCGATCTGCCCTGGATCATGCGCGGGCGAAGCGGCGAGGCCTCCGAAGGCGTGAAGGTCTACGACCTCGAGGCGCGCCGCCGCATCGACGCCGAGCTGGTGGAAATGTCGCTCGCCTTCATGCGCCGCCATGCGCAGGCGAAGCGGCCGTTCTTCCTGTACCTGCCGCTGGTGCACCTGCATTTCCCGACGCTGCCGCATCCCGACTTCGCGGGCCGCACGGGTGCCGGCGACTTCGCCGATGCGATGGTCGAGATGGACCACCGCGTGGGCCAAGTGGTGCAGGCGATCGATGCGATGGGCCTGGCCGAGGACACGCTGCTCGTCTTCTGCAGCGACAACGGCCCCGAGTTCCGCGCGCCGTACCGCGGCACGGCCGGGCCCTGGAGCGGCACCTACCACACGGCGATGGAAGGCAGCCTGCGCGTGCCCTTCGTCGCGCGCTGGCCCGGCCGCATCGCGGCCGGCCGCGTGAGCAACGAGATCGTGCACGTGACCGACCTGTTCGCCACGCTGGCGCGGGTGGGGGGCGCGGCCGTGCCCGACGACCGGCCGATCGACGGCGTGGACCAGCTGCCGTTCCTGCTCGGCGAGCAGGAGAAGTCGGCGCGCGAGGGCTTTCCGTTCTACATCAAGAACGAGCTGCGCGCGGTGAAGTGGCGCGACTGGAAGCTGCACTACTACTGGGAGCCCGAGGTCAACGAAGGCAAGGGCAAGCTCGAGTCGCCCTACCTGTTCAACATCACGCGCGACCCGAAGGAAACCACCGACGTGCTGGTCCACAACACCTGGGTGCTCGGGCCGATGCTCAAGCTCGTGAAGGCCTTCCAGGACAGCTTCGCGCAGCATCCCAACACGCCCCCGGGCCAACCCGACTGAAGCGCACCATGACCATGTCCCACCTTTCCCGTCGCCGCGCCGTGGCCGCCCTGGCCGGCACCCTCGCGCTCGCCAGCGCGCCGCGCGTTTTCGCTCAGGGCCAGGCACCGCGCCGCGCCATCACCTGGCTGGTCGGCCAACCGCCCGGCGGCAGCACCGACGTGCTGACCCGCCTGGGGGCAGGGGAGGTCGAGCTGACGCGCGGCCCGGCCGTGGTGGTGGAAACCCGGGCGGGCGCGGCCGGCGCCACCGCCTTGCAGGCCGTCGCCAGGGCCGCGCCCGACGGCCTGACCCTGGTCACGGTCCCGGGGCCGATCCTGTACGGCGCCCCCGCGCCGCAGATCGGCAAGGAGCTGACCGGCATCGCCATGCTGGCCTCGGGCCGGATGGTGCTGGTGGGGACCGCCGCGCGGCCGATGCCGCCCACGCTGGAAGCGCTGCTCGCCGCGGCCCGGAAGGACCCGCAGGCCTTCAGCTTCGCGACCTCGGGCACGGGCACCGGCCAGCACCTGGGGGGCGAATTGATGAACCAGATCGCGCAAACGCAGATCGTGCACGTGCCCTACAAGGGCGGCAGCCAGGCCGTGGTCGACGTCGTCGGCGGGGAGGTGCCGCTCGCCATGCTGGGCATCACGCCGGTGCTGCCGCACATCAAGGCCGGCCGCTTGCGCGCCTACGGCGTCTCGACCGCGGCGCGGTCGCCCGCGCTGCCCGACGTGCCCACCCTGCACGAGGCCGGGCTCCCGGGCTTCGACGCCGCGCAGTGGTTCGTGGCCGCCGCGCCGGCGGGTCTGCCGGCCGATCGCGCGAAGGCGCTGAACGCCGCGATCGCGCAGGCGCTGCGCAAGCCCGAAGTCCAGGCCGGCCTCGCCAACGTCGGCCTCGAGCCGGGCGCGGCCGCCAGCCCGGCGGAGAGCACCGCGTTCGTGACGGGGGAGGTGCGGCGCTGGCGCGAGCTGGCGCGCAAGGCGAAGCTGCCGCTCGACTGAGGGCCGGCGCGGCGGCGCGCGTTCGGTCGGCCTGCTCAGCGCGCGGGCGCGATGAAGTCCGGGTGTCGCGCGCAGATCTCGGGCAGCGAACTCAGCGTGCCCGACAGGTGCTCGCGCAGCGCCTTCTGCGCGCCCGCGCCGTCGTGCTTCGCGATCGCGCGCACGATCGCGCGGTGGTCGCGCAGGATGGCCTCCGTCTTGCCGGCGGTCGGCAGGTGCAGGCGGCGCAGCCGGTCGACGTGGCCCGAGACGCGGCACACCAGGTCCCAGAGGCCCGGCATGCCCGCGGCCTCGTACATCAGGTGATGGAACTTGCGGTCGGCGTTCACGAACTCGCCGTACTGGCGCGCCGCGGCGAGCGTGGCCTGCAGCGCGATCTGCGCCTGCAATTGCGGCACCAGCTCGGGCGGCGCCTCGGCCGCGAGCTGGTGCACGAGTTCGAGCTCGATCGAGCGGCGCAGGAAGGGCGCCTGCCGGGCCGCCTCGACGTCGATGCGGCTGACCAGCGTGGCGTGCTGCGGGAACACCTCCACGAGGCCTTCCTCGGCCAGGCGCAGCAGCGCCTCGCGCACCGGCGTCTGGCTCACGCCGAAGCGGTCGGCCAGTTCCTGGCGCGCCAGCACGGTGCCGGGCGCGAGCTCGAGGGAAAGGATGGCGTCACGCAGCTTTTCGAGCACCTGCGGCGCGGCCAGGCGCGTGCGGTCGAGTCGGATCCGGGGGAGGGCAGTCATCGCCTGCGATTTTCGCTTTGACCCACTGATATATTAGTGTTTTAATGTACCGCATCCCGCCTGAGAACGACCGAGACACCCCCCGATGCCCCGCTCCTACGACACGCTGCGCAGTGCGCGCTGGTTCGCGCCCGACGACTTCCGCTCCTTCGGCCACCGCTCGCGCGTGATGCAGATGGGCTATGCGCCCGCCGACTGGGCCGGCAAGCCCGTGATCGCGATCGTCAACACCTGGAGCGACGCCAACCAGTGCCACTCGCACTTCAAGCAGCGCGTCGACGACGTCAAGCGCGGCATCTTCCAGGCCGGCGGCTTCCCGCTCGAGCTGCCCGCGATCTCGCTGTCGGAGAGCATGGTCAAGCCCACGACCATGCTCTACCGCAACTTCCTCGCGATGGAGACCGAGGAGCTGCTGCGCAGCCACCCGATCGACGGCGCGGTGCTGATGGGCGGCTGCGACAAGACCACGCCGGGCCTCGCCATGGGCGCGATGAGCATGGGCCTGCCGTTCATCTACCTGCCGGCCGGGCCGATGCTGCGCGGCAACTGGCGCGGCCAGGTGCTGGGCTCGGGCTCCGACGCCTTCAAGTACTGGGACCGGCGCCGCGCGGGCCAGCTCAGCGACCAGGCCTGGCAGGAGATGGAGGCCGGCATCGCGCGCAGCCACGGCACCTGCATGACCATGGGCACGGCGGCCACGATGATGGGCATCGCCGAGGCCGTGGGCCTCACGCTGCCGGGCGCCTCGAGCATTCCCGCGGCCGATGCCAACCACGTGCGCATGAGCGCCGAGTGCGGCCGGCGCATCGTGCAGATGGTCTGGGACGACCTCACGCCCGCGAAGATGCTCTCGCGCGCGAGCTTCGAGAACGGCATCGCCTGCGCGATGGCGATGGGCTGCAGCACCAACGCGATCATCCACCTGATCGCGATGTCGCGCCGCGCGGGCCATCCGGTCACGCTGGCCGACTTCGACGCGGCGAGCCGCCGCGTGCCGGTGATCGCCAACATCCGGCCGAGCGGCGAGCGCTACCTGATGGAGGACTTCTTCTATGCCGGCGGCCTGCCCGCGATGCTCGAGCGCATCCGCGGCCATCTCGCGACCGGCGCGCTCACGGTCAACGGCCGCACGCTCGGCGAGAACATCGCGGGCGCCGAGGTGTTCAACGACGACGTGATCCGGCCGCTCGACAACCCGATCTACGCCGAAGGCGCGCTCGCGGTGCTGCGCGGCAACCTCGCGCCCGACGGCGTGGTGATCAAGCCCAGCGCCTGCGCGCCGCACCTGCTGCGGCACACCGGCCGCGCGCTGGTGTTCGACGACTACCCGAGCCTCAAGCAGGCGGTCGACGACCCCGCGCTCGACGTCACGGGCGACGACATCCTGGTGCTGCGCAACGCCGGCCCGCGCGGCGCGGGCATGCCCGAATGGGGCATGCTGCCGATTCCGACCAAGCTGCTCAGGCAGGGCGTGACCGACATGCTGCGCCTGTCCGACGCGCGCATGAGCGGCACCAGCTACGGCGGCTGCCTGCTGCACTGCACGCCCGAGGCCGCGGTGGGCGGGCCGCTCGCGCTGGTGCGAACCGGCGACCGCATCCGCGTCGACGTGCCCGCGCGCACCATCCACCTCGAGGTGAGCGACGAGGAGCTCGCGCGCCGCCGCGCCGCCTGGGTCGCGCCGCCGCCGCGCTACGAGCGCGGCTACGGCTGGATGTTCGGCCGGCACATCCTGCAGGCGAACGAAGGCTGCGACTTCGACTTCCTCGAGACGACCTTCGGCCGCCCCGTGCCCGAGCCCGACATCTTCTGACACCACCACCCCGGAGACGACGTGAATCCCGACACCCGCGAGAGACTCAAGAAGGTCAGCACCGCCACCCTGTGCACGGCGCTGTTCAAGCGCGGCCTGCGCAACCAGTTCATCCAGAACGTGCACCCGCTCCATGCCGCGCTGCCGAACATGGTGGGCGAGGCCTTCACGCTGCGCTACATGCCCGCGCGCGAGGACCTGAACCCGATCACCGTGTTCAACGACCGCAGCCATCCGCAGCGCCAGGCCGTGGAGCAGTGCCCCGAGGGCGCGGTGCTGGTGATGGACAGCCGCAAGGACGCGCGCGCCGCGTCGGCCGGCGGCATCCTCGTGACGCGCCTCATGAAGCGCGGCGCGGCCGGCGTGGTGACCGACGGCGGCTTCCGCGACAGCCCCGACATCGCGAAGCTCGGCTTTCCCGCCTACCACCAGCGCCCGAGCGCGCCGACCAACCTCACGCTGCACCAGGCGATCGACATCAACGTGCCGATCGGCTGCGGCGACGTCGCGGTCTGGCCCGGCGACGTGATGGTCGGCGATGCCGAGGGCGTGGTCGTGATCCCCGCGGCGATGGCCGACGAGATCGCGGCCGAGGCCACCGAGATGACGGTGTTCGAGGACTTCGTGCAGCAGAAGGTGCAGGAAGGGCGCTCGATCCTCGGCCTCTATCCGCCGACCGACGAGCGCAGCCGCGAGGAGTTCGCCGCCTGGCGGCAGGCGCAGGGCCGCTGAGGCCGGCGCCTTCCGAATTCACTTCATCACAACGAGAGACAAGAAAACCATGGCTTCCTTCCACCGCCGCGCGTCGATCCTCGCCGCGGCCTTCACCCTCGCCGCGCTCGCCGCGGCGCCCGCGCGGGCCCAGCCCGAATGGCCCGCCGCCAAGCCGATCAGCTACGTCGTGCCGTTCACGGCCGGCGGCTCGACCGACATCGTGGGCCGCATCCTCGCGAACAAGCTGCAGGAGAGCCTGCACCAGTCGGTGGTGGTGGACAACCGCCCCGGCCAGGCCGGCGGCATCGGCGCCGCCTACGTCGCGAAGGCCGCGCCCGACGGCTACACGCTGTTCGGCGGCACCATCAGCACGCACGCGATCAACCCCAGCCTCTACCGGAAGCTGCCCTACGACGCGATGAAGGACTTCGAGCCCGTCACGCTCGTGGGCCGGCTGCCGAACGTGCTGATCGTCAACAGCCAGCTCGGCGTGAATTCGGTGGCCGAGCTGATCGCGCTGCTCAGGAAGGACGCGTCCAAGCGCACCTTCGCGTCCTCGGGCGCGGGCACCTCGACCCACCTGGCGGGCGAGATGTTCGCCGACATGATCGGCGTGAAGCTCACGCACGTGCCGTACAAGGGCACGCCGCCCGCGATGACCGACGTGGCCTCGGGGCTGGTGCCGTTCATGTTCGACCAGGTGACGGCCGCGCTGCCGCTCGTGAAGAGCGGCAAGCTCAAGCTGCTGGCCGTGACCACCGGCAAGCGCATCGCGCTCGTGCCCGAGTTGCCGACCATGATCGAGTCGGGCGTGGCGGGTTTCGAGATGTCGTCGTGGCAGGCCGTCTATGCGCCCAGGGGCACGCCGAAGCCGATCGTCGACCGGCTCAACGCCGAGATCGCCAAGGCGCTCAGGCAGCCCGACGTGCAGGCCAAGCTCTCGGGCCAGCTCGCGATGGAGATCGTCGGCAGCTCGCCCGAGGAACTGCGCGAGCACATGGCGCGCGAGATCCCGCGCTGGGCCGAGCTGGTGAAGAAGTCAGGCGCGACCGCCGATTGAAGCGCCGGCGAGCGCGCGCTCGATCGCCTCGACGCCGCGCGCGAGCCCGTCCTCGGCGCGCATGCGGGCACCGAGCACGGCCGCGCGTTCGCGCACGCCGGCCTGGCCGGCGAACGCGATGCCGCGCGCGAGCGCATCCGCATCGAGCCGGCTGCCCGCGACCGCCGCGGGCGCCACGCCGGCCTGCTGCAGCCGGTGGGCCCAGAAGAACTGGTCGCCCGCGAACGGCACCACCACCGACGGCACGCCCGCGCGCGCGGCCGAATGCGTCGTGCCCGAGCCGCCGTGGTGCACCACCAGCGCCATGCGCGGGAACAGCCAGTCGTGCGGCACGTCGCCGACCACGTGGACGTTCGGCGGCAGCCCCCCGGCCTCGATGCCGCTCCAGCCCGGGTTGAGCACCACGCGCCGGCCCGCGGCGGCCTCGACGATGGTCTGCCGCATGCGGCGCGCGTCGAAGCCCGTCATGCTGCCGAAGCCGATGTAGAGCGGTGCTTCGCCGGCCGCGAGGAAGGCCGCGAGCGCCGCCGGCGGCTGCCATGCGGGCGCGGGCGGAATCCACTGGCCGCAGACCGCGGCGTTGGCGGGCCAGTCGGCCGGCCGCGACACCAGGCTCGGCGAGAAGCCGTAGAGCATCGGATGCGCGGTCCAGAGCCGCCGGCGCGGCGGCAGCCCGCAGACCTCGGCCCGCGCCGCATTGACCGCGGGGCGGAACGCGCGCCACAGCATGGCGTTGACCAGGTGGTGGCTCGCGCGGTGGAGCCAGCGCGGCACGCGCGCGGGCGGGATGAAGGGCGTCGCGAAGTCGCGCGTGGGCGTGAGCGGGAACAGGCCCGCGCCGATCACCGGCACGCCGAGCGCCTCGCCGGCCGAAAGGCCCACGAAGGCGGCAAGGCCGGCGCAGACGATCGCATCGCAGCCCTGCGCGGTCTCCACCGTCTGGCGCAGCCATGCGGCCGCGTGCGTGTTCGCGATCGCAGCCAGCGCCCTGGCGGCCGCGCCCGGACGGTCGCTCTGCGCCACCACGTTGGCGATCGCGCCGCTCGCGCCGAGCGCGCCGCGGATGTCGCCCGCGAGCGCGCGGGTGCGCACGCCGAGCCGGTCGGCGGCGCCCAGCGTGGCCCCGTCGGCCAGCAGCACCGTGGCATGGCCGGCCGCGTCGAGCGCGTGGCAGAGCGCCGCGAGCGGGCGCGTGTCGCCCTCGGTGCCGTAGGTGAGCATCGCGATCCTCATGCCTTCCTCCCCCCGCGCGGCGCCTTGGGCGCAGCCTTGGCGCCGCGCACGAAGAGTTCGACGATGGCGTCGAATTCCTCCGCCAGCACCAGGCCCGGCAGCGTGAGCCAGCGCATCAGCGCGCCGAAGTACAGGTGATGCAGCAGCGAGGCGAGGTGCTCGGCCGTGAGGTCGGCGCGCAGCGTGCCGTCGTGCTGCGCTGCCGCGATCAGCTGCGCGAACAGGCCCGCGAGGTCGCGCGGCCGGCCGTCGGCATCGGGGCCGCCGCCGCCGAGCTCGTCCTCGATGTTGAGGAAGCGGAAGCGGAAATAGTCGAGCAGGTAGGTCCGGTGGCGCTCCGACCATTCGGCCGAGGCCGCGAGCAGCGCGCCGAGCCGCGCCTCGAAGCCGCCGGGCTGCGCGACCAGCGCGCCGAGCCGTTCGGCGTCGGCCGCGAGCTGCATGTGGATCCAGTGCGCGAGGATCGCCTCCTTGGTCGCGAAGTGGTTGTAGAGCGTGCCCTTGGCCACGTCGGCCGCGAGCGCGATCTGCTCCATGGTGGTGGCGTCGTAGCCCGCGGCCTCGAAGAGGCGCATCGCCGTCGCGGCCACGTGGTCGAGCGTCTGGGCCCGGCGGCGCTCGCGGCGGCCCGGGAGTTCGGGGACTGGCAAGGTGGTTCCTTGAATATTGAACGTCGTCCAAGTTTATACGACGTTCAATATTCCGGTCCGGCGCCCCTTCAGCGCCGCGACAAGTCGGGCGGCGCGTCCGCGCGCTCCAGCGACCACAGCGCGGCGAGCAGCC